>JAAYHQ010000033.1 GCA_012727425.1 Bacillota bacterium
CCCGGTGCCCACCGTTTTGTCAGTTTCCGCCGATGATCTGGTTTTAACGGCCGCGCAGAAAGATGCAACCCGGGTTGTGGTCAAAATATTAGACCAGTGCGGTAATTTACTTCCTTTCCTTGACGAGATCATCCAATTGGAAGTAGAAGGCCCCGGCCGGATCCAAGGACCGTCGACCGTAGTGCTTAAAGGAGGGGCGATTGCCTTTTGGGTGGAGACCCGCAATGAACCAGGGGTGATCAGTGTAACGGTCCGTTCCCAGTCGGTGGGGGAAAAAACGGTCCGGTTTGAGGTGGTGTAAGAGGTTGGATAAAAATCGAGACTGCCACGGGAAGTTGATGGGCAAATCATTTTCGTTTGGGGCGGAGGGCGACCTCCGCTCTTTTTTTACCGTTGTTCATACTCTGTTATAATATCATGAGGTAAGCAAGATAGCCGCCCCGTCGGTTGCCAAAGGGCATGAACCGGCGTAATGCTTTCGCAGAGGGAAAGAGAAATAGTGTTTGTTGGAATATTGTTCCTCCGTTTGATAACGGCAGGAATTTAATGTTGCTCAGCGAAACTCTAAAGATAAAGCAACCTGTTGAATTTTGGTTTTAGCAACGGATTTCACCTAAAAAACATTCAACCGGAATATGGATGAGAAAAAGCGCTGAGGAGGAGAATAAAATGTGGCAACTGTTCTTAAGTGGCGGTCCGGTGATGTTTCCTTTATTGCTTTGTTCAATTATGGTTTTGGCGATCACCATTGAACGGCTTTGGTTTTTCCTGAGTCAGCGGGGCGACATGGATGAAATTAGGAGAATCGTTTTCCGCCTGATGGAGAAGAATGCTCCTCTGGAAGCCATCCAATATTTACAAAAAATTAACCAGCCGGTGGCGCGGATGTACCAAGCGGCTTTACTGCATTACGGAAAACCCCGGATCGAAGTGGAGGTTGCCCTGCGTGAAGCCGGGGAAGTCGAGATTGGCAAGATGGAACGGGGGCTGGGTTTACTCAATGTCATCATTACCGCGGCACCGTTGCTTGGTTTGTTGGGAACAGTGACCGGGATTATCAGTAGCCTTAATGTCTTGGGGGCATTACAGGGCTTGGCCTCTCCGGCCCAGTTGAGCGGGGGTGTTGCCGAAGCGTTGTTGACCACGGCTTTTGGGTTAATCATCGCCATTCCCGCCCTTTTTTTACAGCATTGGTTCAATACGATCATCCAAAAGCGAATCCAGATCATGAACCAGATGGGCCGCGAGTTTCTGGATAACTACGGGAACCGAGGTGAATAGGAGAATGTTTCAGCGCAAGCCCGAGCTGCCCCGTTTAAATATTGTTCCTATGATTGACGTCATGTTCTATCTCGTGCTCTTTTTTATGCTCTTTACCACCTTTAAATCAGCGGTTTCCGGGATTCCGGTGGAATTGCCCAGTTCCAACCGGGCGGAGTCTTTGGAAGAACAGCGGGTGATGGTCACCATCGACCGCCAAGAAAAGGTGTTCTTTGAAGATAACGAGATCTCCCTGTCCCAATTGACGGCAAGGTTGTCAACAATGGTGACGGCCAATCCCAATTTATTGGTTGTGATTAATGCCGATACCCGGGTTACCTACGGAAGGTTGATTGCGGTCATGGATGCGATCACCGACGCCGGTGTTGCGCAGCCGGCTTTAGCGGTGGAAAAGAAAAATTAAGCGCTGTCCACCGGTGCTCACTAGGAGGTTTTTCCATGATGAAAAAACACCGCTCTGGAGATCTGACGAGAAAAGCGGCTTCTTTTTTTCTGGCGGTGGGCTTACATGCTTTGCTTTTTACGATCCAAACCGGTGGGTACTGGCGGGCGGGCGGCGACGAGCTGGGATACACATTAATCCGGCCGCGCCTGGTCGAGATTGAACCGGTCCGGCGGGAAGGGAGGACCGCTCCCAGGCCGCCGGTGACCCCAAAACCGCCGGCCCCACCGGCGGAGAAGTCGGCGGTAACGGAACAACCTGCCGCTTCCCCGGAGCAACCTTCAACCAAAATCGAAGAAATCCACCAGGAGAAACCGGCCCCTCGGGAAACAAAGCCGGAACCGGGGGAGGTTGCAGTCGAAGCTCCTTCTGCCGGCGAAGGCAGCGAGCCGGAGGAACCGGCCGGTAATGACTCCGTCGGCGACGCCGGGGAAACGTCCAGCGAAGGGGAACTCCCCTCCGCACCGGTCTTACCGCCTTTAGGCCTGGCCAGCGGGATGGTGGGCCCGATCCCCAGCTTTACTTTTCCCAAGAATGCGGAACACCAGGGGATTGAAGGAACGGTTTTGCTGGAAGTCTATCTGACCCCGGAAGGGACTTTCCTAAAAGAACCGGTGATGCTGGCTTCTTCCGGCCACCGGATTTTGGATGAGCATAGCCGGAACCTAATTAAATCAGGCCAGTTGCACTTCAAACCGGCCTCTGAACCCTATAAACTCCAGATGGAAATCAGATATTTTTACAATAAAGAGAACGGAAGATATGAAGTGGAACCGGTGGCTGTGGGAGAAGCAGCCTACCTTTCTATGGAGGAAGGAGGATCATAGTTGAAGATCTTAAGTAAAAACAAGAAAAAATGGTTTTTTTGCTTGCTCATCGGGCTGGCCATTTTGACGATTGCCGTTACCCTGCAAGCCCAGGGCCCGATGGTTTATCCGACGGGCAGCGACGGGGAGGCCACGGTGGGGACTGGTTCCCAAGCAACGGTTCCGGCGTCGCTCTACCGGGATCCGGAACGCTTAATTTTAGAGAACGAATTCATCGCGGTGGCCGTGAATAATTCCACCGATGCCACCGGCCGTTTCGGCGTTAAGGTCACCGGTGGCGATCCGCTTCGCACCGGAGACGAGGAGAAACCCTTAATCTATGGTTACGAGATGCCATGGACCTCCTTCACCACCATTCGGATTGATGGGCAGAACTACATATTTGGCGGAAAAACGCGGCGGCGTTCCGGGGGGACCGGCGAATACGGGACGATTGTCAGTGGTCCGTCCTGGGACAGTACCACCGAAAGTATCACGATGACCTGCCGTTATGGTGCGGTTGAGGTGATCCAGGAGATTTCGATCGTGGAAAGCACAACCACCGGTTATCCGGACACCGCCAAAATCAAATATTCCATTGTGAACCGGGACCAAATTCCCCACGAGATCGGTCTGCGGGTTGTGGTCGATACCATGTTGGGGGAGAATGACGGGGCTCCGTTCCGGATCGGGGAAACAGCGGTGCAAACGGACGCGGTCTTTGATCGGGAACGCCTGCCC
This sequence comes from Bacillota bacterium, assembly GCA_012727425.1. Classification (GTDB taxonomy): domain Bacteria; phylum Bacillota; class UBA4882; order UBA10575; family UBA10575; genus Capillibacterium. The sequence continues at coordinate 3,271 of JAAYHQ010000033.1, forward strand.
GAGTTCTGGCAGGCCTTTGATACGTTGACCGACCCCAAGGTAATTGCCCAGGGGACCTTGAAAGGGCGCGAAGCAACGCCTCCGGATCTCCTGTTCTTTACCAACTGGGGGAGCGTGGCTGATCACCACTGGGAGCCGCCCTTGGTTCCAGACCGGGATTTTACGCGGGCGGGTGAGTTTGAATTGGACAGCGCTGCCGTTTACCTTTGGCAACCGGTTACGATCCCGGCCGCCGGCAGCAAGACTTATGTTCTTTATTACGGGCTGGGCGGGGTAACCGTTGTCCCCGGCCAACTCCAGTTGGGGGTTAGTTCGCCGGCACAGGTCGTCTACTCCGATGAGGTGGAGCCCTTTTCGGTGGTGGCTTACATCCAGAATACCGGGGTAGCGCCCGCCATGAGTGTACGGGCCCGCTTGAACTTACCGCCGGCCCTACGGATTGCGGGCGAAAGACCCATCGACGTTTATATTGGGAAGCTGGACCCGGGCGAAGTAACCCAGTTACACTGGCAGGTTAAGCCAACGGGCACGGTCTTTGGTACCCTGGCCCCCTTTTCGGTGGTGGCTTCGGCGATCAACGTGCCCGAAAACAAGGTGGAAAGAAGTGTCCGGGTGCTGAAACCGGCCGAATTAACTTTAAAGGTCAGTCCGCCACCGGGGTTAAAAGTGGTGGACGAACAATTAACGCCGGTTCCGTACCCGGTGACGGCGGTGATCAAGAACACCGGGGAATCGGAGGCCTACGGGGTGATTGGCAGTTTGCAGTTGGGTGAAGGGATGCAGCCGGCACCCAAGGAGATTCTCCACCGCTACATTGGTAATTTGAAAGCCGGGGAAGAATACCAGCTTACCTGGTATCTGTTGCCGGAAGGAATCGGGAAACGCTCCTACTTTGGGGTCCAGTTTGAATCGAACTCGACCAAACCGGTGATGTACATTGCCGGCGTACAGCTGCCGTATTTGGTGCCGAAGATTCGCTTGGTTCCTTTAAAACCGGTGCAAGCCGGGGAGTTGCTTCCCGTTGAGGTCCGGGTTGAAAACCTGCCGATGTTAACCGGAGCCGTCTTTGATTTCACGTATAATCCGGAATTAATGGAGATAATTAGGGTATCAAGAGGTTTATTCTTTGTGGAGGACCAGAAGACGGTTCCTTGGCAACCGGGTACGATCGACAGTAACACCGGGGTCATTGCGCAGATTGGCGGCCAACGGCAAACGGCGCCCATGGTCAGCTCGACCCTGGCCACGGTCTATATTCAACTGGGGAAAGAATCGGGCGAGGCTGTACTGAAGCCGACGGCACTGACGCTCCAAAGTACAGTGGCGAAGATCCCTTACTACCAGGTTGAAGGCTTGAAAATAACCATTAATGAACAGGGGGGGGTGCGGATTGACACCATCAAGGTTGACCAGTAAAAAGTGGCGGACCATGGTGGTTCTGGGCTTGAGTATCTTGTTGGTGGCGGTGCCGGCCTTGGGGCAAAGCCGCGTCTATTCGGATGTGCCGGACTGGGCGTACCAAGCGGTGAAAAAACTGGTGGAAAACGGCTACCTTGAACTCTATGACGATGGGACCTTCCGTGGCAATAACCCGGTTGACCGCTACACTTTCGCCATGGTCGTTGCCCAGCTGTTGACGGACTTCGGGGAAGGCGGCGCCCGCGGGGGACAGGATGATGTGGCTTTACTTCGGAAGCTTTCCAATGAGTTCCAGAACGAACTGGTGCTTTTAGCCCTGAAAGATAAGGAGTTGGAGGCAAGACTCGTCCAGCTTGAACAAGGCCGTATTATCCTGGCCGAAGACCAGACCAAAAACACTGCTGAGGTGCAAGCCCTGAATGCGGAACTGAATGCCCTGCGTAAACAGGTTACTCAGCTTATTGAGGAAAAAAACCGTTTGGCGGCCCAGCTTTCTGCGGTGGAAACGCAACAGGAAGAACAACAGATGGCCATGGAAAATCTTCAAACCGAGTTGGAGAAGGAGCGGAGAACAAACCGGGTCATCCTGATCGTCCTTGGGTTGGTTGGGGTGGCTGGTCTTTTCCTCCCGGCCCAGTAGAAAAGGAAAATAGAAGCGATGGGTAAAAGCACTTGTTTCTTTAAATTGACAACCGATTCTTGCTCGTTTATAATACAGAGGTGAGTTTGACCATGAAACCCATTTATAAGGTGGATCTTGCTTCGATCAAAGATTCACCCGGGTCAACGCTGGAGATTCGCGACCAGATTACCCTTGCCGATCTGGAATGGGAGGGTGGCCGGTTACTGGAGTTCGTTAATCCCTGGTGGCTTCAACTCGAAGTAACCAACGTAGTAAGGGGTTATCAAGTAAACGGCAAGACGGGCGGTCGTTTCCGGTTAGATTGCGACCGTTGTTTGGAAAAGGTTCAGCTGCCATTGGAGACAGCGTTTAACGAACTTTTCCTGCCGGAAGCCACTGCCCACCAGGAAGAAGAGGCGCGGAGTTTTACCGGCGACGAACTGGATCTTTCGGTGACGCTCGTTGAAGCAATTCTCCTGCAAATGCCGCTGAAGGTTCTTTGTACCCCAAATTGTCGCGGGTTATGTTCGGTTTGCGGAACAAACTTGAACATCGAGAACTGTAACTGTGAGACCGAAAGCTTCGACCCGAGATTAGCGATGTTGTTGAAATGGAAGCCAGACAAAGGAGGTGGAGATGATGGCTAATCCTAAAAAAAGGAGCACCAGAACCCGCGGACGCTTACGCCGGACCCATTGGAAATTGAAACTGGTTACTTTGTCCCGTTGCGATCAATGTCAGGCGCCGCGCTTGCCGCACCATGCCTGCCCCAGTTGCGGTTCGTACCGGGGACGAAAAGTAATGGAAGTGGAAGCCTAAGGTTAAACCGGGCCACAATTAATAAATAAAGAAAAGGTCTTTCACGACCTTTTTTCTTTTTCCCGCAATTTAAGGGCATAAAACAGGGAATGGAAAATAATATTTCATAGAATGAAAAGCAAGTCAGCGGTTATAATTGCGTATTTATTACTTTACTCCCGCTTTTTTCTTTGCTATACTCTTTTTAAGGGTTTGTACTAGGAGGAGGTGTTAATTTGCGGATTGCAGTGGATGCGATGGGTGGTGATTATGCGCCGCAACAAGCCGTTCTCGGTTGTGTGCTGGCGGCGAAAGAAGCGCAGATCGCTACGGTGCTGGTAGGGCGCAGCGAGGAGATCAGCCGGGAACTGGAACAATATAAAGATTACCCGTCGGATTTAATTACGATCAAGGATGCACGGGAAGTTGTCGAGTTTACGGATCATCCGGCGATGGCGGTGCGGAAGAAACGGGATTCCTCAATTGTGGTTGCCAATCAACTGGTAAAAAACGGGGAAGCCGCGGCGGTGATCTCCGCCGGCAATACCGGAGCGTCGATGACCGCCTCCCTGTTTATTTTAGGGCGGATTCCGGGAATCTCCCGGCCGGCCATTGCTATTCCTTTGCCCACGGTGAAGGGGGTTACGGTTTTACTTGACGCCGGTGCCAATGCGGAGAACGATCCGGAAGACCTGGTCCAATTTGGGATGATGGGAACCATTTACGCTTCGGCGGTCTTGGGTATCGACCGCGCCAAAGTTGGCCTGCTGAGTATCGGCGAAGAAGAAACCAAGGGGAACAAGCTGGTACTTGAGGCACACCAACTCCTGAAGGCGAGTGGCCTTGATTTTATCGGTAACGTTGAGGGTAAAGATCTTTTAATGGGGGTTGCCGATGTCGTCGTCTGCGATGGTTTTGTTGGTAATATTATTCTCAAATTCGCGGAAGGAATGGCCGCTGCTCTTTTCCAGAAGATGAAAGAGGCGCTGTTAAAATCACCCGTGACCAAACTGGGCGCTTTAGCGGGCAAACCCAGTTTGAAAAAGTTGAAAGCCAGTTTTGACTATACGGAGTATGGTGGGGCCCCCTTACTGGGTGTTAAAGGAGTAAGCATGATCAGTCATGGCCGGTCCGACGCGAAGGCGTTTAAAAATGCGATCAAAGCGGCGGCCAATGCGGTGCAACAGGATATTATTGGAAAAATCCGTTCATCATTGGCTTAAAAGCCTACGGTAACAAGGAGGCGTTCGATGGCGGAGAAAATTGCGTTTCTTTTTCCGGGACAAGGCAGTCAGTATGTGGGCATGGGTTTCTCGTTATACGAAGAATTTGCCCTGGCCCGTTCCATCTTTGCCGAAGCCGAGGAAGTGCTGGGTTTTCCGTTGCGTCAGTTTTGCTTTGAAGGGCCTTTAACCGAGTTGACCAAAACCCGCATCGCTCAACCGGCGATTTTAACGGTGGAATACATTATTTACCGTCTTTTGACCGCGGAGGGGGTGACCCCGGCTTGGGTCGCCGGCCACAGTCTTGGTGAATATGCCGCTTTAGTTGCCGCCGGAACTCTTTCTTTTCCCGATGCCCTAAAGCTGGTCCAAAAGCGGGCTGCGTATATGGCGGCCGTTCCCGTCCCGGGAGGCATGGCGGCAATCGTTAATTACCCCCGGGCCCAACTGGAAGCGCTGGTTGCCGAACTGGCGAATGATGGCCTTATCCAGTTGGCCAACTTTAACTCGCCGAGTCAGGTTGTGGTTTCTGGAGAAAAACGGTTGGTCGAGCAGTTGGTGGCGCGGATTGCGGAAGACAAAGTCGGCAAAGCAATTCCCCTGGCTGTCCAAGGTGCTTTCCATTCCCGGATCATGGCACCGGCGGCGGAGCGTTTCCGGGAGGATCTGGCGCGCACGGACTTCTTGCCGATCAGAACACCGCTCATCTCCAACGTAACGGCGCAACCGGTGACCGTGGCGGCGGAGCTCCCTGCCTTGCTGGAAAAGCAGATCTATTCGCCGGTACAGTGGGAAGCGACAACCCGTTACTTGCTGGCGTCCGGTTGCGATCTCTTCTTAGAACTGGGCGGGAAGGTCCTTTCCGGTCTGGTGAAAAAGACCGAAGAGGGAGCGAAGGTCATTTCCCTCCGGGAGGCGGAGGAGATAAAAAAATACTTGCAAAAGTAGGGGAGGTTTAGTAATATGAAGTTGGCTCAGGAAGTGGCAATCGTTACCGGAGCAGCCCGTGGGATTGGACGCGCGATTGCGGAAGCGTTGGCGCGGGAGGGAGCCAAAGTCGTCCTGGTCGATCTGCTGCCTGCTGTCCACGAGACCGCCACCGAGCTGCGGCAAACCGGTTATGAAGTTCTGGCGCTCACAGGCGATGTGGCCAGCTTTGACGGAGCGCAGCAAATGGTGGACCAAACGCTTGAACATTTTGGACAAGTTGATATTCTCGTGAATAATGCCGGTATTACCAGGGATAATCTATTACTACGCATGCCTCCGGAAGACTGGGAAAAAGTGATCCAGATTAATCTAACCGGCACTTTTAACTTGACGAAAGCGGTAATTAAACCTATGATTAAAAGGAAAACCGGGAAAATTATCAATATTGCGTCGATTATTGGTGAGATTGGTAATGTGGGACAAGCAAACTATGCCGCTTCGAAAGCGGGGGTAATTGCTTTCACCAAATCGGTTGCCAAGGAGTTGGGTTCCCGCGGGATTCGGGCCAACGCCGTGGCCCCGGGTTTTATCAAATCCCAGATGACCGACGTCCTACCGGATAAGGTGAAAGCCGAGTTGGAAAAGCAGATTCCCCTTTCCCGGCTGGGGCTGCCGGAAGATGTGGCCAAAGCGGTCGTCTTTTTAGCCTCTTCCGATGCGGACTACATTACCGGACAGGTTCTCAACGTTGACGGTGGAATGGTGATGTAACATTTCCGGTTATGGCGGCAGAACGATTCCAAGTTTGATTCAAGTTTAAATTAGATAGAATTGAGGAAGCGTTGGAAGGAGGTGAAGCAGGGTTGGAAAAGATCTTTGAAAAAGTAAAAGAGATAGTAGTTGAACAATTGGGTGTGGATGAGGAAGAGGTAACCATGAATGCCTCTTTTGTCGATGATTTGGGTGCCGATTCCTTGGACATCGTCGAGTTGATTATGGCCTTTGAAGAAGCTTTTGAGACCGAGATTCCGGACGAAGATGCCGAAAAGATTTCGACCGTTGGTGATGCGGTGAAATACATTAAAGAGAATGCGCAATAAATAAATAGTCCCGGGAGCTTCTCGGGACTTACCACAAAAAGGTCTGATCTTTGTTTTTCCCCGCCGTTACGGTGGGGTATTTTATAAGTGTGGAACTTGTACGGAAATGAGGTGGCCAAATGCGCAGAAGAGTTGTTGTCACCGGGCTGGGTGTCATCTCCGCCCTTGGTCTTGACGTGAACACCTTTTGGACGAATATCATCAACGGTAAATCCGGCGTTTCTCTGGTGGAGTCCTTCGATACGTCGGAGTTTCAGACGAAGATCGCGGCCGAAATCAAGGACTTTGACCCGACCGCGTATTTTGAGAAAAAAGATGTGCGCCACATGGACCGTTTCACCCAGTTTGCAGTTGTGGCTGCCCAACAAGCATTGACCGACAGTCAACTCAAGATCACCGAAGAAAATGCCCACCAGGTCGGTGTGGTCATCGGTTCCGGGATCGGTGGCCTGAAGACCTTGGAGGAACAAACCCGGCGGTTATTGGAAAAAGGGCCGCGCCGGGTCAGTCCCTTTTTTATCCCGATGATCATCCCGGATATGGCTTCCGGGCAAGTGTCGATCTTCACCGGGGCCCAGGGACCGAATCTGGCGGCGGTGACCGCGTGTGCTTCCGCGGCCCATGCCATCGGCGAGGCTTTCCGTTTAATCCAGTATGGCGATGCCGAGGTGATGATTGCCGGGGGGGCTGAAGCAACGATCACGCCTTTGGGGATGGCCGGCTTTAACGCCGCCGGCGCCTTATCGACGAACAATGAACCTCCGGAGCAGGCCAGCCGTCCCTTTGACGCGAAACGAGATGGCTTTGTCATGGGTGAAGGGGCCGGCGTGCTCATCCTGGAGGAGTTGAACCACGCCTTGGCGCGGGGGGCCAAGATCTACGGTGAGATTAAAGGTTATGGCCTCTCCGGTGATGCTTACCATATTACGGCGCCCCACCCCGAAGGTAAAGGCGCGCTGAACGCCATGGCCATGGCGGTGAAAGATGCCGGTTGGGAGTTGGAGACGGTGGACTATATTAATGCCCACGGCACCTCGACCCACCACAATGACCGGCTGGAAACGAAGGCGATTAAAGATTTATTCGGAGAAAAAGCGTATCGCCTGGCCGTTAGTTCCACCAAATCCATGACCGGGCATCTGTTGGGGGCAGCCGCTGGGATCGAGGCGATCATCTGTTTGCTGGCCATCCAAGATGGCATTATCCCGCCCACCATCAATTATGAATATCCGGATCCCGATTGCGATCTGGACTATGTCCCAAACCAAGCACGCCGCCAGACCATTAAACGGGTCCTTTCCAACTCCTTTGGGTTCGGCGGGCACAATGCCACCTTAGCGTTGGCAAAGTATGAGGAGTGAGCCTTGGCGCGGGATGGAACGATGAACGGGGAACCTTTTCCGGAAATCAACACCTTAATTGAGCGACTCGGGCTTTTTCAGGAAAACAGGAAATTACTAAAGCAAGCTTTGGCCCACCGCTCGTATATCCACGAAGCCGGAGGGGAATCCAATGAACGCCTGGAATTCCTCGGTGATTCCGTTTTGTCGCTGGTGATCAGCGAATTTCTTTTTAAACATTACCCGCAAAAACCGGAAGGAGACCTTTCCAAGTGGCGTGCTTACCTGGTCAGTACCGATAATTTAGCGCGTCTGGCGAAAAAATTGGGGCTTGGCCGCTCCTTGCTGTTGGGCGTAGGTGAAGAAAAGTCGGGGGGGCGGGAGCGTCGGTCAATCTTGGCCGACGCGATGGAGGCCTTGATCGCGGCTATTTACTTGGAATACGGGTGGGACCGGGTGAAATCTTTTATTTTAGAACAATGGCAACCACTTTTCGCCCTGATGGAGAAGTATGCTTTACCGGTCGACCCGAAAACCCATTTACAGGAGCTTCTCCAGGCTAAAGGCTCCGTTCCCCGGTACCAGCTGGTGCGCGTGGAAGGCCCCGACCACAACCGCCTTTATACGATGGCGGTTTACAACGGAAATTGCCTTTTAGGCCAAGGCGTGGGTAGAAGTAAGAAAGAAGCTCAACAGGAAGCAGCGGAAGAAGCATTAAAAGACTTGGAAGAGAAAGAAGGAAATTTCCGTTAATTGTGGAATTAACAAAATGCATCCACATAAGTAATTAAGAAGAAGTTAAAAGGATTATCAATTCAATTTATAGGGGGGTTCATGTTTGGAGGTTCTAAAAGTCTCGGCCAGCTCAAATCCGAAATCAGTTGCCGGTGCTCTGGCAGCGGTGATCCGTGAAAATTCCAGTGCCGAAGTACAAGCGGTGGGAGCTGGTGCTGTCAATCAAAGCATAAAAGCCATTGCTATTGCCAGAGGTTATGTTGCCCCCAATGGGATTGATTTGGTTTGTATTCCGGCCTTTTCCGAGATCGACATTGATGGCGAAGAACGGACGGCAATCAAATTTATCGTCCAACCTAGGTAAACGCCCGAACGGGCGTTTTTTTTTGACATATGGGGGACAACCTGACCATATAATTAAGGAAGAATGGAATAGGCTTTGTTGAGCAGGAGGTGTTCGTGTTGACCACTCCGAATCAAAGACGGGACCTGGAATTGCTGAGACGGATTAAAATGGGTCAGGACCGGTCCGCCAAAGAAGAACTGGTCACCAAATACCTACCAATGGTCAAACACATTGTCAAACGCAAGTACTGGCCGGGGTATGAGTTTGAGGATCTGATTCAGGAGGGTTTAATCGGCCTCTTAAAGGCGATTGACAATTACAACGGCCAGCGGTATCCGGTGAAGTTCAGTACTTTCGCGTACATTTGCGTTTTGCGGAAGATGTTGAACATCCAAAAGCATTATGCTTCTTTTAAATACCAGTCGGCGGCGAACACGCTTTCCTTATGTGGCCACTTAAACGGGGATGAATCAAAAAAACTGCTGGATGTGGTCGATGATCGAGCGGCCGCCGACCCCCAGGACCTGGTGATCCAAAAAGCGAATCTTCGCCGGTTATGCCAAGTCTTACAGGTCTACCTGACGAAGGTGGAATATGTGGTTTTTTGGCTCTATCTCCAAGGCTTAAACTGCGGGGAAATTGGGGCGCTTCTCGGCTTGGACAGTAAAGTAGTGGATAACGCCAAGACGCGCGCGCGGCGGAAGTTACAGAAGATTATCCGCCAGTACGGTTCTCTTTCCAATCCGCAGATTCCCCTGCGGACGCGGAAGCGAGCGGACTTGGCGATGGAGGTTAAGGTGATCTAAGCGGGCAGCCGGGTTTCACTGGCTGCTAACGCTACAAGTTAAAATGAAGGTCAGGCGGGCAACAGTCCGGCGAGGGGCACCCCGGCGCGCCGGGGTCATGGCCGGATGAAGGATTGGCCTTCGTCAAGGCAGCTGTTTATTGAAGCGATCTTGGCAAGAGAAAACCCAGAAGGGGTTACAGGTGAATTTTTGACGAAAATATGGTAAAATAAAATAGTTTGGTTTGGTCAAAACCAGTCAGACTAAATTAGGTACGGGAGGGGCCCCTTTGCATCTGAAGCGTTTGGAGATTCATGGGTTCAAATCTTTTGCCGACCGGATTAATTTAGTTTTTAAACCGGGGATTACCGCGATCGTCGGCCCGAACGGAAGCGGGAAAAGCAATATCGCCGACAGTTTACGGTGGGTAATGGGTGAGACCAACCTCCGGAATATTCGGGGGACAAAAGCGGATGATGTGATCTTTTCCGGGAGCGAGGACCGGAGACCTTTGGGGATGGCCGAAGTCACGCTGGTGCTCGATAATACGGACCAAACTTTACCGCTGGACTATACGGAAGTTGCGGTCACCAGACGGGTGTACCGTTCGGGCGAGAGTGAATTTTTGATCAACCGGACACCGGTTCGTTTGCGCGATATTCAAGAACTTTTCTTTGATACCGGATTGGGAAAAGAGGCCTATTCCGTGATTAGTCAGGGGAAGATCGATGCCATTCTTTCTGTGCGACCGGAGGACCGGCGCAGCGTTTTCGAAGAAGCAGCCGGGATCATGCGGTATAAAGTGAAGAAAAATCTGACCCTGAAGAAACTGGGGGAGACCGAGAATAATATCTTGCGGATCGAGGATCTGTTACAGGAACTCCGTGCCCAGTTGGATCCCTTATCCGCCCAGGCCGAGAAGGCTGCTTTATATATCGATCTCCGGGAAAACCTGAAGAAAATCGAGATTAACCACTCATACCGGGAGATCAATACAATCAACGAAACCCTCCAAAACTTGGAAACGACGCAAAGGGAAAAACAGCACGCGCTAACGGTCCTACAAAGCGAGGCCGAGGCCCTCGTCCAGAAGCTGCAGGAGGAGAAGGCGCGGGCCGCCGTGCTGGAAAATGAGATCCAAACCAGACAGAAAAAGTTGATGGAAGGGTTGGCCCAACGCGAACGGGTCACTGGTGAGCTTAACCTTTATGCGGAACGGAAACGCTCCCTTCAGAACCGGCAAGCCGAGTTGGCAGAGAACCTGGCGGGGCTGCGGGAGAAGGAAGCGGTCCTGGTGCAGAAACAGGAGCAGCTGCGGCAGTCCACGGCCGGGATTGATCAGGAAAAGAACCGCCTTGCCGGTGAGGTTAAAGCTTTGGAGGGTGCCTTGGCGGAGAAAGAAGCGCAGCTTAAAGAAGTCCGGACCGGATTAAGTGCCAAAAAGGCTCTCTATGCCGATAAACTGGCTGCCAACTCCCTGTTGAAACAGAAGATCAGCGAAGCCGGGGCGCAAAAAGTATTCCGTCAGGAAAAGGAGGCGGAACTCCGGACCGAGCTGGACCTGGCCGTCAAAGAAATAGCGGAAACGGAGGAGTGCTTACGGGCCATTCAAGCGCAGATGGAAAGGTTAAGGCAGAAAGCGGCACAGGCGAAAGCGGAAGAACGCCAGTTGGCGGCTGCGATCCAGAACCACCAAACCTACCTGGCGGAACGGGTCCAGAAGAACCAGGAAATCCGGGAGCGCCTGCACGGACTGGAGTCGAAGATTACGGTGCTTACGGAGATGGAACGGAGCCACCAGGGTTACTATCAAGGGGTTAAAGCCTTATTGCGTGCGCAGCAGGAACCTTTCCACCGGGAGATCCATGGGATTATTGCTGATTTAATTCGTCCGGAACCCGGCTACGAACTGGCTTTGGAAGTGGCCCTCGGCTCCGCTTTGCAAAACCTGGTGATTACTCACCACCGCTACGCGGGACAAGCTATCGCTTACCTCAAAAAACACCGCCTCGGCAGAGCTACTTTTCTGCCGCTGAACCTGATTGAGGGGAAGCCCGACCGTTTTCAAGGATACCAATCAATCTTGGCCCAGTACAACGCGCGGCCAGCGGCGGAGACCGTTGCTTATGACCGGCAATACCAGGCGATTGTCTCCTACTTATTGAGTGGCACCTTGGTGGCACCCGACTTAAATACCGCTGTTGAACTGGCGGAAAAGACCGGGAAGCAATTCCGGGTGGTAACCTTGGAAGGAGAGATCATCGCCCCCGGCGGTGCGATCACCGGCGGCAATCTTGAACGCCGGCAAAGCGGCCTACTGAGTAGAAAAGGAGAGATTCGCCGGTTACACGGGGAAAAGCAGGATCTTCTGGCTTTTCTCGAGCGGGGGCTGCGGGAAGAAAACCAGTTGCAAACGGAGCTTCAGGAGCTTTCCCGGCAATACGAGGAGAAGCGGAACCACGGGCAAGAACTTACTTTTCAGCAAAACGCGGCTCTGAAGGAGATGGAGCTCCTGAACGCCAGTTACGAACGGACGGTTAACCAAAGGGCTTACTTGGATACGGCCCTCCAGAAACTGGGCGACGAATTAACGGCACAGGAGTCGGTGGTCAGTCAGTTGCAGGAAAAACTGATCCACGCCGAAACCGAGCTGGAGCTGATCACCACCGAAATTCGCACCCTTGAGGAGCAGGAGAGTGTCCTGATTCAAGAACGGGAACAGTGTTTAAAGGATCTTTCGAGGCTTTCTTCCCGCTTGGCCGGGATACAACAGGAATGGGTCGGCAAACAAGAAAGCGTGCAAGAATTAAGTCGCACCCTGGAAGAGTTACGGGCGGAGGTAAGCCGGCAGGAAAGGGAACTGACGCGGGTGACTGAAGAGCAGCAACGCTTAGAAGAAGAAAGGACCCAATTGGAAACGGCCATCGCCCGGGCGGCGCGGGAGTTGGCGGAAGAAGAAACGGAGTTGCAACGGCAGCGCGCTGCCTGGCAAACGGCGCTCGATCACGTCAATCAGATGGAGATCTGCCTCCGCCAGCAGCAGAAGCAGGAAGGGGAGTTGTTAACCGAACTCCACCGTTTGGAACTTCAGCTAAACCGCTTAAATATTAACCGGGACAATCTGGTCGCCAATCTGATGGAGGTGTACGGGGAAGACTGGCGGCAGGAGGTGCAGACCGATTGGGTGCTTCCCGCCCATCCGCGCCAGGAGATTTTACGGCTAAAAACTCAGATGAAAGCGCTCGAGCCCGTTAATCTGCAGGCGATCGAAGACTATCAAAACTTAAAACAGCGGGTTGACTTCCTCTCCCAACAGTTGACCGATCTGACCAACGCCCGGGAATCTTTGTATAAGGTGATTAACGAGATCGAAAAGACAATTAAAAAGCAGTTTACCGTCACCTTTATGCAGATCCGGAAGGAGTTTATCACTCTCTTTGAACAATTGTTCTCTGGGGGGAAGGCCGATCTCCAGTTGACCGATCCGGATCACCCCCTGGAATCGGGGATTGAGATCTTAGCCCAACCGCCCGGGAAAAGGCTGCAGAATTTATCGCTGCTTTCCGGGGGTGAGCGGGCAATGACGGCAATCGCTCTGCTTTTTGCCATTCTCCGGGTGAAACCGTCGCCATTTTGCATTTTGGATGAGATCGATGCGACTTTGGATGGGGCCAATGTGCAACGGTTCACCGAATTACTGCGGATTTTCAGCAAAGATCTGCAATTTATTGTGATCACCCACCGGCGGGGGACGATGGAAGTGGCCGATGTACTCTATGGCGTAACGATGGAAGAGAAAGGAATCAGCAAGCTAATTTCGCTCGAACTGAAGGAAGCAGCGAGTTAAGGAGGGGAAGAATGACCGAAAGTCTAGTAGCACGCTTAAAAGCAAGTTTAAACAAGACCCGTCGTAAATTACTGGCCCCGTTGGAAGAGGCGGTTCAGTTCCATAAAAAGCTCAGTCCGGAGTTTTATGAAGAGTTGGAAGAGATCCTGGTCACCGCCGACGTGGGGATGAAGACCACCACGCTCCTGCTGGAGAAACTCAAGGCGAAAGTGAAAGCAGAGCGGGTCGATGATACTGAGGCCGTCAGGGATTATCTCCATACGATCATCACCGAACTCCTGTCGGAGGCTCCGCCGCCGGTGCTCGAAACCGACGCCCCTTTGGCTTTTCTGGTGGTTGGGGTGAACGGGGTCGGTAAAACCACTTCCATTGCGAAGTTGACCGCCTACTATCAAAAACAGGGGAGATCCTGTCTGCTGGTGGCGGGGGATACCTTTCGGGCGGCCGCCATTGACCAGTTGGCGATCTGGGCAGAACGGACCGGGGCCGATTTTGTCAGCCACCAGGCCGGCGCCGACCCGGGGGCGGTTGCCTTTGACGGTATTTCAGCAGCCAATGCCCGCCGGACCGATGTGGCCATCTTCGATACGGCGGGGCGTTTACACACTAAAGTTAATCTGATGTCCGAATTACAGAAGGTCCACCGGGTGGTCAGGCAGAATCTTGGCCCCAGAAAACTGGTGAATCTTCTAGTTTTGGATGCCACTACGGGCCAGAACGCCCTGGAGCAAGCCCGTGTCTTTCATGAGGCGATCGGGATCGATGGCATTATCCTGTCCAAGCTTGACGGAACGGCTAAAGGCGGGATTGTCCTGGCGATTGTGGCCGAATTGGGTCTGCCCATTGTTTGGTTGGGTATCGGTGAACAGTTGGACGATTTACGCCGTTTCGACGCCGCCGAGTTTGCCACCGCCCTGTTGGGTTAGGACCAGCGGGTAAGGTTTAAAAGATGTTCTCTAAATTAAGGCGCAGTTGGTCGGGGATCCGGTAGATGATCTGTTTTAAGGTAGCGATTTCACTTAAAGCCAGGACCGGTGCGTTGTTGTCAAGGAATGATTTTGTCCGCGCTAGCGCTACTTCAAAATCGTCCAGGTCATGATGGTCGATGAGGAGAACCCAGAAATTGCGCGCTTTGACCCAGAGTTGGTTGATGACCGTTAGTTGGGCGGCGATTGCCGCCGGGTCGGCGCTTTTAACCTGGGTGGCCAGTCTTTCGAGTTCCGTGAGGATTGCTTCGGCTTGCTTGGCGATGATCATCTCCGTGTACCAGCCGAAAATGAAAAAAAAGAGAAAAAAGATGATCACGCCGGTGAAAACCTTCATTTTTGTTTCCCCTTTCCCGCCGGTGGTTTGGTCTGACAGTAAAAACGACCGCGGGTGTCGAGCATCGCAATTAAGACGGTGCGCGGATCGGTGACGCCGCTTTTTTTCAGTTCCTTCCGGAGCCACTGGCGGTCAAGACCGGCCTGCCTCAGATTGGCGTCGTCAATCCGTCCGTCGAGGATCAGCGCCAGCGGCAAGCTTTCCGGGATCGCCTTCAATTTTAGATCGTCCAGGGTCACCGGACGTTTTTCGGTTTTGGGGAGAACAGTCAAACTTCCATTGGTTTCCAGCAAAGCATACTCGACCTCGGAAAGGTTGAAATAGCCCTGGGAACGGAGTTGTTCCAGCAGATCATGGATATGATAAAGGTTGCTCCGCATTTCCCTCCAGTTGATCTTTCCTTTTTCCACTATCGGACTGGGTTTGCCGCAAAGAATCCGGCGGAAGGTTTGACTTTTAAGCGACCAGAAGGAGAAGACGACCTGGACCAGAAGGAGCGTAAGCACCGGGATTACCCCGCTGAACAGGGATAAACCCC
The DNA here is from genome assembly GCA_012727425.1 of Bacillota bacterium. Classification (GTDB taxonomy): domain Bacteria; phylum Bacillota; class UBA4882; order UBA10575; family UBA10575; genus Capillibacterium. Next base: position 18,277 of record JAAYHQ010000033.1, read on the forward strand.
GGTCTTGCATGGGTACGGCCACTAAATCAGCGATCATGATGGTGATGACAAATTCATAGGGCTGTAACTCACCGATCTGTCGTTTCCCCATTAAACGGGTGACCACGACGACCAAGAGGTAGAGAAAGAGGGTTCGTGCAAAGATGATCAGCATTTTGGCCTCCTTATTTCCTCTTATTATTTCTCCTTTGGGCGTGGATCTATACTGGGGGCCGGTTCGATCCGTTTTCAACCTTCTTCCGTAGCCCGAAGAACCTGCGGCCAAATGTATACTATATACTTTGTTATGATTAATGATCATGATATTGACTTCAGGATTGGGAAAAAGATATTATTGTAAGATAAGCAAACACTTAATGACGAGGGGGATTTGTGATGCAGGAGATTAGTCCGCTGGCTGTGGCGCAACGGCAACTTGATCTGGCAGCCGAAAAATTGAAACTGGATCCGAATATCCATGCCATCCTGAGAGAACCGGCCCGGGTTTTGGAAGTAAATTTTCCGGTCCGGATGGATGATGGTTCGGTTCGTGTTTTCAAAGGTTTCCGGGCCCAACATAATAACGCGCTTGGTCCGGCCAAGGGCGGAATCCGTTTTCATCCGCAAGTGACGATGGAAGAAGTGAAGGCGCTTTCCATGTGGATGACTTTCAAATGTGGTGTTTTGGGTCTGCCCTACGGTGGCGGCAAAGGTGGGGTCGTCGTTGACCCGCAGACGCTGTCCCAAGGTGAACTGGAGCGGCTTAGCCGGGCCTATATCGGTGCGATCTCCGCACTGGTCGGTCCGGATCAGGATATTCCGGCTCCTGATGTCAATACCAATCCGCAGATCATGGCCTGGATGATGGATGAGTTCAGTAAATATAAAGGCGGGATCACTTATCCGGGCGTAGTTACCGGGAAACCGATTATCGTCGGCGGTTCCCTTGGCCGGGGCGAAGCAACCGGCCGGGGGTGTGTGATCATCATTCGGGAAACGGCCAAACGGTTGGGGATTGATCTGAAGACGGCAACCGCGGCCATTCAAGGGTTTGGTAATGTGGGTAGTGCGACCGCCCGGTTTTTGGCCAAGGAAGGGGTAAAGATCATCGCTATTATGGAGATTGACGGCGGGATCTACAATAAGGACGGGATTGATCCGGAGGCCCTTTTGGCCTACCGGGCACAACATGGGACCATTACCACCTTCCCCGGTTGCGAGCCCATCGATAACGAAACGTTATTCGCCTTGGACTGCGATATTCTGGTTCCGGCGGCGTTGGAGAATCAGATTACCCATGAAAACGCCGACCGAATTAAAGCAAAGATTGTGGCCGAAGCCGCTAACGGGCCAACCACCCCGGAAGCTGACGAAATCCTGGACAAGAAGGGGATCTTTTTAACGCCGGATATTTTAACGAACGCGGGTGGCGTTACCGTCTCCTATTTTGAATGGGTGCAGAATATTATGAACTACTACTGGACCGCCGAGGAGATTAACACCCGGTTGGAACAGAAGATGGTGGAAGCCTTTGACCGGATCTACCAGATGAGCCAGGAGTATGGGGTTGGGATGCGGATGGCTGCCTACATGTATTCCATTGCCCGGCTTGCGGAAGCGATCAAAGTGCGCGGTTGGGCATAAAGCGAAAAAAAGCGGGGTTTTCCCGCTTTTTTCGTTTTTATCCCTCGCTTGGCTGGTTTCGATAAAATTCGATACAAAGAACAAAGACTTGACAAATGACTTGACCATAGTTTGATGACCGACAACGGTTTCCATTGCATTTCAAAACCGGCATGTTATAATGGGAATGGGCATTTACCCCGGTGAAAAGCCGCCAATTGTTCTACAGCGTCATTACTGGTTCTTTTTGCGGAGAAGGATGGTAAACGGTTTTCAAAACAAACAATAAATGTTACAATAATCGATGACCAATTTTGTTTCTTAATTAACAATAACCAATTTGGAGGAGAACGAAGTGAAAATAATCGACAAAAAACAACTTGCACCAGAGATCGTGAGATTTATCGTGGAAGCTCCTCAGATCGCCAAAAAAGCCCAACCGGGACATTTTATTATTTTACGGTATAAAGAAAACGGCGAACGGATCCCGTTAACCATTGCCGATTACAACCGGGAAAAGGGGACGATCACCTTGGTTTGCCAGGGGATCGGGAAGAGCACTTATGAGATCAACCGGATGGAAGTGGGTGACTCCTTCTTAGACCTTTTGGGGCCTTTAGGGAAAGCCTACCCCATTAAAAAACTGGGCACCGTTGTCTGCGTTGCCGGCGGCTTGGGGGTTGCGCCCCTTTACCCGAAAGCCAAAGCTCTGTATGAAGCGGGGAACAGAATTATCAGTCTGATTGGCGCCCAGCGGAAAGAACTGTTGATCATGACCGAAGAGATGGCCGCGATCAGCGCGGAGATCCACTTCAGTACCGATGACGGCAGTTTTGGCCACCATGGTTTCATCACCGAACCCCTCCGTCAGGTACTGGCCCGCGAAAAGGTGGATGAAGTGGTGGCGGTGGGGCCGGTGCCGATGATGGCCTCTGCGGTAAAGGTGGCCCGGGAGTTCAATGTTCCGGTGGTTGTGAGTTTGAATGCGTTGATGGTTGATGGCACCGGCATGTGCGGTGGTTGCCGGGTTACGGTGGGCGGTGAAACCAAATTCTGCTGCGTGGACGGGCCGACTTTTGACGGTGCTGCCGTGGATTTTCAGGAACTGCTCATGCGCCAACGCTACTACCAGGAACAGGAGAAAGAAGCATTTTACCGTTGCAAACTAGAGGAGGCAGGACAAGAATGAGACAACAAATGCCGAAACAAGACCCGGCCGTCCGAAGGACCAACTTTGATGAAGTCGCTCTTGGTTTCACCGCCGAGCAGGCGCTGGCCGAAGCAAAGCGGTGTTTGAATTGTAAAAAACCCCTTTGTGTGCAAGGCTGTCCGGTGGAGATTGATATTCCGCAGTTTATTACGTTACTGGTTGCCGGCAAGCCGGATCAAGCGCTGGCCAAGATCAAAGAGAAGAACAGTCTGCCCGCCATTTGCGGTCGGGTCTGTCCCCAGGAAAACCAGTGTGAAAAGCAGTGTGTTTTGGGGCGGAAGGGTGAACCGGTAGCGATCGGCGCCTTGGAACGGTATTGTGCCGATTGGGGGCGGGCCAATCAAGCCGTGGAATCCACTGGTGATCCGGCCGGTGCCGTGAAGGAAAAAGTGGCGGTAGTTGGTTCTGGTCCGGCCGGCCTGACGGCCGCGGCCGATCTGGCCTTAATGGGCTATCAAGTCACCCTTTTTGAATCGTTACATGCGCCCGGCGGGGTTTTGCGTTACGGGATCCCCGAGTTCAGACTGCCGAAGGCCATTGTCGACTATGAAGTCGGAAACCTGACCAAACTGGGGGTGGAGATTAAAACCAACGTTCTGGTCGGCCAAACGGTCACGATCGACGAATTGTTTGCGCTCGGTTATGAAGCGGTGTTTATCGGCACCGGGGCCGGCCTGCCTTATTTTCTTCAGATTCCCGGAGAGAACTTGAACGGGGTTTATTCGGCCAACGAGTTTTTAACCCGGGTCAATTTGATGAAAGCCTATCTTTTTCCGGAATACGACACCCCGATCCGCATCGGGAAACGGGTTGCGGTGGTTGGGGCCGGGAACGTGGCGATGGACGCGGCACGTACGGCCTTACGGCTCGGGGCGGAGACCGTGAGCATTGTTTACCGGCGTTCCCGCGCCGAGATGCCCGCCCGCCGGGAAGAGATTGAAAACGCCGAAGAGGAAGGGGTTGTCTTCCGACTGCTTACCAACCCGGTTCGCCTGGAAGGGGATGAGCGCGGCAATCTGACGACGATGGTCTGTCAAAAAATGGCCCTTGGGGAACCGGACGCCTCCGGACGCCGAAGACCGGTGCCAATTCCCGGTTCGGAAGAGGAACTGCCGGTGGACACGGTGATCGTAGCCGTCGGTCAAGGACCTAACCCCATTCTCCTGCAAGCGACCACCGGTTTAGCATTGAACAAACGAGGTTATATCGAAGTGGATCCGGAGACCATGATGACCAGTATTCCGGGGGTCTTTGCCGGTGGAGATATCGTTACCGGTGCGGCGACTGTGATTGCGGCCATGGGGGCCGGGAAGAAGGCGGCCCGGGCCATCGACCGGTATTTGGCGGCGAAGAAAGAGGCTGGAAAATAAGGATGAAATCATTACGCACTCCGGAAACCATGCATGGATAAGGCATCAACTACCCGCACAAAAAGGGGCCGCCGTCAAGCGCGGCCCCTTTTCAATTTACCGGTTACGCGTTGATCTTTGCTGTATTTTTCATTTAAACAATACGGCCGTTATTCCTCGTCAAAAGGCCAGTAAAGAGTGGGAGTCCAAAGACTGTTGTTTCCCCCTTGGTCATAACTGCTTACGGCGTAACCAAGGCGGCTCTGCGCATAATCGGCGATTTTTACCTCGCGATCATGGTATACACAGGTGTCGTTGCCGACTTGGGCAAGAAGAACAAACCGGCCGTCCCGGTTGGTCCGGTAAACATTATAACCGGCCAGATCGGCGTCGAGAACCGGATCCCAGCCGAGCAGAGGCTGACCGTTTGCCATGCGTACTTCGAAGTTTTCCGGCGTAGCGGGCGGGAGATCAACCAATCCGGCCACGACTAAACTGGCATCGGCGGTTAGAGCATAGCTTTCTATTTGTCCCGTTATAATGTCAAACAGTATATAATCGCTTTCATAAAAAGAATTAGATTTGTTCGGGATGTAGATTTGGGCGTTATAGGTTCCCGGCGGCAACAGGATTGGCTCCCGGTTTTTCAGCACTTTTCCTTCTAAAATCAAATCAAAGATGGTGGCGCGGTCGGTTGCCGGATCTTCATAAACGTACAGCCGTCCACGGGAGGCGTCATACCCGGCCGCCAAGAGCGGAGCGACATCCATCGTTATGGATAATTCTCCCGGGGCCAGCCGGATGATGATCAAAAGTTCCGCGTTTTCCCCCGGCTGAATCGTCTTGGTTGTCACCCCGTAGAGGAACCATTGGTCATCCGCGTCATAGCATTTCACTTCAATCTGCCAGGAGCCCGGGTAGATGGAACCAATGGTAATCACATCACCTTCGACATACGGATCGACCGTCTTTGTAATGACCGTTTTTTTACTGCTGATGATGACTGTAACTTTTTTGATCGGTTGATAATGGGCCATTACGGAAAATTGTTTTTGGTCGGGGGAGGTCTCCGCCCGTTGCAGCCGGAGGGAGAGAGTGCCCAGATCCTGGCCGGGCAGATAAGGTTTGGACAGACAGCCGCTGTGGCAGAAAAGGCCCAGAGTGAGCAGGACCATAACCCCCACACGCCTCAAACAAGACATGATATGTAATCACCACCAATAAAAGTAATAACTTAACATAAATATTATACAGAAATTGGAAAAATCCTTTTTTCCTGTTGTGGCGGAGGGGGTCAGTGACGTAAAAAAAAGACCGCGGTTAGCGGTCTCCGTCTGCTCATTGTTTCCCCATGTGGTCGACCAGGCCCTGGTAAATATAGTAGGCTTCCCGCCAGAGGTAGCCGGGATCCCGTAGTTTTTCTTCCTCTTTGGGATTGGTAATGAAAGAGGCTTCGGTGAGGATCGCCGGCATTCTGGTGTGCCGTAAGACATAAAAATTGGCGGTATTGGCCCCGAGATCCCGGAGGCCGGTCATTTGCAGTAAACGGTTTTGGACTTTATTCCGCAGGTCGTGGCTGGCGGCACTGCCAACCCGGGCCGAATAAACGGCGGTCCCATTGTGGGCGGGATTGACCGAACCGTTATGGTGAATGGAGATGAAACGGTCCGCCCAGTTGTCGTTGGCTTTCTGTACACGAGCGGCCAAGGACAGATAGGAGTCATCGGTCCTGGTCATGATGACCTCGGCTCCCCCGTACTCCACCAAACAGTTGCGGAGCGCCTTGGCCACTTGCAAGTTGACCTGTTTTTCGGTTAATCCGTTAACCCCAACGGCTCCTGGGTCCCAACCACCGTGACCGGCATCGACAACAACTTTGACTCCGGCCAGGGGCTTGTTGGCGACGGCAACCGCCGCCGTCGTGACCAGAAAGATCAGTGTGAGGATGGGAATGACGAACGGTTTTTGCTTTTGCAAAGCGGGATTCCTCCTTTTCTTCCACAACTAGAATATGGTATTAAAGCCGACAAATACCCGGTGGTAGCGGTGGAGGTCGATTTTATTGACATCCGCTTCAAACCCGGAGTCAAAACCAAATTCGAGGTTGGTGGCGAGGGAAAAAGCTTTCCGGAGCCGTCCGGAGAAAGTGAACTGGGGTCCGGAGAAGGTTTGGTCCGGAGAAAACAGGAGCCCGGCTTTTACGGTTGTATCCCAGTTATTGGCCAGTTTTTGCTGTACGCCGCCGCCGATCCCGTAGGAGTTGTTGGCGTAGATTTCGCCCTTTTCGAGGAAACTATCGTTTAAAGCCGACGCGACCGGGGCAAATCCTTTCTCAAAATACCAAGCGTTTACGGTATAAGTCGTAGCGGCAATGTTTTTGTTCCACACCGCCAAGCCGCCAATAGCGCCATCATGTTTGTAGCTTTGGAAGCTGTCCGCTCCCGGTTTATACCAGGCCACTTCGGTTTGAAGGGCCCCGTCGGCCACATTGGTAATAAAGTCAAGTCCAATGGCGGTTTCACTAAGGTCGCCCTCCGGCGTAGTTACCAAGGTCATGCCCAGCATATAGCCGGGTTTGGGGACAGCAATCCGTAACCCGAACTGATCGTCACTGGTCACCCCGATCTTTTCTTCATCAATACTGGCCGGGTTCAGAAAGAGCCGGGAATAAAAGCCGCCGAGATAGTAAGCGGTATTTCCGGTTTGAATGGCGAATCCTTGGACTGGCGAGGCCGAATGGTCAGCGATCAGGCCAAGCGGATCAAGGGTAAAATGGAATTTCCCCAGATCCACCAATAACTGGGGCGAGCGGTACCGGACCGCCGCTTCTCGCACGTAAAGTTGGTTCAGATAACCGTAATTGTCATAATGGGAAAGTAAAAGATAAAAGTAGAAATTACGGTCGATCTGCGCATCCAGGTAGAGGTTGAGATAGTTTTTAAAATCCGGTGTGTGGTATTCTTCAAAGGCTCGTTGCTTATAATCGGCCAGGAGACTGAATTCGCCAGCAAGCTGGAGATGGCCCCAGCGGCTTTCCAAGTTGGCGAGGCGTTTTGTGATGTTGTCCGCGGCACCATGGGCGGGGTCGGCCCAAAGCGCGCTGAACAAAGTGAGGCCTAGGCATAAGAAGAAAAAGCATCGGAAGGACAACTGGTTTGTCGTCAGGCGTTGCAAAGTTCATTCCTCCGTTTCATTCTGTAGATTTTCCATATTTGGCCTGAAAGACCTTTCCCGTGTTTGCCCTTTAAAATTCGCGTTATTAATAAAAATCCCTGCTCAAGGCAGGAATGGAATTTATGGTAAACTATGTGTGACCCCGCAGACAGGCGGGTTCAAACATGAACGGCGCAATACTTTTTCGGAATCGGGGGCGCAGTCCGCACCCCCGATTCCTATTTTTGGCCGGCCATTAGGCGCTCGGCTTTTTCGATTAAACCACGCACTAAGAGACCGGCTTCGCGGGTAGTGAGCTTGCTGTAGTCGTAACGGTCGCCGTTTCGTTGAATACGGTCAGCGAAACCAAGTTCTTTGGCAATTTCGTATTTGACCTCATCCGAAACGATACTACGTCGCGCCACAGCTCCACCTCCCAGAAATAGTGTTTCCGGTTGCCGCTTGAAAACACGTGTTAAAAAAAAGATGTATACTCGGGCGGACATTAAAGGAGAATATAGGCGAGGAGGGAAGAACAATTGGCCAGAGATGGGCGTCAATCATTGAACCTTTCCGCCAGGGCGGATAATGCGGAAGCGAGTGTAAAATGTCCTTTATGTGGAACTATGATTCTTTTGGGTTATGATGAAGATGAGGAGGTGGTGACTTGCCCCGTCTGTGATGGACAGGTCACCACCGTTGAAGAACAACAATTATATTCTTCCAATGAAGATTATTAAAGTTCAAAATCTGTTCAACCCGGGAAACCGGGTTTCTTTTATTCTGAACCAAAACCGGATTCGACCGGCGGGGCTTATTGAAGACCGGGAATTGATTAAACTTAACAAAAATGGATAAAATAAGTAATAATTTATGGCGAAAGGATCCGCCTGTTTCGGTTGGAACCGGAGTCAAAAAGAAAGATTCGGCCTTTTTCCGAAAAGAACTATTGTTTTATTTAGTCAATCGTCATAGAATAGGAAATGTGGAAAAAAAGAGGATTGGCCGAGAAGGGACGGATCAGGTTGAAACCAGGGGACCATCTGTATTTTATTGGGATTGGGGGCGCACGTCTTAGCGCCTTAGCCAAGATCATGCTGGAAAGCGGTTACAAGGTAACCGGTTCGGACCGGAAGTCCAGCCGTAGTACGATGGAGCTAGAGGCCAAAGGGGTTAAAGTCCACTACGGACACCGGGCGGAACAGATTACCGACGATATCGATGTGGTGATCTATACCAATGCGGTCGGTGAGCAAAACCCGGAACTATTGGCCGCCAGGGCAAAAGGACTTCCCCTTTACGAGGGGGCTGAGCTTCTTGGTATTTTGATGAAAGAAAAGGGCAAGGGGATTGCCGTGGCCGGTACCCACGGGAAAACAACAACCACGGCGATGATCTCCTTGCTGCTCATTCGCGGGGGGAAAGACCCCACCGTGGAAGTGGGCGGCGAGATGCATGAACTGCAGGGGAACCACCGGACGGGACAAAGCCCTTACTTTGTCGTGGAAGCCTGTGAGTTTCGCCGTTCTTTTCTGTACCTTTCACCCCAGATTGCGGTAGTTACCAATGTTGATTGGGATCATCCCGATTGTTTTCCCACGGCGGGTGCAGTCGTGGATACTTTTAAAGAATTCATTGCCCTGGTCCCCCCGGAAGGAAGACTGGTCCTTTGGCAGGACGATCCGCACCGGCCGGAGTTGCTAAAAGCGGCCAGGGCCCCGGTTTCAACTTTTGGCCTATCCCCGGAAGCCGATTGGTACTGTACGGAGATTGAACCGGTGGCGCCAATGGGGATCAAAGGGCAACTGCACTACAAAGGGGATTATCGTGGCGAATTAGTGTTAAGCGTCCCCGGCGAGCATAATCTGCGCAATGCCTTGGCGGCGTTGATTGTGGCGTTGGAGACCGGTGTACCGTTGGCCGACAGCCTGCGTTATCTGCAAACCTTTACTGGCGTGCGCCGGCGTTTTGAACTCAAGGGCGAAGCCGCCGGTGTGGTGGTGATCGATGATTATGCCCATCACCCGGCTGCGATCCGCCAAACCCTGGCGACCGTTAGAAAACAGTATCCCGGACGGGTCTGGTGTGTCTTTCAACCCCACCTCTACAGCCGGACAAAACACCTGTTTTCCGGGTTTGCCCACGCCTTCGGTGATGCCGATATTCTGGTTTTGGCCGATATCTACGCTGCCCGTGAGGTTGACCGGGGAGAGGTCTCCAGTCGGCTTTTAGCGGACGAAACCCGGAAACACCATCCCGATGTCCGCTATCTCGGCGGCATGGAGGAGATAAAAGAGCATCTTTTAAGGGAAACGGAGCCGGGGGATTTGGTGTTGACGATGGGAGCCGGTGATATTTTTAAGGTTGGTGAAGCATTTTTGCAGGCACAACGGGTGCAGGATCAAATTTAAGACCAAGTAAAAAAGGGATTTTGGCAAAGGAGTCCAGCGGTTCTCTGGAGAATTCAACCGGAGAACTTTTTCTGTGCCGCACGGTGGAGCGGGAAGGAGGGTAATGATGACCAAAGTTGCCCTTGCCCGTTGTGGCAGTTACGCGCGGAACGAGGTGGAAAGCGCGGTCCGCAAATGCCTGAACGAACTGGGGGGCTTGGGGCGCTTCGTCCAACCCGGCCAAAAGGTGCTGGTCAAACCGAATCTGTTGGCGGCGGAACCGCCGGAACGGGGCGTTGATACCCATCCGGAAGTGGTTCGGGCGGTCCTCAAAGAACTGTTGGCCATCGGTGCCAAGCCGCTGGTGGGGGACAGCCCCGGTTTGGGCAGTTTGGTGCGGGTGGCGCAAAAGGCCGGTGTTACCCAGGTCTGCCGGGAACTTGGTGTGCCGTTGGGAGTTTTTACGAAAGAAATTGAAGTAAAGGCCCCCCACGGGAAGATTTTAAAAAGTTTTCCGCTGGTCGAAGAGATAGCTCAGGTTGATGCCGTGATCAATCTGCCCCGGGTGAAAACCCACGGGCTGACCCGACTCACCGGGGCCGTGAAAAATCTCTTTGGTTGTGTGGCTGGATTACGCAAGGGCGAGATGCATTTCCGGCTTCAGCACGCCGATGTTTTCCATGAGATGCTCATTGATCTGGCCTTAACCATTAAACCGGTTCTGAACATCGTCGACGGGGTGATGGCGATGGAAGGAGCCGGACCGCGCAACGGCCGTCTGCGTTTTATGGGCTTAATCATTGCCGGAGCCGATCCTTTTGCCGTCGATGCCACCATCGCCCGGCTGGTCGGTTTGGCGCCCGCCGCCGTTCCACTCTTGGCTTTAGCCGGTGAAAGAGGGCTTCCTGGTCTTAAAGAAGTGGAGGTTGAGGTCCGGGGGGAAGCGCTGGATGCGTTTGTGCTCTCTGATTTCCAGGTGCCGCCGGCGGCAACGCACATCGGTTTGCGGGTGCCTGCCGTGGTGAACGCCTTTTTCCGCCGGTACGTCTCACCTTACCCGGTGATCAAGAACAATTGCCAAAGGTGCGGGGTCTGTCTCCAGGCTTGTCCGGCCCAGTTGATCACGATGGAGCGGGGCAAAGTGGTGATTGATGACCGCCGGTGTATTCGCTGTTATTGTTGTCAGGAGTTTTGTCCCCATGATGCCATTGCGTTGAAGACCCCGTTTTTCGGACGTTTTCTTTAAAGACTCTTTAGTAAACGGGCGAGCCGGAGAAAGGTCTTCTTCTCTTTCTTGGCGAGGGCTTCGTCGATTTGGGCCAGCAATCTGGTTCTTTGCGCTTCGTTTTCACCCTCGATCAATAAGAGTTTGATCTCCAGGTCCATTTGGAGACTGTCGACGGTTTCCCGTTCCAGAGGGAGCGGAAGTTCTTCCAAAACATCATGGAACGGTAAACATTGATCCCGGCCGGGGAAATAAAAAGTAAGGTAAAAACAGTCTTCTCCCGCACTGGACAGATATTGACGGATCGCGGCCGGGTCCGAAAGGACCAAGTTGTAAGTGAGTAAAACGGCCGGGGGCATTCCCGTCCCCAGACTGGAGATCACCAAGAGCGGGCGGAGAATACAGCCGTGTTTGACGATTCTAATCCGGTTTAAGGTGCGTTCTTCTTTGAGCAGGGCAAGCAGGATGTGCCGGGGAGCTTCACCCCGAAAATCATAATGGGTGAGGAACCATTGGATGAAATTTTTCTTGGCCAAGGGGCTGACCAGTGGTTGCTTCAAGGTAGGCACCTCCTTATTATAATCATATTACGGTCGGTCTGGTCTGATGAATCGTATTTCCGCCCTTTACCGTTGGTATCGGCTGAAGCTGGTTTGCGGTATAGACCATGTTGTTAAGGTGACTTTAATCTTTGCGTAGAGGCAGGGGAAGAAACTGAAAAGCAGAAATTCAACGACAGCACCTTCCATTTTGGTCAGCGCCTGTCTTTTGGGCGAAAAATGCCGTTATAACGGGAAAGGCTATCATTTTCCCTCCCTGGTTGAAAGTTTGAGTGGTTATTCGGTTATTCCGGTCTGCCCTGAAATACTGGGGGGATTACCGGTTCCGCGTCCCCCTTGCGAACTCAAAGGGGGCGACGGGGAACTGGTCTGGCAAGCACAGGCGGGGGTCTTTACCGAAGACGGCCGGGATTTGACACCGGCTTTTTGCGCCGGTGCCTGCAACACGCTGGCATTGGCCGAGAAAAACGGTGTTAAACTCGCGGTTTTAAAAGACCGCAGCCCGTCATGTGGTTGTAACAAGATCTATGATGGTTCCTTTCGCCGGCGCTTGGTCGCCGGGGTCGGAGTAACAACTGCCTTACTGAAGAAGCACGGGATTAAGGTGATCGCGGAGACCGACTGGTCCGCACGGAGGAGGAACAACGATGTCTAAAAAATATCGCTGGTTAAAGCTGACCGGGCTTTTGTTGCCTGTTGTCCTCTTTTTTCTGATTATCAACAGCTTCTCCCGTGAAAACAACCGCTTGTTGGCGGAGCGGAATATGTGGGCCGAAAAAGCCAAGGCCCTTGCAGAAAGCAACCAAAAATTACAGAATGAAAACCGGGAATTACAGCAAGTTTTGGACCAAGGAAGACCGGGGCTCATCATTAAAACCCTTGACCTTACAACCCTTGGTTTCAAGGCGCCGAACCGACTAACTTACCAGTTAACCATCACCGTGGCCAACCGGTCGGACCAATCCGTCCCGGCGGGCGGAGGCGGGCTGTTCTTCGCCTTACGTCAGCCGGGGACCGATACATATGGCCGGACGAGTTGGCGCCGGATCCAGTTGCCGTCTTTCCAACCGGGCGAGGTAAAAACGTTGCCCGTCACGGGAGAATTGGTGGCGGACCCCCGGGAAGAACTGCTGTTATTGGCCAGTTTCGACCAGCAGCCGGGCGTGGCCAAAGTTGAGGTCCGGTTGCCGGACGTCACCACCGCAGAGGTCCTAGAGTAAAAGGAGGGGAAAGGGGTTTGGAGGATGCAGAGGCCGGACAAAGACCATTATTATCTGGATATTGCGGCCACGGTCGCGAAACGTTCAACCTGTCTGCGTCGGCACTTTGGGGCAATCATCGTCAAGGCCGACCAGATTATCAGCACCGGATATGTGGGGGCCCCCCGTGGCAGCATCAACTGTATTGATCTGAATGATTGCCCCCGGGAGAAGGCCGGGATCCCTTCCGGTGAACGGTATGAACTTTGCCGTTCGGTCCATGCGGAGATGAACGCGCTCATCCACGCCGCCCGCGCGGACATGCTGGGGGCGACTCTTTATTTGGCTTGCCTGGAGCCCAAAACCGGGGCACGGGTGACCGGGGTGCGTCCTTGTAAACTATGTACCAGGATGATCATTAATGCCGGCATTGAATGGGTGGTTACGGATGCGCCCGATGGGGGAGTGTGCCGTTATGCGGTTGCGGATTGGGTGAAGCAGGACCGGGGTGAATGGAACAAAGAAAATATCAGCGGTTACTAGACCGGCAAAAATGGAATGATGGTTGGTCCGTAAGTTGAAACATAAAACATTAAAAATTTGCGGAAGGAGCGATGTGGTTGGCTTATCGGATTACGCTAATCCCGGGTGACGGGACCGGACCGGAAATCACGGCCGCGACGAAAAGGGTGATTGAAGCGACGGGCGTTGCCATCGACTGGGATGTGCAACATGCCGGTGTTGATGTGTTGGCCGAAAAGGGGACGCCGCTGCCGGACGAGGTGTTGGAATCAATCCGCCGGAACAAGGTGGCTTTGAAGGGGCCGATTACCACACCGATTGGCACCGGATTCCGTAGCGTGAACGTGGCCCTGCGGCAGGCTTTGAATCTTTACGCCTGTGTCCGGCCGTGTAAAACTTACCCGGGTGTTCGTTCCCACTACCGCGATGTTGATCTGGTTGTGATCCGGGAGAATACAGAAGACTTATATGCGGGGGTGGAGTTTGATGCCGAAACCCCGGAAGCCCAAAAGATCATTGACATGGCACCGGCCGGTAAGATTGACCCGGGGGCGGCAATCTCCATTAAACCGATCTCCCGTACCGGAAGTGAACGGATTATTCGTTATGCCTTTGAATACGCGCGGCGCCATGGCCGCCGGAAAGTAACGGCGGTAGCAAAAGCCAATATCATGAAGTATACCGACGGCCTCTTTTTCCGGGTCGGACGGGAGATCGCCAAAGAATACGAGGGAGTAATCGAATACAACGAGGCCCTGGTGGATGCCCTCTGCATGCAGTTGGTGCAAAGGCCGGAGAATTTTGATGTGTTGGTCATGCCCAACCTTTACGGGGATATTGTTTCGGATGTCTGCGCCGGGCTGGTGGGCGGTTTGGGGGTGGCCCCGGGGGCGAACATCGGGACGGAGGCGGCTCTTTTTGAGCCGACGCACGGATCGGCCCCGAAATATAAAGGACAGAACAAAGTGAACCCCTGCGCCATGATCCTCTCCGGGGTCTTGATGCTGCGCCATTTGGGCGAAAACGAGGCGGCCGACCGTTTGGAACAAGCCGTCGCGGCGGTGATTCGCGAAGGGAAGTACGTTACTTATGATTTAAAAGCAGACCGGAACGATCCGACGGCCGTTGGCACCAGCGAGATGGCCGATGCGATCATTGCAAAATTAGAACAGAACTAAATACTGGTTCCTAATTAAGAACCGCCCTTTTACGGGCGGTTCTTTAACATGTGCTTCCTCATTTTTAAAAAACCGGTTTTCCGTGGCGGTTGGGAAGGCCATCCGTCGGCATTTGGGGCCATTAAAAGAAGGGGTATTGCATTTGCTTGATACCGCCCGGCCAACCGGTGAGGATCGCTTCCGTATCGGTCCAAACTTCCCGGAACTTATTTTGTACGGCGGCGGGGAAGGGGGCGGTGGCCGTTGCTTCCCTCTTTTCTGGAGGGGGCACCTTTAAGATCCGGTAACCCCGGTGGTCGCGGTTTACCCAGAGGGGAGCACAGGCCAGCAAGTCGATCTCAAGGCCGGGCGGCCAGAGTTTTTTGCGGAGGCGAAGGGTGATCATTAACCCGCAGTCACTGTAGCGCCAGCGCTGGTTGGAGAGGAAATTTCCCAAGGAGTAAGCGACCAAACAAGTCTTCGGATAATTGGTAAACGCATCGGTAATCACCACTTTTTCCAGCGGCCTGATGACATGGGGATGACTGCCCAGGATGACATCCACCCCCAGACCCAGGAGCCGACGGCAGAGTTGCTGGTCGGCCGTGCTCGGAAGACGGACATATTCCTCGCCGAAATGGAGCGCCAGGATGATCCCGTCCACTCCGGCGGCTTTTAAATGCCGGATCTGCCCGGCAATTTGGTGAAAATCCAGGGTATTGAGGGCCCAACGTTTACCGGGCGGGGTGGAGAGACCGTTGGTGATGGTTGTATAGGAGAGGAAGGCCAACTTTAGTCCGTTGTTTTCCACCAGGTAATAGGGCTTGTCCTGGAAACGCTGACGGGTGCCGGTGGCCGGGAGTCCGGCCGCTTCCAGATGGTGGAGGGTCCTGATGATGCCGTCCACCCCTTGGTCCAACGAATGATTATGGGCGGTAAAGACCAGATCAAAACCGGCCCAACACAAGGCCTCGGCCAGTTGATAAGGGGTGTTGAACCGGGGATAGCCGGATAGTTGCTCGAACTTTGCGGTTAAAGAGGTTTCCAACACTCCGACCGTTAGATCGGCGGCACTAAGCTCGGCCTTGAGGGGGGCAAAAACCGGCCTGAAATCATAGCTTTGGTCTTGTGGCGAAAAGGCGGACTTGACGACCGGCATGTGCATGATTAAATCGCCCACGGCGGTCAGGGTGATACCGGGTGCCACCGCCCGGTCCAAGCCGACCGAAGGCGGAAGAGCAGTGCCCAGCTTAAGGACGACCAACAGGGCGAAAACAGGGAAAAACCGGGAAAGCCGACGCAGAAGAGGGGATGGCCGCATCTCATTTTCCCTCCCGTCAAGAAATTTTGGCTACCGCAGCGAGCAGAGAACAGTTTTTAGCCTTTTATACGGTCGTGCAGTTGTGAAAAAGGCAACAGATGAGTAACCAACTATTTCGCCTTCACATAACGGTTTACCTTTTTCTTTTCCCTCCAGAAGCAGGCCGGCCGGAGGATTAACAAGGAACGAGATGAGTCTTGACGAACAAATGTTTGCTATGGCAGAATTAACTTATAGAGGATGGAGACGGCACGGCGGGAGGAGAGGAGGTGAACGGGATGGGTAAACGACGGATTATCCATCTTGATATGGACGCTTTTTATGCCGCTGTTGAACAACTAGATAATCCGGCCTACCGTGGAAAACCGGTGATTGTTGGGGGTTCACCCCACGCCCGGGGTGTGGTTTCCACCTGTTCCTACGAAGCCCGTAAATTTGGCGTCCGTTCGGGCATGCCTTTGCGCGAGGCCGGCCGTCGCTGCCCCCACGGGATCTTCGTGCCCGGGCGGATGCAAAGATACCGGGAAGTCTCGGTGGCGATTATGAAGATCCTCCGGGAATACACGCCTTTGGTTGAACCCCTCTCCTGCGACGAAGCTTTTCTTGATGTCACCGGATCGGAGCCGTTGTTTGGACCGGCGGAGACGATTGCCCGGCAAATCGTGGACCGGATCGCGGCCGAACTGCAGCTTTCCGCTTCGGTCGGGGTTGCCCCCAATAAGTTCCTGGCCAAACTGGCCTCGGATCTAAAAAAACCAAGGGGGTTTGTGGTGATCCGGGAAGAAGAAGTGGCGTCTTTTCTCGCCCCGTTGCCCATCGCGCGGATCTGGGGCGTCGGCCCGAAAACAACAGCCCAATTAAGGAAGATGGGGTTGAAGACCATCGGCGATCTGCAGGCGCTTCCACTGACCGTGCTCCGGGACCACCTGGGAGAACTCGGTATCCACCTCTATCGTTTGGCCCGCGGGATTGATGACCGTCCGGTTGAGCCGGTCGCGACGGTAAAAAGTATCGGCCACGAGACCACCTTTCAAGAAGATACCGCCGACCGCGAGTTCCTGGAAGGAACCTTATGGCGCCTTTGTGAGAAGGTGGCCCGCCGTCTCCGCCGCAAAGGCCTGGTGGGGAAGGTGATCACCCTTAAACTCCGGGACCAGGATTTTCAGACGATCACCCGGCGGTCCACCCTTTACCAGGCGACCGATTTTGAAGAAGTGATCTTCGCCACCGCCCGCCAGTTGGCGGAGGAGAATGTCTGGGGAGGGAAACCCCTTCGATTAATTGGGGTGAGCGTTTCCGGCTTAGAAACCCGCGAAAACACCCAAACGCCGTTGTTTACAGCGGCGGCGGACCCGGATCTTCGTGCTTTGCATCAGACCTTGGACCGCATCCGGGAGCGTTTTGGGGAGACCGCGATCATCCGGGCGCGCTTTTTAAAATAAACACCGCTAAAGCCCGGCGGTAATACATTTTGAGGCATAAACACCACTCCCTTGGGGAGGATAAATAGTTAGGAGATGAATCCGGCAAGGGAGAGGTGGCCGCACTGAAACGGGCACAGTTAACGTTCTTCTTCTGTTTGCTGTTACTGACCGGGCCGGTTGGCGCAGCGGAAACGGAAACCGGTGACGAGTGGATGATCCGGATTAATATCCCCGCCAGCACCCTAGAGTTGCTCCGCTATGGTGAAGTGTGGCGCCGGTTTCCGGTGGCCGTCGGCAAACAGTCCACCCCGACACCGCTGGGTCGGTTTACGATTGACGTCATTATCGAGAATCCCACCTGGTATCCGACGGGCCGGCCCCCGGTCCCGCCGGGGGTGGAAAACCCGCTGGGCCGCTACTGGCTGGGTTTAAGCCTTAAAGGCTACGGGATCCATGGGAACAATAATCCGCTTTCCATCGGCTATCCGCAATCCAACGGCTGTATCCGTATGCACAACCAGGATGTTGAGTTTTTGGTGCAGTTGGTGCGCGTCGACACCCCGGTGGAGATTATCTACCAGACTGTTCAGGTGGAAACGTACGGGGATAAAACCTGGTTAACCCTTTACCCCGATTATTACCGGCGGTACAGCAAGGTTCAGGAGGAGATCTCGACTGCCCTGCAACGGCAGGTTTTGTTTTATCCGGTGCATTGGGAAGGTCTTTGGTGGTTGTTGACCGACGACCGGCCGCAAGTGATCGAAGTGCCGCGGGAGATCCATTTAGTTTTGGATGGGGCCGAATATCCGGAAACCGGTTTTTTCTGGGACGACCGGGCGTTTCTCCCCGCCACCCTGGCCCGGTTATGGGGAGAAACCAGCGCTGCTCCCTACATCGAACTGGTGGAGTTTATGCGGACCCACGCGGGGCAAGTCTATGGTGTCTTTAACCAACAAGCAAAGACCATCCACCTCTATACGTTACGCATCTACTATAACGGCCGGTTATTACCCCGGCGTGGTTGGTTTCAGGAGGAACCTTATGTCCCGCGTGAACTGGTCAAACTGCTGGAGACTGATCTGGGGCCGCCCTCCCGGCCGGAGCTGTTGCGGGAGCAAGCTGCGGAAGGCCGGTGGCTTCCCTTGTCGGCGCTGCTTGCTGGTTGGCCCAAGCTGAAAGCGGACTTTGATGCCGCCCGGTGGGTGCTGACGCTTGAACCTTGAGCGCACACATGAAAAACCGCCCCGGCATGTTGGAGCGGTTCCTGTCTGCTTTTAACCCAGGATCTTTTCCAGGGCCATGGCGGTCAGTTCAATCCGGGCAAATTCTTTGATCCGTTCCCAGTCCCGTGCCAAGATGGCCCCACTTAAGTCCTTGGTGATCCCCAGATAACCGGAGAGGGCACCGGCCAGGCGGTCCCGGCTGATCGTATCGAGGTAGGCCCAGTCTTGCACCAGAATGGATTCGGCTTCTTCCGCCGTTAAACCAATCTTTAGTAACTGGTTATAGAGCTCTCCTTTGATCCCTTCTTTTACCTCATCCCAATTGCCGGCCAAGATCGCCGCGATCTGTTCCGTGGTGAGGCGCCCTTTTACCAAGGCGCTTAAACGGTTTAAGAGGTCGGATTTATTGACTTCGCCAAAGGCTTTCACCACGGCCGGCTCGTGGTTACGGTTGTAGTAGATGGTGACCTGGTCGTCTTTGGTCAAGGTATCAACGGTCGTAGTCATGTTGTTCCGGAACACGACGGCTTCTGGGGGGATGACTGCGATCTCAATCTCGCCGTCGCTTTCCGGGCGGACGGCGATTAGATTGGTCCCGGCTTCCGGCTGGTCGATTAGTTGACCACGGACGGTTTTCAGGTTGAGTAGTTGCTGTAACATCCATGCCGTATCAGCCCGGCTGGCCAGACGACCGGGGTTAAAATCGGGACCGTAATACCGGGGCAGGAGCCCCAGTTTGGCCGCCAGTTCGATCTGGTAAAAGGCCCAGTAATCCGCGGTTACATCACCGAAAGTCGGGATAAACTCTATGGTGTAGTGTTCCTCTTCGGTTCCGATCTTCAGGAGCCGGGTCAGCATAACCACCATCTCGGCTCTGGTGACTGGTGCTTCCGGCTTGAAACTGCCGTCTGGGTAGCCAGTGATGATCTTGGCTTCGGCTAAAGCTTCGATGTAACCTTCCGCCCAGTGGCCCTTTGTATCGGTGAATTGACCTTTTCCGCCAGCACCCGTGAACCCGTAGGCAACGGCCAGTGTTTTGGCCAGTTCGGCCCGGGTAATGCTTTGGTCCGGGCGAAAAGAACCATCGGGGTAGCCGTGGAGGATCCCTTGGTCGATGAGCTCATTTACGCTGTCTTCCACCCAGTGCCCGGTAACATCGGTCGGCACGGCATGGACAACCGGCGTTACAAACAAGAAGATTAAAAGCAGCAGTAGGGGAAGGATTAACCGGTGACGTAAAGAAAACATTGCTGTTCACTCCCTTGGTTTGTCAGACTACACCTTTTAATTCGCGGATGCCAATGGGTATCCTTTATGTAAATCTTGGCCTGCCTGGCAAGGGAAAAAAAGAAAGGATTTTCCCGCCAAAGCTGGAATTAGTTAAGGTCGGAAAAGGAGGGGGGATTTTGCCGGAGATCCTTACGGTTTCACAAGTAACTTTGTATATTAAACGTCTGCTCGAAACCGATGAAGCTCTGCAGCAAGTTTGGGTATGCGGTGAAATCTCCAATTTTACCCTTCACTCTTCGGGGCATATGTACTTCACACTCAAGGATGAGAAGGCCCGGCTCCGGGCGGTGATGTTTAGGCGGGAAAACCAGTGGCTCAAGTTCCGGCCTTACAACGGGTTGGAAGTGGTCGTCTGCGGCCGGATTGCCGTTTACCCTAAGAACGGAGAATACCAAATTTATGTCGACCTGATGGAGGCCGCCGGACTGGGTTCGCTTTACCTGGCTTTTGAGCAGTTAAAGGAGCGTCTGGCCCACGAAGGGCTCTTTGCCCCGGAACGGAAGAAACCGCTTCCCCGCTTACCCCGGAAGATCGGGGTGATCACCTCACCGACCGGGGCGGCGGTGCGTGACATCATTAAAATTATCCGCCGCCGTCATCCGCGCGTGGATATCCTGGTCATTCCGGCGCAAGTGCAAGGCGATACAGCCCCGGCCAGTTTAGTGGCAGCCTTGCAAACCGCGGGGAGTCTGCCCGATTTGGACGTGGTCATTATTGGCCGGGGCGGCGGTTCCGCGGAGGAGCTGTGGGCTTTCAATGACGAAGGGGTGGCCCGCGCCATTGCCGCATGTCCCCATCCGGTGATCTCCGCCGTTGGCCACGAAACCGATTTTACCATTGCCGACCTAGTTGCTGATCTGCGCGCCCCAACACCATCCGGCGCCGCTGAACTCAGTGTTCCGGAGATTGGTGAACTGCGCAACCGGATTAAACTGTGCACCGATAACCTCACGGCTTTGTTCTCCCGGCTCTATGCACGCAAACGCGCGCAGATCGACCGGTTGTCTTTTCATCCGGTTTTACGGCACCCGGACCGGTTGGTCTTGGCGCGCCGGCAGCAAGTGGACGAAGGAAAGGAAGCATTGGTCCGCCGGATGCAGTTTGTACTGCAAGAGCGCAGGAAGGACCTGGAGCAGAAACTGGCGCAGTTGGAGATGGTCAGCCCGTTAGCGGTTTTGAACCGCGGCTACAGCATCTGCTACCGGGATGCCGACGGTCGGGTGGTGCGGGAGGCGGCGGAGGTCGATCCGGGTGAGGGATTACGGATTACCTTTCGCCGTGGGCAAATCTACGCCCGGGTGGAAACGGTGAAAAAGGATGTGACGTTATGGACGAAAAAATAACAGAGAAGACATTTGAAGAGGCGTTGGCCCGGTTGGAAACGATCATCGGTGAATTGGAAAAAGGGGAGTTGAATCTGGATGAAAGTTTAAAACTATTTGAGGAAGGGATCGCCCTGGCCCGCCATTGCAACGCCAAACTTGAGGAAGCCCAAGGCAAAGTGGAACTGCTTTTGGGAATTGAGGGCGGCGCGGCCAAGACCGTTCCGTTCCAACCGGAGGAGGAATGATTTTGAATCGGCCGGAACTCCAGTTTTATAAAGCGAAGATCGAGGAAGCGCTTGATACTTATCTACCAAGTTCTTCCTGCGCCCCGGAGATCATCCATGCGGCGATGCGTTACAGCGTTTGCGGCGGCGGCAAACGGATCCGGGGAGTGCTTACCCTGGTCGCTTGTGACGTGGCCGGTGGGCGGTGGGAAGATGCCCTGCCGGCGGCTTGTGCGGTGGAGATGATCCACGCCTATTCCTTGATCCATGATGATCTCCCGTGTATGGACGATGATGAACTGCGCCGGGGCAAACCCACCAACCATCGGGTGTTCGGCGAAGCGATCGCCCTTTTGGCGGGTGATGCCTTATTGACCCAGGGGATCGTTACCATGCTCGATCATATTCCGGTCGGCCTTGAACAGGCTTACTATCAGGCTTTGCGGGAATTGGTTCAAGCCAGTTCGACGCAGGGGATGATCGGCGGTCAGGTGCTGGATCTGGCGGCCGAGGGGAAGCAGCTCACCCTCGATGCGCTTAAGCTCATCTACCGCTGGAAAACCGGGGCCCTGATCCGGGCGGCCTTACGCATGGGCGGCCTGATTGGCAGGGCCGAACCGCAAGTCCTGGAGGCGTTGACCCGTTATGGCGAAGCGCTGGGCCTTGCTTTCCAGATTACCGACGATCTTTTAGATTTGCAGGCCGACCAGGAAATCCTTGGTAAAACGGTGGGCAGCGACTTAAAAAAACAAAAAGCAACATATCCTGCGGTTGTCGGGATTGATGAGGCACACCGGCTGGCCACGGAAGAGATTAACCGGGCCTGTGCCGCCCTTGCTCCGTTGGGGGAAAGCGGTAAAGTCCTTATCGCGTTGGCCGAAGCGGTACTGCACAGGGACCACTAAACACAACACAACCTTTAGCAAAAGTTTCGTCAAGGGTGGAGGAGAAAAAAGTGGGCGGATTTTCGGAAAACACTGTCTTTTGGAGCGCGTTTACTGCTTGGCTGGTTGCCCAGATCTTAAAGGGGTTATTGTTCCTGTTCAAACATAAAAAAATGGATTTCCGGCGTTTTGTCGGTGCGGGCGGGATGCCCAGCTCCCACTCGGCCTTTGTGACTGCCCTGGCAACAGGCGTCGGCCGCACCGAAGGCTGGGCTTCGACCAGTTTTGCCCTGGCCCTGGTTTTTTCGTTAATTGTTATGTATGATGCCGCCGGAGTCCGGTTGGCCGCCAGCAAACAAGCGCGGGTCTTAAATAAAATCGTGCAAGAACTGTTTGCGGAACGCGAGTTTCACCATGAACGCCTGAAGGAGTTGATCGGCCACACCCCGGTGGAAGTGATCGTCGGGGCGGTGCTCGGGATCTTTTTCGGCTGGTGGTTGGTGGCCGGATAATAAATTAAAAAATCGCTTGTTATGTGTTATAATGTATGTAGAGAAGAAGATGGTGTAGTATCCTAGTCGGAAAGTCGTTTCGAAGACGGGCCTAAAAATCCGTCAAGGGCACATCGATGAAGTCCCTGGTGCTGGCCGCTGACGCCCAGTCGGGGGCGGTGCTGGGGGTTAAGGTAACGGGGCGCCCCGCAAAGGCATGCGGGAGTCGACCCCTTACCGCGGAGACCCAAGTGCGTGGGGAAGCTCACGGGCCTAACTACGGCTTGGGCTGGGAACCTGCATACGGTGTGGAAGAAGCCTACCGGCTCACGAAATATCGATGCAGTGTAGCCTGCCTTGAGGTGGGGTGGCGAGGATAACGGGCCAAGCAATGTTCTTGAAGGCCTGAGAACATTGCTCTTTGCCGTTTGAAACCCATCCTGCAAAAGAGGCTAGAGACGGTCCTTTCCGTTGAGGAAAACTCCTAGGCTATTCCCGCAGGGACAGTTATTGGGGATTGCGGTGTGGACTAAGTGGTGATCCAGTTTTACCGTCGGCGACGCGGTAAGGTGTTCATAAAGGGAAACCGCCGGAACGGCGACGTTCCGGAGAACACCGGGAAAACCTACTGGACCTTAAGCCACAATGTTTACCCAGTAACTGACCATCTTCTTGTCATCCGAAAAAACAGAGCCAGCCGTGGACTAAGTTGGGGGAGATTACTTGGCGGGTGCGTTTCGAGTCGGAATCCTGACTTTTTTTTTGACTATTTCCCTTTCGGTTCTGTTTCAGTTGGCCCAAGTCTGGACCGCTTTTTGGGTCTCGGTCCTGGTTTTATTGGTCGTGGTTTTTTTTGGTATCCTCTTTGACATTATTGGGACCGCGACCACGGCCGCTTCGGAAAAACCCTTCCATGCGATGGCCAGTGACCGGGTACCGGGGGCCAAGAAAGGCGTTGAGCTGGTGCGGAAGGCGGACCGGGTGGCCAACTTCTGTAATGACGTCGTCGGCGATATCTGTGGAACGGTGAGCGGCTCGATCGGTGCCGCTTTAGTGATTACGTTTGTCACCAACCATGAATTAACGGCTTACCGTGATTTAATTTCCCTGCTTGTTGTGGGGGTGATCTCCGCCCTGACGGTGGGCGGAAAGGCCGCCGGCAAAGCTTTTGCTCTCAAAAGGTCCACCGCCATCTTGCTGCGGGTGGCGGTTCTCCTTGAAAAAATTGACGCGCTGCGTGGCCGGTGGTCGAATCGGGGGAAAAATAAAAAAGAAAAGCGCGAATGTGCAAAATAAGAGTGGGGTTTGAAGCCAAGATGTTTGCAGACCGAAAACTACCTGAGGATTTAAAGAAGATGTCCTTTGACGAACTGGAAGCTCTAGCGGCTGAGATTCGTGCCCTGTTGATCGAGACTGTCGCCCGGCAAGGTGGTCATCTGGCGCCCAATTTGGGCGTGGTTGAGCTTACCTTGGCGCTACATCGAGTCTTTAACAGTCCGGAGGATAAAATCATCTGGGATGTGGGCCACCAGTCCTATGTCCATAAGATCGTCACCGGCCGGTGGAAGGATTTTCATACCCTCCGGCAGCGGGGCGGGATCAGTGGCTTTCCCAAACCGGAAGAGAGTCCCCATGATGTTTTTGCAACCGGCCACAGCAGTACTTCAATCTCGGTCGGACTTGGCCTGGCGAAGGCCCGGGATCTCCGGGGCGAGGATTATAAAGTGGTAGCCGTCATCGGCGACGGTTCGCTCACCGGCGGGCTGGCCTTTGAAGCTCTGAACAATGCAGGGCATTTAAAAACCAATCTCATTGTGGTGCTGAATGACAATGAGATGTCGATTGCGCCGAATGTCGGCGCCCTTTCCACCTATTTAAGCCAGGCGCGCCTCAACCCCACCCTGTACAAGTTCCGGGCCGACCTGGAACAGTTCATCCAGAAGATCCCAAAAGTCGGCGAAGTCACCTTTCGCTACTGGGATAAATTAAAGGATATCCTCAAATACCTGGTAATACCGGGCATTCTCTTTGAGGAACTGGGTTTTACTTATATCGGGCCGGTCGACGGGCATAATCTCCGCCAGTTGACCCAAACCTTAGCAGATGCCGCTCGCCGCCAGGGACCGGTGCTGATTCACGTGCGGACGAAAAAAGGGAAGGGGTACCCGCCGGCGGAAGAAAACCCCGTCCGGTTCCATGGTGTGCCCGGTTTTGAAGTCAGCACCGGGCGGGTACCAAGCCCCAATGGGCCCCCCACTTACACGGAGGTGTTTGGGGCAACGCTAATGGAAGCGGCCGCCCAAGACGACCGGATCGTGGCCATTACGGCGGCGATGAAGGAAGGTACCGGCCTGCAAGATTTTGCCCAAACCTACCCCGCACGTTTTTTTGATGTCGGGATTGCGGAAGGGCACGCCGTGACCATGGCCGGCGGCTTGGCCCGGGCCGGGATGAAGCCGGTGGTGGCCATCTATTCTTCTTTTCTGCAGCGCGCTTTCGACCAGATTCTGCATGATGTTTGCCTCCAGAACCTGCCGGTTGTTTTTGCCATCGACCGGGCCGGGGTGGTTGGGGAGGACGGGCCGACCCACCATGGGGTCTTTGACCTTGCTTACCTCCGCATGATGCCCGGCATAACGATTATGGTCCCCAAGGACGAGCATGAACTGCGCCAGATGCTCTTGTGGGCCTTAAAATTGGACAAACCGGTGGCCATCCGCTACCCGCGGGGACAAGGAAACGGCGGAAGCCTCAGTACGGTGCAGGTTTTCAACCCAGGAGAAGCAGAAGTCTTGAGAACGGGTGAGCACGCGGCCATTCTCGCCCTGGGCCCGATGGTGAAAAAAGCGGAGGAAGCCGCTGAACTCCTTAAAACAGTGGGCATCCATTGCACAGTAATTAATGCCCGATTTGTCAAACCTTTGGACCGGCGGACCATTATCCATTGGGCGCGGCGCGTTCCTCACCTCATTACGGTTGAAGATCATGTTTTAACCGGTGGTTTTGGTTCGGCCGTCCTGGAACTACTGGCTGAGGCCGGGATTCACAACGTACATATTTCCCGCCTGGGTTATCCGGATCAGTTTATTGAAACGGCCTCCATCCCTGAACTCCATGAGCTTTATGGCTTAACGGCCGAAGGAATCTTTCAGTTGGTGGCCGGTCGTCCCTTGTCGCTGGCCAGCGGGAAGAAATAGGACCAAAGCGGCGCGTGGCCGCAGATTGCGCGGCCCGCTTTTATTTTCACTGCGCTTAGCATGCTTAGGAAGGGGCCTACTGGAAAGAAAATTTTCTATTTTCTAAGGGAGAAGGAATATTTCCCCATACGTCGAATGAATTAGTTAGCTCTAGGTTTTATTTTATCGCGCATTCAAAGGGAGGGAGTCAGCGACAGTCTGCAGATAACATTGGTTTGTATTCCGTTTGCAAGCTGGTTGGAATTGGCTGGTGGACATTCTGCGAGGACAGAGACTAACTACGTAATACTACTTGATTAGGAATGAACGTAATGAAGAAAAAACCATTAGTTCTAGGATTAATGGTTGTTGCACTTTTTTATTTTGCAGGTGCCTATTATCTGTACCGCAAACTGCTTTTTCCCAACCTGGCCCCACGGGATGTATTAACCTATATTTGGGTGGTTATTACCGGATTTCTCTTGTTTCTTGCTTTTACCCTTTATTATCTCTTTACCTTCCGGCAACAGCTCAGGGAAGAAAAGGACCGGCAAAGAAAAAGCTGCACAAAGCTGCAACAAGCGAACGAAGGGGCGCTTAAAGCTTTGATCCATGCCTTGGATTACCGGGATCACGATACCTGGGACCATTCAAGACGGGTGGCTGCTTACGCTACCGTCCTTGCCGAACATATGGGGCTGCCCCAATCCGAACTGAACAAGATTGCTTTGGCGGGCTACCTTCATGATATTGGGAAGATCGGGGTGCCCGACCGGATCCTCTTAAAACCGACGAAGCTGCTCCCGGAGGAATGGGAAACGATCAAACGCCATCCCGAATTGGGTTATGATATAATTCAACAGCTTGAGTTCCTTAATACTGCGGCCGAGATCATTCTCCTCCATCATGAGCGCTATGATGGAAGTGGCTATCCTTTAGGTTTGAAGGGTCATAAAATTCCTTTGTTGGCACGCATTTTTGCGGTTGCCGATGCGCTGGACGCCATGACCAGCGAACGTCCTTACCGGGCGGCCCGTCCGATGACGGAGGCCTTTGCCGAGATCCGTCGCCTGTCAGGTGTCCAGTTTTGCCCGCAATGCGTAAAGGCGTTAGAAGAGTTGGGCGTGGAAAAATTATCCGAGATCCAACAGTCCGTGAAGAAGCAGGGAATGGTGAAGTTGCGCCTCGAAGATCTGGTTCCCTGTTCCGATTATTTGTAAAAAAACAGACCCGTAAGGGTCGTAATTTTTTGGAGTAGACAATGGCGAAACGTAAATTTTGGTTCCTGTTTACCCTGTTATTGCTGGTGGGAACGGTTTTTTTCGTCTCCCGTCTGCGCGTGAAACCGGTGACCGCGAGCCGTTTTCTCTTTGGCACATTAATCCGGATCACGGCTTACGGTTCTAAAGCGGCAGCTGGGGTTGAGCAGGCCTTTGCTGAGCTGGAACGGATCCATGAACTTACTTCACAGACGCAAGGGCTTGTCGCCCAGATCAACGCGCAGGCCGGTAAAAATCCGGTTCCGGTTGGACCAGAGTTTTTCGCTTTTTTGCAGAATGTTTTGCGATTGGCCGAAGCTAGTGGCGGATACTTCAATCCGGTGATCGGTGCCCTGGTTGAACTATGGGATTTTGGTTATGATGGCGCCGGACGGCTTCCTTCGCCGGCGGAAATTACCGCGGTTTTACCTTTGACCCATCGCCACCTGGTGGTTTTGGACGAAGCAAACCAGACGGTTTTTCTGAAACAGACCGGGATGAAACTGGACTTAAGTGGGGTGGCGAAAGGTTATGGCGTCGACCGGGCCTGGGCCATCCTCAAGCAGGCCGGAGTGGCCGGGGCCTTAATTAACGGGGGGGAAAGCAGCATCCGGGTTTTGGGTGAAAGACCGGGGGGTGGTCCCTGGCGGATCGCCATTTCCCATCCCCGTCACGAGGGGTGGATCGGTATTGTGCACCTGACTTCCGGCCAGGCGTTAGGCACCTCCGCCGATACCCAGCGCTATATTGAAGTCGAAGGTATTCGTTATTCTCATCTGCTCAATCCTTTTACCGGTTATCCGGCGACGGATCTGGCGGCGGTGACCATTATGGCCGATTCCGCCATGCAGGCCGATCTTTTTTCAACAGCGGTTTTTGTGGCTGAAGCTGAGGACCGGAAACGCCTCCTTACCCAGCAAAAACTGGAGGCACTGTTTGTCGACCGCGACATGGAAGTAACCCTCACCCCGGGGTTTGCGGCGCGCTTGCAAAGAACTGAAGAAGAGGAGGGGTCTAGTGAAAAAAAAGCACCGGATGACCGAGACTGAACAGCAAGGGGCTGTGTTCCTGGCCAAAGCCGACCAGTTGCTGTCGGCGGCCGAGCAAGCTCAGGATGGGACCAGTGTTTATGAAAACTGCCGGGCGGCGGTGCACAACCTTTTGCTGGCCTATCTTGTGGCGCACGGGGAAAGCGAGCCGGCCGGGGCGGATTTGACCAGCGCTCACCTCTGGGAAAAGTGTGTGGCGCGTAATCCGGAAATTCGGGCGCTGGTTCCGAATGTCCGTTTATTCCTGAATGATTCCGGTTTCGTCACCACGGAAGAGGAAGTGGAAACGATGCTTGATGCCGCGAATGAGCTTTGGGACTTTATCTTTGCCTTGATTTACGGATAAATTTACGTTCCGGTTAACCCTTTCATGTCAGTGAAATACCGGTAAAGCATAACCTTTATTTCGTCACGGACGGAATGAAGGTTATGTTTTTTTTTGCCGGAAATTCTAGGTCTTGAATTCATTGTTGGAGCCTTGCCTGCCGGGGTGTTTGTTAAATAGTTGACTTTTTCCGGAGAGATTGGAAGAAACAATTGTTAAAGATGTGTTTCAAAAATACTGGTTTTATATTATACTATCATCAACAGCCGCTAGACTAAGGTTACACAGATAGATGGCCGTGTCAGATTATGATGGTTTTTAACTATCCGCCAGGACGCAATGGGCGAGCCAGAAAAGTGGATTGGTACGCCGCCGGGCGGATGAGGAGTGAAAAGGAAGTTCATAAGGGATGGTAACATGGAGCTCAACCAGAGATGTATCGAGATTCTTCAGGCTTTACGGGAAAGTGATGATTATATCAGAACCACTGAACTGGCGGATTCTTATGGCCTGACTGACCGGGCGATTCGATACAGCATTGACAAGATTGAACAATTTCTGGTTAAAAACGGTTTTGATTATCTGGAACGCGAACACAACAAAGGAATCAAACTCAAACCAAGCGCGGGTTTGGAGGAGTTCATCGATTCGTTTGTCGGCAGTCATACCCCATACAAATATTTCTTTTCAAATGAGGAAAGGTTTGTCTATCTAACAATAAGGCTTTTGCTGGCGGAGTCGCCAGTAAACAGTGATGAGCTACGAAGCAAACTTTATATTTCGAAGAACACGGTCCTCAAGACCCTTGCGACCGCGGAAAAGTGGTTACGGGAGCGAAACCTGATTCTTGTTAAAAAGCGTAAAATCGGAACTTGGGTAACAGGTAAGGAGATGGACCGCAGAAGAGCGGCGACCGATCTGATTTTACAGGTGATAACGGTGAAAGATCTCCTCAATTATCTTGACAAACAGATGGTCCAATCCAAACTGGTTAATCTGCTTTTTGAAGAACTTTTTAGCCGAATAGAACTTTGGTTGTTGGATGAAGTGATCTGTCAAGCCGAAAACGAACTGGGGAGAAAATTCAGTGATAAAGCCTATTGCCAAATGGTCATCTATTTAGCCATTGTTTTGAGAAGGGCAGCCCACGACATCGACTCTCTGGATTTACATGTGGACAATATGAAAAATAGCATCGAATTCTCCGTGGCCAAACAGATGGTAGACCGGTTGCAGCAGGAATTGGGGATTAGCATCGCGCCCGGCGAAACTGACCATATCATGTTCTATCTGTTGGGCGCCGATGTGATTAAATCCGAACGGTCCAAAATACCCCGGTCCCCCCGGCAAATCCTGGCGCGACAAGACAGGTTATACCAAGTGGCGGCGGCCATGACTGACGAGATGGAAAAACTCTGCGGAATGGAGTTTGGAAAAGAAAAGAAACGCGTTGTCGAAGACTTGACGCTCCATCTCCGGTCTGCCGTTTACCGCGTCAAGTACGGAATTGCGCAGGTCAACCCGGCCTATGATGAAGTTAGAAACAAGTACAATGAGATGTTTCAGCGGACAAAGCAAGCGGCGCGCTATTTGGAAGAGTACATCAAGGAAAAAGTGGATGGCCACGAACTGTCTTACTTGACGATGCATTTTGTGGCCGGAATGGAGCGCGCCAAACAAATTATTCACACTAAGACCAGGGTTGTAGTGGTTTGCGGGACCGGGATCGGGACCGCTTCGGTGTTGGCGCACCGGTTAAGGAATGAATTTAATGTGAAGATTGTCGATACGGTGTCATGCCGCGGTTTGAATGCGGTGCCGAACGACAAGTATGACTTGATTATCAGCACCGTGGATCTGCCGGGTTATGAGCAAAGCCGTTACCTTAAGGTCCAACCTTTTTTAAGTGAAGAAGACTACCGGCGGCTCCAGCAACGGTTGAACCGGAGATTCCCCAGCAGTTACCAACTGGAGCTTTCTTTAGTGAACAAGTTGATCGGCATTGTCGAAAAGTATGCGGCGATTACGGATCGGCAGCAACTGCAATACGAAATGATGTATGAGATTAAACGGCACAATGAACGCCGGATGGAAAGAAGGTATGTGTATATGCTGAGCGATTTGTTAACTAGGGAAACAATTAAGCTGAACGTTACTTGTGCGGACTGGAAAGAAGCGATTGCCGCTGGGACTGCTCCGCTGGAAGAAAAAAAGTGGGTGTCCATCGGGTATAAAGAAGCGATCATCAATAATTTCGTTACCTTCGGACCCTATATGGTGGTGGCCCCAGGCATCGTTCTGGCGCACGCCCGGCCGGAGTGTGGTGTGAAAAAACTGGCGATGAGTCTGGTGACACTGGCGAATCCGGTGAATTTCGGGCATGAGTTGAATGATCCGGTGAAATTGGTGGTCACTTTGGCCGCTACGGATAACGAAACACACCTCAAAGCTCTTTCCCAGTTAATGGAGGTTTTCATGAACCAGGAGGATCTAAACACCATCATTAATGCCACCAGTAAAGATGAAGTTATTGAAGTCATCAAAAAACACTCTAAATAGAACAGTCTTTACCGCCTTTGCTTTGGAACAACAAATTGTGCAAGGAGAGAGAAGGAGGGTGATGCCGGGGAACTGATATCTCGAAAAAACGCAGCATACAAAAAATGGCCGGTACGAAATGGAGGTGATCCAAAATGAAGATCCTCGTTTGTTGCGGCAGTGGTCTTGGGAGCAGCTTTATGATCGAGATGAATATCAAAAAAGTCTTGGGGGAGCTTGGCGTCGAGGCTGAAGTCGGGCACTCGGATCTGTCATCCGCAAAAGCAATGCAGGCTGATGTTTATGTTGGAACAAGGGATATCGCCGGCCAACTGGAGTCGCTAGGCGGAGAGGTTATATCACTCAACAGCATGATTGACTTGGCCGAACTGAAAGAAAAGTTAGAAGAGGTCCTGAGGAAGAAGAATTTGCTTTAGTAAAAACAAAAAAGGAGGGTTAACATGTTACAGGTTATTCTGGATATTCTGAGTGTACCAGCGGTGCTAGTCGGTATTGTCGCCTTAGTCGGTTTGGCTGTGCAAAAGAAGAAAACAGCAGAGGTAATTACGGGGACCATCAAGACGATCATGGGCTTTTTGGTCTTGAGCGGCGGGGCCGATCTTGCTGTGGCCGCCCTCAGCCACTTTGGTACCATGTTCCAACAGGGTTTTGGTGTCCAAGGGATTGTTCCGCATAACGAAGCCATTGTGGCTCTGGCCTTAAAAGAATACGGACAACAGACCGCGTTGATCATGACCTTTGGTATGGTGGCCAATATCTTAATTGCCCGGTTTACTAAGTTAAAATATATCTTTCTTACCGGTCACCACACCTTATATATGGCTTGTATGATTGCGGCTATTTTCATTGCCGCCGGGATTACCGGCGTACCTCTGGTCGTCTTCGGTTCGATCCTCCTCGGCTTAACCATGGCTTTCTTCCCGGCGATTGCACAACCGACCATGAGAAAGATTACGGGTACGGACGACGTCGCCTTTGCCCATTTTGGAACCGTCGGTTACGTTCTTTCCGCCGGTGTCGGGAAATTGGTGGGGAAAAACTCGAAATCCACCGAAGAAATGCAGTTCCCGCAGGGCTTGTCATTCCTGCGCGATACATCGGTCTCCGTGGCGCTGGTCATGGGAATCCTCTACTTGATTGTGGCTTTTGCTTCCGGACGTGCTTTTGTTGAAACCAACTTAAGCGATGGCCAGAACTTTATCGTCTTTGCTTTATTGAAGGCGATCACCTTTGCCGGTGGCGTCTATGTCATCCTGGCCGGTGTCCGGTTGATCTTGGCGGAGATTATTCCGGCGTTCAAGGGTATTGCCGAACGGATTGTTCCGGACGCGAAGCCGGCCCTGGATTGTCCGGTGGTCTTCCCGTATGCGCCCAACGCCGTCTTGATTGGTTTTCTCGCCAGTTTCCTCGGTGGGATTATCGGTATGGGCATTTTGATTGCCCTCAATGCCCCTGTGATCCTCCCCGGTGTTGTGCCGCACTTCTTCTGTGGCGCCACCGCCGGTGTTTTTGGGAACGCAACCGGAGGGAAAAGAGGAGCTTTTTGGGGTGCACTGGCGCACGGGATCTTAATTACCTTCTTACCGGTGCTCCTGATGCCGGTCTTGGGCGATTTGGGTTTTGCCAATACGACCTTTAGTGACGCGGACTTTGGCGTGGTCGGAATCATCCTCGGTAATATATTGAAGCTCTTTATACGGTAAACAAAGCAGCTGGGCGGGTCTCCTTGTCCTTCCTTCCGGGCGGGGCAGGGAAGACCTGCCCAGGAATATTGGCCTTCAAAGGCAGGCGGCGCGGATGTAGCTTGTCATCCTGTGGGACGGTTGTCTGGTGAAGGGCGATCCACTTTCTTGCCGAAGTCGTGATGGGGGGTATCGCTGGTTAAATGCACGCATCTCTATGCTGGTCAAGATGGGGATAAACGACGACAAATTGGGGTGATTCGGAATGAATGAAAGCACAGTGGCGCAATTGAAGAAGACAGCTCTCCAGGTTCGACTGGATTGCATCAACATACAAAGGCTGGTTGGTTCCGGGCATCTGGGCGGGTCGCTCTCCGCCGTGGAATTACTGGTTTATCTGTATTTTTACCGGATGCGCATTGACCCGCAGGATCCTTGGGCAGAGGAAAGAGATATTTTTATTTTGAGTAAAGGCCACGCTTCCCTTGGGTATTACAGTGTTTTGGCCCGCCGTGGTTTCTTTCCGGTTGAAGAACTGAAGACCTACCGCCGGATTAATTCGCGCTTACAGGGGCATACCCAGATGGATAGTGCTCCCGGCATCGAGTGCAGTTCGGGCTCGTTGGGGCAGGGGCTTTCTTTCGGTTTAGGGATGGCCCTGGGTTATAAAAAACAAGGCCGGCCGAACCAGGTCTATGTCATGGTGGGCGACGGTGAATTACAGGAAGGCCAGATTTGGGAGGCAGTTATCCTGCAAAGCCGTTTGCGCTTGGATAATTTAATTCTGATTATCGACCAAAACCATTTGCAACTGGATGATTATGTCCAAAATGTGGCCGGGGATGAAAACTACCTTGAACGGTTCCGGGCTTTCGGGTTTCATGCCATTGGTGTGGACGGTCATGATTTTCGTGCCATTGACCGGGCCTTCCAGGAATTGCAGCCGGGCCGGGCGAATGTGATCGTCGCCGACACGGTAAAGGGGAAGGGGATCTCCTTTATGGAAAACGAAATTCCGTGGCACGCCAAGAAACTCAGCGCCGAAGAGTATGAAGCGGCCTTGACCGAGCTTAAGAAGGAGGAGGCGTCTTATGCATAAATTAGTGGCACCCAGGGATGTATTCGGGTCGACGCTAGTGGAGATCGGCCGGGTAAACGAACGGCTTTTTGTGGTGAACGCCGACCTTTCCGCGGCGACCAAAACCGATAAGTTCAGCATAGAATTTCCCGACCGGTTTATTAATGTCGGGATCTGTGAACAGAACATGGCAGGGGTGGCGGCAGGTTTGGCCCGGGTCGGTTTCATCCCGGTTATGAGCACTTTTGCCTGCTTTGCTCCGGGCCGGTGCTATGACCAGATTCGGCAGTCCATCGCCTATACCAACCTCAATGTGAAGATTGCCTCTACCCATCCCGGGTTGGCCGTTGGGGTGGACGGGGCGACGCACCAAAGCCTGGATGATCTGGCGTTGATGCGCGCGCTGCCCAACATGACGGTTTTGGCCCCTTCCGATCAAGTCCAGACAAGAAAGGCCGTACTCAAAGCAGTCGAACATGAGGGCCCGGTTTATCTCAGAATCGGCCGGATGGAATGCCCGGTTTTCTTCGGCGAAGAGATGGAGTTTGAGATCGGAAAGGCCTATGTGTTGAGGGAAGGGACGGATGTTACGTTAATCGCCCACGGTTCCATGGTGGGAGTGATTTATGAGGCCGCGCAAATTTTGGCGGAAAAGGGGATTCAAGCCCGGGTGATCGATATGCCGTCCATTAAACCGCTGGACCGGGAGGCGATCCGACAAGCGGCGGAAGAAACCAAAGCCATTGTTACGGCGGAGGACCATTTTCTCTACGGCGGTCTTTACAGCGCCGTCTGTGAAGTCGTAGCCGGACTGGTGCCGGTGCGGGGGGTTGCCGTCCGGGACCGGTTTGGCGAATCGGGAACGGCGGCCGAACTATATGAAAAGTATGGCTTAACCTCCGACAATGTCGTGGCCGAGGTTTTCCATGCCCTGGCGTAATGTTTTCGGGAACCGGCCGTTCAAACCAGAGATTAGATTAATCGCCTCCGATATGGATGGTACTTTGCTTAACAGTCAAGGCCAAATTGAACCGTCTTTTTTTGAGCTTTTGACGGAATTGGCCCGGCGGGATATTATGTTTGTTGCCTGCAGCGGCCGGTTCTATGCGACCTTGGTCCGGAACTTTCAACAGGTAAAAAGCGGTTTGCTTCTGATTGCCCATAATGGCGCGGTTATTCAGTGGAGTAACGCAAAGCGGCCCATTTTTGAGCGGAATATTGAGCAGAAAATGGTCGTCTCCGCTTTGCAGCAGTTGTCGGCCATGAACTTGGCGGCCGAGATTTATCTGGCGGCGAAAAGCACCGCCTATGTGATGAAACCGTCGGCCGATTTAAAAACGGAGTTTATCCGGAACGATGTGGATTTTGTCGAGACGCCTTCATTATACACCGTAAAAGAGGGGATCAAAAAGATCGGCCTCTTTCAAAAGGGTGGGCTGACCGAAACGACCGTTCGCAAGGTAAATGCGGTTTTTCAAGCTTCTTTTACGTGTGTGGTCAGTGGTGAGTCGTGGTGGGAAATGATGAGCAAAGGTATCAGTAAAGGCCGGGCCCTGGCCATGATCCAGGAAAGGTTTGGCATCAGTCCGGAACAGACCATGGTCTTCGGCGACTACTATAACGATCTGGAACTCTTTCAACAAGCCGCCTATAGCTTTGCCATGGCCAATGCGCCGCCCGAGGTGAAGAAAGCGGCCCGGTTTATTGCCCCGGATCACGACAGCAATGGCGTGGTAAAGGTAATCCGGCAGTATTTGGCGAAGAGTACGGAGTTGATCTAAAGGAGGGGACGCGATGTTAATCCTCTTGGATTCGGCCGATCTTGAAGCATTACGGGCGATTATTCCCGGCCATCCCATTGACGGAGTGACAACCAATCCGACGATCATCAGCCGGTCCTGTGCCGCGAAGAAGGAAATTCCCGGTTTACTCCGGAGGATCCGGAGTCTGCTCGGCGGCGACGGCATGCTCCACATTCAGGTGACGGCGGCTTCTGCCGATGGGATGGTGGCGGAGGCGGAGACCATCAAAGAACAGTTCGGAAGGGATGTTTATCTCAAAGTTCCGGTCACTCCGGAAGGGATCAAAGCCATAATGATGCTGGCGCAAAACGGGGCACGGGTAACCGCCACCGCCGTGTTTACGCCGCAGCAGGCTTTGGTTGCCGCCAAGGCCGGGGCGGATTTTGTTGCTCCGTATATAAACCGGTTGGATGATCTGGTGGTGGATGGGAGCAAAGTGGTGAGGGAGATCAAGCAGGTTTTTACGCAGTACTCGCTAAAGACGCGGGTTTTGGCGGCTAGTTTTAGAAATATCGAGCAGGTTCACCGGGTGTGTCTGGCCGGCGCTGACGCCGTCACAATCAGTCCGGAATTGTACTGGAAGATGCTCTTCCATCCCTTGACCGAACGTAGTGTCGAGCAGTTCGCACGGGATTGGGACGCCCTTCCCGAAGAGGAGGAACCGAAGTAAAAAGGAGGCACGCAAATGGTTGAAGAAAAAGTAATCATTAAGAATGAAACCGGTCTACACGCTAGACCAGCAGCTGATCTGGTGAAGGAGGCCTCCGCTTACCCTTGTGCGTTACGCATCAGAAAAGGCGATAAAGAGGTGAATCTCCAAAGTATGCTGGGGGTTTTAAGTTTAGGGGTGGCCAAAGGGGATGAGGTGACCATCATCGCCGACGGCCCGGAGGAAGAGGAGAGCCTCAAAAAGATCATCGATTTTATCAATGGTTTGGAAAGATAGAGTAATAAATACCCTTGTTTGGTGGGTAAGGTTAGTGTATACTTGAATTGATTTGACGGCGAAGATTCTTTGATGAACGATCAATTCTTTGGATAGCCTTGTCAAAGGGTATAAACTGTGGTAAACTTTAATTATTCAATGATGTTTTGGTCGAGGAGTGGGTTTTCAACCCACTTTTTGTCTTGTGTCCACAATATATAATATAGAATAGATCAATAATTTGGGGAAAAAGGAGCGTACATATGGGGCAAGGATTAAACGCCATCCTTTGGGACTTGGCGGAAAAAGTTGGCGCGGAACTCAATTACGAAGTGGTGGAAGTGGCGTTGACGCGAGAAGGAGGGCAGCGTTTCCTGCGGGTGTACATCGATCATCCCGACGGGATTGGGATTAAAGACTGTGAACTATTTAGTAAGCGGTTGAGCACAGTTCTGGACGCGGAAGATCCCATTCCCACCGCTTACCTATTAGAAGTATCTTCTCCCGGTTTAGAGCGGCCTTTGACGAAACCCGAACATTTTCAGCGTTTTGCCGGTCAACATGTGGAAATCCGGCTTTTTGCACCCCTCCAGGGTAAACGCAAGCTCCAGGGCCGACTTAAAGGCTGGTCCGATCAACCTGAAAGCCAGGTCCTGGTGGAAGTTGACGGCACCACCTGGAATATACCCTGGAATCTAATTGCAAAAGCTCGTTTACAGGTTATAGATTGAGGACGAGTTAAGGGAGGATATCCAAATGAACCGCGAGTTGATAGAAGCATTAAATATGGTGGAGCGGGAAAAGGGCATCGCGAAGGAAATTTTGATTGAGGCGATTGAATCCGCTATTTTGTCGGCTTATAAAAAAGACCAGGGGAAAAGTGGTAACTTAAAGGTGGTTTTGGACCCGGAGACCGGAGAATTCCACATTTACACCTACAAAGAAGTGGTCATGGAAGTAGAAGATGAGATTACGCAGATTAATTTGGCGGAGGCGAAAGCGATCGATCCGGGTTACCAATTGGGTGATCAAGTCGAGTTCGAAATTTTCCCGAAGGAATTCGGCCGGATTGCTGCACAGACGGCAAAACAAATTATTGTCCAGCGGATTCGTGAAGCCGAGCGGACCTTGATCTATAACGAATATTCTTCCCGCGTGGATGATTTGATCACTGGTACGGTGCGCCGTTTCGAACAAAGAACTGTCTACGTGGATTTAGGGAAAACAGAGGGGATTTTGCCCCCGCACGAACAGATTCCCGGCGAACGTTATGAGCATGGGGCACGGATTAAAGCCTATATTGCAGAAGTGAAAAAGGGTTCAAAAGGACCCCAGATTATCCTTTCCCGGTCCCGTAGCGGCTTTCTGAAAAGGTTGCTCGAATTTGAAGTACCCGAGATCCAGGAAGGAATCGTTGAGATTAAAAATATCGCCCGGGAACCGGGAGCCCGTTCGAAGGTGGCGGTCTACAGTAAATACGAGAACGTGGATCCGGTTGGGGCCTGTGTAGGGGCGAAAGGGTCCCGGGTCCAGATGGTAGTCCGGGAACTAAAAGGAGAAAAAATTGACCTGATTTTATGGGATGAAGACCCGGCGCGCTTTATTACCAGGGCCCTTAGTCCGGCGAAAGTTACCGAAGTAAAGCTGCTGCCCAGTAAGAAAAGTTCAATCGTGATCGTTCCGGATAACCAGTTGTCCCTGGCCATCGGGAAAGAGGGCCAAAATGCTCGTCTTGCGGCCCGGCTCACCGGTTGGAAGGTTGATATCAAGAGCGAAACACAAGCCGAAGAATGTAAGGAAGAGATCGAAGCTTTACTGGCGGAAGAGGAAAACTACGAAGAAGAAACCTACGATTGGGAAGAAATTCTTACGACCGGAGAAGAGTTAATCGAACTGACCGGGGAAGAACTGCCGGTGGAAGACGAAGCTGATGAGGTGTGGGAAGAAACGGATTTGGCGGATGAGGACGGGTTCGCCGAACCGGATCTGGAGGTTGAGGAGCCGGATCTGGAGGTTGAGGAGCTGGAAGAAGAGGACTTTATCCGCGAAGAACCCCGGAAGAAAAAGACGAAGCGGCGGGCGAAGCAGCGGGTCAAGGATTTGATTGATGAAGTAGAGGAAGGAATTGACTATTTTATCGATACCAGTACGGATTCGGAACCGGACGAAACGGTTAAAGATGATACCGAGCTCGTTTTCACCGAAGGAAGCGATTCCGGGTTTACCATTGGGCAACTCCTTTCCGAAGAGCTAAAGAAGAAGTTTCGCTTGAATGAAGAGGAGAAAAAAAGAAGTAAGCCAACAAAGCGGGGGGAGAAGTGATGGCGACACGGAAACGCAAAATACCACAACGGACTTGTATTGGTTGTGGTGAAGTCCGCAATAAACGGGAATTGATCCGGATTGTGCGCACACCGGAACGGGAAGTGTTGGTCGATTTTACCGGTAAAAAATCGGGCCGGGGTTGTTATATCTGTCCTGCTTCGTCCTGTCTGGAACGGGCTTTAAAGGGTAACTTGTTGGCGAACAAATTGGAGGTCGAGATTAGCCCCGAGTTGAAGGAGAAACTTAAAACCGAACTCATGGC
This sequence comes from Bacillota bacterium, assembly GCA_012727425.1. Lineage (GTDB taxonomy): Bacteria > Bacillota > UBA4882 > UBA10575 > UBA10575 > Capillibacterium. The sequence goes on from JAAYHQ010000033.1 coordinate 57,268, forward strand.
GGGGATTGTTCATGACGAAGCTCCTTAGCTTTCTCGGTATTGCCCAGAAAGCCGGGAAGTTAACGCTTGGTTTTACCGCTACTGCCCAAGCTGCAAAGGGAGGCAAGTTATCCCTTGTTCTCCTGGCGACCGACACCGCCTGGCACACTAAAGAGAAGGTTGAGCGGCTCTGTCGTACGTACCAAATTCGTTGGTACTGCCTGGCAAAGCGGGAAGAACTGGGGCGGGCTTTAGGAAAAGAAACCCTGGCGGTTGTTGGTGTCCTTGCGCCGGAGATGGCGCAGGCCATTGAGGAGCAGTTGCTGACGGCCCGGATGGAATAATCGGAGGTGGTTTTATGGCCAAAATGCGTGTTTATGAGCTTAGTAAGGAATTGGGGATTCAAAGTAAGGATCTGTTGATCATCCTGAACGACATGGGCGCCAGTGTTAAAAATCATATGAGTACCGTGGAGGAAGAATTTGTCGCCAAGGTGCGTGCTTCCTTCAATCCCGAGGGGAAATCCGGTCCAAAGAAAGAGCCGGCCAAACCAATGGGGACCACGGCCCCGGTAGCGGCTAAAGCGAAGACGGTACCGGAGAAAAAGGCGGCCGCACCCAACCTGGAAAAAGAAAAACCGAAGGTAAAACCGGCGAAAAAAACCGCGGAACAAGTTGAAACGCCGCAACGTCCACAGCCGAAGACGACCGTGTCTAGCAGTGGAGCCAGGCCCGCCACCGTAAAAAGCAAAGGTGGAGAACGAGCGGTACGCCCGGTTCCTGCCGGAGGGACGGGCCGGCCGGGTAAACCAGCTCCTTCCGGTCAGCGCGGGAAGAAAACGTCTATGGTTGGTAAAGATGAGGGGAGAAGAAGGGGTGACGCCAAAACGCCAAAAGGGCGAGGCAAGGGTAAGGATGGTTTCGGCAAGACTGCCCAGGCCCGGAAGAAACCGGCGGCGAAAAAACCGGCTCCGAGCCAGCCGGTCACCACCAATGTTAAACTCGTCCAGATCCCCGAACGGATTACGGTGAAAGAGTTTGCCCAGGCGATTGAGGTTTCGGCTGCGGAAGTCATTAAAAAACTAATCGGCCTTGGCGTAATGGCCTCCATCAACCAGGAGATTGACTTGGATACCGCGATTTTGGTCGGTGCGGAGTTTGACGTAACGGTGGAAGCGGCGCCGACTATCGAAGAAACGCTGTCGATTGAAGAAATTGAAGATAGTCCTGAATCGCTCAAACCCCGTTGGCCGGTGGTGACGATTATGGGCCATGTGGATCACGGGAAAACTTCACTGCTTGATGCGATCCGCCAGACAAATGTGATCGCTTCCGAAGCCGGAGGTATTACTCAGCATATTGGGGCTTATCAAGTTGATGTCAATGGGAAAAAGATTACCTTCTTGGATACCCCCGGCCACGAAGCCTTTACCGCAATGCGGGCTCGGGGTGCGCAAGTGACCGATATTGCCGTCTTGGTGGTGGCCGCCGACGACGGGGTGATGCCACAGACGGTTGAAGCGATTAACCATGGAAAAGCGGCCAATGTGCCGATCATCGTGGCGATCAATAAGATTGATAAACCGACGGCCAACCCTGACCGGGTAAAACAGGAACTGACCCAGTACGGCCTGGTTCCCGAGGAATGGGGTGGCGATACGATCTGCGTTGAAATTTCCGCCCTGAAAAAGCAGGGGATTGATGACCTGCTGGAGATGATTCTCCTGGTAGCCGAGATGAGAGAGTTAAAAGCCAATCCGGACCGGCCCGCCAAGGGAACCGTGATCGAAGCGAAACTGGATAAGGGACGCGGTCCGGTGGCGACGGTTTTAGTACAGAACGGGACCTTGAAACAAGGTGACATGATCATTGCCGGCGAGGTCTCCGGGAGAATCCGGGCTTTGGTTAATGATAAAGGGAAAAATGTGACGAAAGCCGGTCCTTCGGTACCGGTGGAAGTGGTTGGCTTTGATGATCTGCCCGAAGCCGGCGATATCTTTTACGTAACCGATGAAAAGACCGCGCGGCAACTGGCGGGAAAACGCCAACAATTCCGGCGTGAACAGAGCCTGAAGCGGGAGCAACGGTTCAAATTGGAAGATCTTTTTACGCGGATCAAAGAAGGCGAAATGAAGGAGTTAAACATCGTCCTCAAAGCGGATGTGCAAGGTTCCGTCGAGGCGATCCAATCATCCTTGGAACGTCTTTCCAATGATGAAGTCCGGGTGAAGGTTATTCACGGCGGCGTTGGCGGGATCAGTGAGAGTGATGTGATGTTGGCTTCGGCCTCGGGTGCGATCATCATTGGTTTTAACGTCCGTCCAGACCCCATCGCCAAGCGCTTGGCGGAAAGGGAAGAAGTGGATCTGCGTTTGTACCGGATCATCTATGATATTGTTGATGATGTAAAAAAAGCCATGGAAGGGCTGCTTGAACCCGAGTACCGCGAAATAGTGCTTGGCCGGGCTGAAGTACGGGCTACGTTTAAAGTACCCAAGGTCGGTACCGTGGCCGGCTGTTACGTTACCGACGGGAAAATCACGCGCAATAGCGAAGCACGCGTCCTCCGAGATAATGTGGTGATCTTTGAAGGACGAATTAACAGCTTGAAACGGTTCAAAGATGATGTGCGTGAAGTGGCCAGTGGTTTTGAGTGTGGAATCGGCTTGGAAAGGTTCAATGATATCAAAGAAGGGGATGTCATTGAAGCCTTTACCACTGAAGAGATTAAAAAGACCACGACGGAGGATGCGCTACAGTAAAGGGAGGGTCAATGATGTCCGAATACCGGGCAGAGCGCCTTGCGGTATTGATCAAAGAAGAGCTTGGTGACATACTGCAAAAAGAGCTTAAGGACCCAAGGATTGGTTTTACTTCCATCACCAATGTCCGAGTTTCGCGGGACATGAGTCATGCGAAGATCTACGTCAGTGTCTTTGGTGATCAACAGCAGCAAGCAGCGACCATGGAAGGATTGGAAAGCGCAAGGGGTTTCATCCGTTCCGAACTGGGAAAAAGGATCCGCTTGCGGCATACACCGGAGATTTCCTTTGTCTTTGATAATTCACTGGAAGAAGGGGCCAAAGTCCTTTCGCTCCTTAATGAGATTAAGAAAGAAGGAGGGGAAGAGCGACTTTGAGTCAACCTTCTGCTTGGGACCAAGTGATCTCTACCATCAACAAACACCACCGTTTTACGTTAGGTTGTCATTTGCATCCGGATGGCGATGCGATTGGTTCTCTCTTGGCGCTTGGCTTGTCCTTAGAAAAGACTGGCAAGCAGGTGGAGATGATCGTTCCCGACGGGGTTCCAGCTACCTACCAATTTTTACCTGGAATTCAGCGGGTGGTCCAACAGCCCACTTCCCGTCCGGAGGTGGTGATCAGTGTTGATTGTGCGGAACGGTCGCGTCTGCAGTTACCGGAGGAGATCTTTACCGGTGAACCCTTGTTGGTCAATATCGATCACCATATCTCCAATGATCTTTTTGGCCAGGTGAACTTGGTTTTGCCCGATGCCTCCGCGACCGGGCAGCTCATCTTTAAGTTGTTGGAAAAGGGCGCGTACCCTATTGATCCGGCGATTGCCAGCGCCCTTTATACCGCAATTGCGACTGATACCGGCTTTTTCCGCTATTCGAACACCACCGGGGAAGTGTTGTCGATGGCTTCGAAGTTGGTTGAAGAATACCAAATCTCCCCTTCCCAGATTGCCGAGCGGGTTTACGAAGAAAAAAGCTATGCCTCCATCCGTCTTTTGGGCGAAGTCCTTTCCACTCTGCAAATCTCTGGTAACCGGCGTTATTCCTGGATGTATTTAAACCAGGAGATGATCCGGAAATATAAGGTGGAGATGGAAGAGATCGAAAACTACGTCAATTACACCAATTCGATCCGGGGAGTCGAGGTTGGCTTGTTTTTTAAGGAGATTAAACCCGATGAAGTGAAGATTAGTTGGCGCTCGAAAGCCAGTGTGGATGTGAGCCGGTTGGCGGCCCATTTTGGCGGAGGTGGACACCTGCGGGCGGCCGGGTGTTCCATGAAAGGTTCTTTACCGGCGGTCATGGAAGAGGTCCTATCGTTTTTAAGCAAGTATTTCGAAGAGCATAAGGATCGGATGGACGGACGACGATGAAGAACAGTGGATTTTTGGTTATCAACAAACCGGCAGGTTCTACTTCCCACCAAGTAGTGGCGCAAGCCCGCCGGATCCTGGGGGAGCGCCGGATCGGACACACCGGTACTCTCGACCCGATGGCCACTGGTGTCTTGGTCCTGGCGGTTGGGAAAGCAACCCGCCTGATTGCCTTTCTCGATGAAGAAAAGAAGCTTTACCGGGCCCGTCTGGTCTTAGGTTTGTCTACGGATACGCAGGACCTGACCGGACAGGTAATTTCCACTCAGCCGGAGACGGAGATTTCCCGGGAAAAGCTGGTGGCAGCCCTGAATCTGTTCACCGGTGCGCAAGAGCAAACCCCGCCGATGTATTCGGCGGTGAAAGTCAACGGAGAACCTTTATATAAACTGGCGCGGGCCGGGAAGGAAATTAACCGGGCCAAAAGAAAAATCACCATCTACCGTTTGGAAGCAGCCGAGCCTTTACAACCGGTTTATGGTTTTAAGGAAGGGCCGGTCCTGTTGATCGAGTGTTCACGGGGGACCTACGTCCGTACCTTGTGTCACGATCTCGGTGCCCACCTGGGGGTGGGCGGCTGTATGGGCGATTTGGTCCGCTTGGCCTCGGGCCCTTTCCATCTAGCGGACGCCCTTTCTCTGGAAGAGCTGGCGCAGGTTGTAAACGCCGGTAAGCTGAACGAACACTTGATTCCGCCGGCAGCCGCCTTGTCCCATTTGCCCCTGGTGCGGTTGGATGAGGCCAATGCCGAACGGATTCGGCACGGCGGTCGTCTTTTCACCCAAGATTTAAGAGTGATGCCGTCGCCGGAGGCCTGTCGTGATCAAGGGTTGGTGCGGGCGGTAGATGCTACCGGATCTTTGCTTGCAGTTTTAAAATACCAAAAAGCTTCACCCGGTTTTTGGCAACCGGTTCGTGTCCTTCTTTAGAGCGGGGCCGTCCATACCAAAAAACAAGGTGCCCCCGGGAAAAAATGTTCTTAGGTGGTTAACCACGGATGAAAGTTTGGAATTCCTTTCCGCAGTTACAAGCAGAATTGGCGAAAGCCGCTCCTTCCGGCTTGGTGGTAACGATTGGTAATTTTGACGGTGTGCACCGCGGACACCAAAAAATACTGGCGCGGATGAAAGAGATCAGTCGCGCCAATGGTTGGTTAACTGTTGTTGTTACCTTCCGGGAACATACCGCCAAGATTTTAAAGGGGGGAGCACCCGGACTGCTCTTGTCTGTGGAGGAGCGTTGCGCGATTTTTGCCGAGATGGGGATCGACGGTACGTTGCTTTTGGACTTCACCCCGGAACTAGCCGCTACGGACCCGGCATCCTTCTTGGACCGCCTGCTCGCTCTGGGGGTCCGGGCGATGGTGGTTGGACATGATTTTACCTTCGGGGCCGGTGGCGCCGGCGATACCGGTCTGCTCTTAACTTATCTGCAGAAACAGGGGTGTTACGGGGAAGTAGTTCCGCCCGTCAAGGTGCATGGGAAGATTGTGAGTAGCACCCGGATCCGGAGTTATTTGCGGAACGGACAATTGGCAACTGCCAATGAAATGTTAAACCGGCCCTTTTTTCTGGCCGGTCCGGTCTGCCGGGGGCAGGGTTTGGGGAAAGTTTTAGGCTTTCCCACCGCCAATCTATCCTACCCGCCCGAGCGGTTACTGCCGAAATTTGGCGCCTATTTTGTCCGCGTTATCCTGAACGGGGAAGTGTACTGCGGTTTGGCTAACGTTGGTTGTAAACCCACCTTTGACTATGACAAACCGTTGGTTGAAGTCTTTATCAACCAGTTTTCCCGGGATATTTACGGTGCGTTGCTGACCGTGGAGTTTTTACACTTTTTGCGGGAGGAAAAGAAGTTCGCCTCGCCCGAAGCCTTAAAGGCCCAGTTGCTTCTGGACCAAAAGCAGGGGGAGGAGCTTCGCCGCCGGTATGCTTGCGCCGAAAAGCGCTAATTTTAACTTAACGGCAGTCATCCGCATGAGCGGCGAGTGGCGTGGTTTACACAACGGGCGCTTTTTTCCAAGTAAGCCAGATCGGCCCTTTGCAAGCCGTACTGGTCGATCAGCCTTTCCACGGCGGCGGTTTCTCCCACATCTTTTGGTTGGTGGGCATCGGAGTTGGCGACGACCGTAATCCCTTTGTACGCAGCCGCCAATTCCCAAAAAGGAGGAAGGGGATAAGGGGGACGTGTTCCCGCTTTTGTTTTTATTGGCGGCTTGCGGAAACCATAAGCATTGATCTCCAGGGGGACTTTGTAAGCCGCGGCGGCTTCTAAAATTCGCTTTGAACACTCTATGGCATGTTCATCCCAAAATTCATATGAATTGCCGAAGAGGTCGGGATGGGCAATAAAGGCAAACAGGCCGGAAGCGATCGCCGCTACCATGTGGTCGGCGTATGCCATCAACACCTCCTTGCTTTTCAGGTGGTAATGGACGCTGACCCAGCCACCATCATAGGGGACATAATGATTGCCGGCGATCAGATAATCGAAGTTTCGTTTCTCGAAAAGCTCTTCCCGGTAAAAAGAGGTGAATTCCGGAATGTATTCACATTCCATTCCCTTTAGAATCGTCAGCTCCGGATAGGCAGCCCGGGCTTCCTCGACGGCCTGGTCATAGCTGTCCAGTTCGGAAAGGTTCATGCGGATCCGACCCCACCGTTCATCGGGCAACGCGGGGAGCGGGGTATGATCGGTCACCCCCAAGACCTGCAGACCTTTTTGCACAGCAACCGCCGCATAAGCAACGACATCCGCTTCGGGGTCTTCGGCGTGTTTACAACGGTAAGTGTGGGTATGATAATCCTTACGCATGAACAAGCCTCCATTTAGCCTCGGTCTTTTTACCATACACAATTCCGTGTTACCAATACTATTTCCTGCCTTTTACGTTTAGTTTAAACGAAACTTATCCGTAAGTTAATATTTAATATTCAAGGAGGGACCTGGCGAAAATGACGCGTTATCAGGCGGCAATTGTTGGTTATGGCAATATTGGCCGTTTTTTAGTCGACGCCATTACGACGGCACCCGATTTTCAACTGGCCGGAGTTGTCCGGCGCCCGGAATCGGTGCAGAAGTCGGCGCCGGAATTAAAGGGTATCCCGGTGGTTACGGCCCTCGGGGAGCTTGATACAGTGGATGTGGTTTTTTTGGCTTTGCCGTCCCGTTTGGTGCCCAAAGCCGCGGCGGAAGTTCTCGCGATGGGGATTAACACGGTTGATAGCTACGATGTCCATAGTGACCTGGTTAATTACCGCCGAAACCTGGATCCGATTGCGAAAGCACAGGGGAGAACGGCGGTGATTGCCGCCGGCTGGGATCCGGGCACCGACTCGCTGATCCGGTGTCTTTTCCAGTTGATGGCCCCACAAGGGATTACCTATACCAATTTTGGTCCGGGCATGTCAATGGGGCATACCACGGCCGTGAAGGCCATCCCCGGCGTTGAAGATGCGCTGTCGTTAACTGTCCCGGTTGGCACCGGCCTGCACCGGAGGATGGTCTACGTCCAACTGGCCCCGGAGGCGGACCCAAAAGCCGTAGAAGAGGCTATCAAGCAAGATCCCTATTTTGTTAACGATGAAACGGTTGTTCTTGTTGTTCCCCGGGTTCAGGACCTGGTCGACATGGGCCATGGCGTCCTTCTGGAGAGGAAAGGCGTCGCGGGCCGCACCCATAACCAGCAGTTCAAATTTGAGATGCGGATTAATAACCCGGCCCTGACCGCCCAGGTTATGGTGGCGGCCGCCCGGGCCGGTTTTAAGCAGCAACCGGGGTGTTATACCATGATTGAAATTCCGGTTATCGATTATCTCTTTGGCGAGCGGGAAAAGCTCATCACCAGTCTGGTCTAAAGTGCTTTTCCCCGAATTATTGCTTTAGAATTATGCGGTTTAACCGATATATCTATTGTAACTGAGCTGATCAAACCAACGGACACGCACAACCATAAACCTGCCCTGCATCAAGGCAGGTTTAGCTATACTTGTTTAGGGCGAAGGAATAAGGAGTGCACTTCATGGGAAAGCGGAAGCGTATTGATGAAACCGCCTGGCGTCAACAGGAAGAAGAAAGATTGCACGCCATGTACAAGTTGGAACAACAGTTGCAAGCGGCGGGATATCGGCAGATTGCCGGGGTTGACGAGGCCGGCCGCGGCCCATTGGCGGGGCCGGTGGTGGCGGCCGCGACCATTATTCCTCCCGGGACATTTATATACCACCTGAACGATTCGAAAAAATTAACGGCCAAACAACGGGAGCTGGTTTACGAACAACTTTTGGCGGCCAAGATCCCCTATGGTCTGGGCCAGGCGTCGGTGGCAGAGATCGACCGTTTAAATATCTTAAACGCTTCTCGTCTTGCCATGATGCGTGCGGTCGCCAATTTGCCCGTAAAACCGGATTTTCTTTTGATTGACGGGCATGCCTGGCCGGGAATTAACCTTCCCCACCGCGGAGTGGTTGGCGGTGACGGCTGCAGTCTTTCGATCGCTGCCGCTTCCGTGCTGGCCAAAGTCACCCGCGACCGGTTGATGGGTGAGTTTGATCAAGCCTTTCCCGGCTATGGTTTTGCAAAACATAAAGGCTACCCCACCGCCGAACATTACGCCGCGCTGACCCGCTTGGGTCCTTGCCCCATCCACCGGCGTAGTTTTAACCTACATCTCCAGTTAACCCTGGACCAAGCGGTGGGCGAGACCAACGTGGGGCGGAAAGGAGTTTAAACCGATGGGCACCGGATCTTTATTCCCCTCCCAACTTGGGATGAATGGTCTGCTCAAGGGGCAACTTGAGCAAAGCCAAGACGGGCGGGTGCTCCTCCGAACAAAACAAGGGATTTTTCCGGTGAGAGTGGAAGGCGAAGGGGTGCCTTTTGGTAAAGAGGTTGTCTTCCGCCTCCTCCGGGAAGAACCCGGATTGGTTGTCCTTTCCCCCTACCGCCTGGAAACCCTGGGGGAAGCATTGCCTTTTTTCAAGGAGTTGTTTGCCGGTGAGGAGATCTTAGGCCGGCAACTTCTCCTTGCCGCCGTACAGGAAAACTTGCCTTTGACCCGGGAAGTACTCTTTAATCTAAAAAGAGGGCTCCTCACCGCGGAACAAGCATGGGGGGTCAAAGTTCACCCCCGGGCGGTCGCGTTTTTACAAGCTAGAGCCCTGCCGTTATCGCCCCGGACTCTGCTCTGGGCCCTATATGTTCTGTTTCCTGCGGCCCAAAAGGCGATGTGGCAATTGACCAGCGCACAACCGCCCATTCTTCCTTTTTTACCAAAAAAGCAAAACGGTCAAGGAACAACAACGGAAGCTGGGGCCAAAGACCAGGCCGTTACCACCAAAGAAGAACTCCTCGAGACGATCTTCCGGGAAGCGCGGGCCATATTGCAGCAGCAAGCCCACCGGGATCCGGGTTTACCCCATCTTCTTTTTTACTATTTCCCAACCCCGCAGACGGAAATTCGCTGGATAGGGCGGAGTTTTACCTCTTCTGACCATACCGGTGAGGAGGATGACAAGGAGGGTCGCGGGCAAAACCATCCGCCCTATGCTTTTTGTTTGGCTTACCAATCGCCCGTCTTTGGGCAACTGGAGATCATTGGGGTCTGTAATCAGTCCGGTTTAAACCTGAAAGTGATGGTGGCCGGTACGGTTTTACGCCAGAATTGTCTGGCCGGTTTACAAACCTACTTGGAAGAACGGGGCTGGCCGGTCCGGACGGTTGAATTTGAAGAGTACCAGGCGGCGGAGGTAACAGATGTGCCACCGCTGCGGATCGATGGGTGGTTATAATGGAAGCCAAGATGCTCAAAGCTATTGCCCTGCGCTACCGGCAAGCGGAAGACGAAGCGCCGGTTGTGGTGGCCAAAGGCCAGGGCTTAATTGCAGAGGCCATTTTGGAACTGGCCCGCCAGGCGAAAGTGCCAACGGTGGCCGATCCAGATTTATACAAACTGTTGGAAGGCGTCGAAGTCGGCGGTTACATTCCACCGGAGGCATACCAATTGACCGCGGAGATCCTCGCCTTTATCTGGCGGTTGGAGGAAAAGATGGGCAAGCGGCGTTTGGTTTAGGGACCTCTCCCGGCGGGGAGGGTCTTTTTTGTTTGGTGAACGATGCCGCCCATTTCCACCCGGAGCGAAAGGGGCCATTCATTTGGGGCAAAGGCCCCTTATTCTTTTATTTATCTTTTACGTACTTCTGGAAAAGCAGTCCCATGACCACGCCAAAAATAACAACACCGGACAAATGGGCGTAGTAATCACTGAGCGGGCGGAACGGAATCAGATTACGCCCCTCAATCAGCCACATAAAAAGAGCTTCCAGCAGTAACCAACTTTGCAGGCTGAGAAAGATGCTTTTAAAGATTAGTTTTTCCCAACCAAAGCGCCCGACAACAATCCAGTATAATATCAAAGCTATACTTGCCCCCAAGGTCATCGACAAAATAGCGCCGAGTAACCTGTCAGGCCGGTTTAACGTAATCATCAAGCTGGTTACCTCATAAACGCTGTACTTGGCGTACCCTAAGGCTTTAAGCACCGTGGTCAGCAACTCATAGGGGATCGTGGCCAACACACCGATTATGACCGCTGCGGTCGGTTGGTCATTTTTCATGTGAACACTCCCCACACCATACTCTGTTTAGGCCTATTGTTGACCTGAACGGAAAAGGCTATGCGGTTGAAATATACGGCCCGCGCACAAAAAAGAAAAGTTGTAAGATACTGATAAAGGAAAATATAGAAGGAATAGGTAATTAGGAAGCGAAATCTAACGTAAGATAATTGCGGAAAGGTGAGGGGAATGGACCGACAGCGACTGGGGAACTATGGCGAGTTCATCGCCCGGCGGATCCTGGAGAAACGAGGCTATCTGATTCTCCACCATAAATATTACACCCGTTACGGCGAACTTGATCTGATTGCCAAAGTACAAAATCAGCTGGTCTTTGTTGAAGTAAAGACAAGGATCGGTAAAGCTTACGGCAGCGGCCTGGAGGCGATCACCAAGCGGAAGAGAAACCGCTTGGTCCGTGCCGCCCTCTATTATTTACAACAAAATAACTTTCAGGATCAGCCTTGCCGGTTCGATATTATCGCCCTTAATCTGGACCGCCAAGGCAACCTGTTGGATTACCAGTTAATTACGGATGCCTTTGGGGTGGAAGGAGGCAACTATTACTGATGTTTGCCAAGGTTTCCAGTGGAACAGTGGTTGGCATCGACGGGTTTCCGGTCGAGGTGGAGGTCGATCTTTCCCCCGGGCTTCCTTCCTTTGATTTAGTCGGTCTGGCCGATACTGCCGTTAAAGAAGCAAAAGAACGGGTGCGGGCCGCGATCAAAAATTCGGGGTTTGCTTTTCCCGGCCATCGGATCGTGGTTAACTTGGCCCCGGCTGATTTACGCAAAGAGGGAAGTGGTTTTGACCTTCCGATTGCGCTGGGCATTCTTTTCGCCCAAGGCTGTTTCGGCCCGGAAATCCTGGGCAGCGGGTTTTTCATTGGCGAATTGGCCCTTGACGGTTCAATCCGGCCGGTCCGCGGGGTCTTATCGTTGGCGCTGGCCGCCCGCGACCAAAGGCGTAGATATTTGATGTTACCGGCCAGTAATTTGTCGGAAGCTTCGGTGGTACAAGGGATTAAAATAGTCCCGGTTCAGCATCTCCGGGACGCGGTTCAGTTTTTACAAACGGGTCGTTTTCCGGTGGTCAAAGCGGAAGTGCCAGCCGAAACCGCCGCTGCTGTTGAAATGGAAGATTTTGCCGATGTTAAGGGCCAGGAGACGGCGAAACGGGCCCTGGAGATTGCTGCGGCCGGAAGCCATAATGTGCTTCTTGTTGGACCGCCCGGCTCCGGAAAAACAATGTTGGCCCGGCGACTGCCTTCCATTTTACCGGATTTAAATCAAGAAGAGGCCCTTGAACTTACGAAAATCTACAGTATTGCCGGGCTGTTACCGCCGGGTGTCTCCCTCCAGCGGCAACGCCCGTTTCGCAGTCCCCACCATACCACCACCAAAGCCGGTTTGGTCGGCGGCGGAAACTATCCGCGGCCCGGGGAAGTGACTTTGGCCCACCACGGCGTACTTTTCCTCGACGAGTTTCCCGAATTTCACCGGGAGGTCCTGGAAGTTCTGCGCCAACCGCTGGAAGACGGCAAGGTAACCATCGCACGGAACACCCTGACTTTGGTGTATCCCAGCCGGTTTATGCTGGTTGCAGCGATGAATCCCTGTCCGTGCGGATACTACCGGGACCCGCTTCAGGCTTGCCGGTGTACGCCCGCCCAGATCCAGAGGTACAATGCCCGGATCTCTGGGCCCTTGCTGGACCGGATCGATTTTATCGTGGAGACCCCACGGCTAAAATATGAAGAAATGGCCGCTTCCGGCCGGAGCGGAGAGGAATCAGCTCAGATCAAGGCCCGAGTGACGGCGGCCCGCCAGCGGCAGGAAGCGCGGTTCAAAGGAAAAGGGTTGTTTTGCAACGCCCAGATGGGGGCAGAAGAAATTAAAAAATACTGTACGCTGGACCAGGAGGGGAAAAAGTTAATGGCGGCTGCGGTGCGCAGTTTTGGGATCACCGCCCGGAGTTACAACCGTATCCTCTGCGTGGCCCGGACCATTGCCGATTTAGCCGGCCGGGAGACCATCGAACCGGCCCATTTGGCCGAGGCGCTCCAGTACCGTCGGCTGGAACTCCTCACACCACAGACGGGTCTAGTTTAGCGGAAGTATAAATTTTTTGGCGGGGGCGGGCTTGGGGGCCCGTTTTTTTTGCACAGCAAATTATGGTTGCTAGCATGGGGCTTAACGCAAAGATTGAGCGTAGAAAACTTAAGGATCAATCAAAAATTATTATAGCATAATCAAAGATATTCCATTTAATTCACACGGTCTATTTTATATATTAAAAATATATTAACAAGCAGAAGCGGTCACGCCGTTGGTAAAACTGTTCCATATAAAACCCCAGCACGAAAGGGGGTGTTTGCGGGTCAAAGCGGCAAAAGAGGAGAGGTAATTTCCAAAAGGTTGTCTGGACAAAATTGTGTGGACTAAAAAGTTGGAGGAGGTCTAAGGATGAAAAGGTTGTCGTTACTGTTAGTTGTTATGTTGGTGTTGTCAACGGTGTGCGGCTTGACCCTGGCTGCTTCACAAAAACTGATTAAAGTCGGGATTGTTAATTTGCCACCGGAAGAATCCGGATACCGTCAAGCTAATGTGGAAGACATGAACCAGGTCTTCTCACGGGCAAACGGTTATGACGCCAAACAGACCAATACCGCCGATGTCAATGAACAAATGGCGGCGGCTATGGGATATATCCGCGATGGCGTCGATTATCTCCTGATCTCGGCTGCTCATGCCTCCGGATGGGACGATGTCCTGCTGGCGGCAAAAAGAGCGGGTGTGTCGGTTATTCTCTTTGACCGGATGATTGATACAGATCCTTCGAACTACCAGGCCGCCCTTGTTTCCGATATGTATTACGAGGGCCAGTTGGCGACCGACTGGATTTTAAACAATGTTCCGGAACCCCGCAATGTAATCCTCATTCGCGGGCAGTTGGGGAGCGCTGCGGAAGTCGGGCGGAGCGCCCCGTTGCTCAAAGCGGCCGCCGAAGGTAAACTCAACGTAGTGTGGGATGGCACCGGTGGCGACACTTGGAGTCTTGAGGAAGCCCGGAGAGTAGTTGAGGCCGCAATTGCTGCCGGCAAAGACTTCAACGTCATCTATGCCCAGAACGACGGTATGGCGCAAGGGGCTTGTCAGGCGCTTGAGGCGGCTGGGATCAGCTTCGGGAAGAACGGTAAGGTTAAAATCATTGGTTTCGACTTTAACCGTTTTGCCCTCCGGAACGTGCAAGCCGGTTACTGGAACGCCGATGTGCAATGCAACCCGCGGATGGCCGGCCAGATTGATCAGTGGATCAAGAGCGGCAATATCCCCAAAGGAGTCGTCTACCAGAAGGAGATCATCTTAGACACGAACACGATCACCGATGAACATATCGAAAAATATGGGATCAACCCCGATCCGGGCAAGGGTGTAATCACCAGATAGTTTTTCGGTCATTGCTCAGGCAGTGCGGTGTCCGGATTCGCTCCGGTCAACCGCACTGCTGTTAATTTACGTCAGACCAGTAAGGAGGGCTTTGCTTGCAGACTGAAATCATCCTCAAGATGGAAGGGATCTGTAAATCCTTTCCCGGGGTCAGAGCTCTGCATAACGTCGACTTCGTGCTCCGCAAGGGTGAGATCCATGCCCTAATGGGCGAAAATGGAGCGGGCAAGTCCACACTGACCAAAATTTTAAATGGTGTTTACGAAAAAGATGCCGGCCGGATTATGATTGAGGGAAGGCCGGTTCACTTTAAATCGCCACAGGATGCCCAGAACATGGGGATCGGCACGGTCTTTCAGGAGATTGCATTATGCCCCAATTTGACCGTGGCCGAGAACATGTTTATCGGCCGTAGCCGGGACGTTTTTGTGAATTGGAAGCAGATGAACGAAAAGGCGGCCGCGATGCTCCGTTCCCTTGGTATTCCCGCCAGCCCCACCCAAGAACTGGCCAGTTGCTCAATTGCTGTCCAGCAGATGATTGCGATTGCCCGTGCGGTTGATATGGATTGCAAGATTCTCATTCTCGACGAACCCACATCCTCTCTTGACGAAGATGAGGTGCAAAAACTCTTTGCGCTCATGCGCGAACTGAAAGCCCGGGGCGTCGGAATCATCTTCATTACGCACTTTCTTGATCAGGTCTATGCGATCAGTGACCGGATTACAGTCCTACGCAATGGTGAGTTGATTGGTGAATACCTAACCGCGGAGCTTCCCCAAATCGAGTTGGTCGCAAAGATGATGGGGAAAGCCCTGAGCGATGTCTCAGCCATGAAAAAACAGGAACCGTCTAAATCCGACAAGAGGGTGCCGGTCTTCGCGGCGAAGGAGCTTTCGAGTGCCGCCGGGGTCAAGCCTTTTGATTTCACTATCCACAAGGGCGAGGTGAACGGGTTTGCCGGTCTGCTCGGCTCGGGACGTAGCGAAAGTGTGCGTGCCATCTTTGCGGCCGACAAGATAACCGGCGGTGAAGTCAAAATAAACGGCAAGCGGGTGAAGATCAGGACGCCCCTCCACGCCATGAAACACGGGATCGGCTATCTACCGGAGGACCGGAAGAGCGAAGGAATCATCGATGAACTTTCGGTACGGGACAATATTATCCTCGCCTTGCAGGTCATGAAAGGCTTTTTTAAGCCGCTTGCGCGGAAACAGGCCGAAGAATTTGCCAACCAGTACATAAAGTTACTGGACATTAAAACACCGTCCCTCGACACGCCAATTAAATCGCTTTCTGGCGGCAACCAGCAGAAGGTCATCCTGGCCCGCTGGCTGTTAACCCACCCTATGTACTTGATCCTTGATGAGCCCACCCGGGGGATCGATGTCGGAACCAAGGTAGAGATTCAAAAACTTGTCCTTAAGCTCGCCGCCGACGGCATGAGTCTGACCTTCATCTCCTCGGAAATCGACGAAATGTTGCGCGTCTGTTCGCGTCTGATCGTGATGAAAGACCGGGAAATCGTCGGCGAGCTCAGCGGGGAGAATATGACGGAACAAAATGTTATGCACATGATCGCACAGGGAGGTAAATAAGATGCCAAGGTTTAAAGCACGGTTTGATCGCTTGTCCCATCTCTTCTTTCCCCTCTCTGTTCTGGTGATCCTCCTGATCATTAACCTGCTCAAGGGCGCTGATTACTTCAAAATTACCATGGTCAACGGGGTCCTTTACGGGAATATCCCGAATATCCTCTATGGTGCCTCGGAGTTGGTTATTTTGTCCATCGGGATGACCCTGGTTACAGCGGCCGCCCGCGGGCAGGACATCAGCATCGGGGAGAGCGGTGCCATTTCTTCCGCCATCTTCGTCCAGTACGTCTTGAATGCCGGCGAGGTCACGATCTGGACCATCCTGGTGGGTTTCCTCATCAGTTGCGTTGCCGGGTTGGTGATCGGTGCCTTCAATGGTACTTTGGTTTCGTTCTTCAATGTTCAGCCCATGGTGGCGACCCTTATTTTATTTTTAGGGGGCCGGTCGATCGCCTTTATTATTGACGGCAAAGTATCGCCCATCCTGGCGAACCCGATCTCAAACAAGATTGGGACTGTGATTCCGGGCGTGCCCATCCAAACGCCAATCATCCTGACTGCCGTCTTTATCGCGCTCGTGGCCGTGGTCCTCAAGACCACCAATCTCCGGCTCTATGTGGAGGCGGTGGGGATCAACCCAAATGCGGCGCGGTTGAACGGGATCAATCCGAAAAAAGTGATTTTCCTGACCTTTTTGCTGATGGGCGTCTGCAGTGCAGTCGCCGGTTTCATTGCGGTAAACAAGGTGGGACGCCACGACAGTGTTAATCTGCTCAAGTTCATCATGATGGACGCGATTCTGGCCGTCGCCCTAGGTGGCAACTCGCTGAGCGGTGGAAAGTTCAGCATCACCGGTTCGATTATCGGCGCGTACACGATCGAAGTACTGAACAGGACTCTGCTCCGGCTGGAAGTAAACCCCGAGGCCATCAAGGCCTTCAAGGCCGTCTTCATTATCATTCTCATGATTGTTGCCTCGCCGGTGGTCCGGGTTTATGCCCGAAAATGCTTGGGGAAGGTAAAAACATTCGTGGCCGGTAATGCTATCGGTAAGCCCGGCGGGTTAAACCAAGCGGTTATTTCCAGCATGGACAGTTCTGCGAAGAAGGAGGAGTAGAATGGGAGCGCTGAATCCAACTAAACCAAAAGCCCGACTGGCGAATTCGACTCTTCTGTTTATCATCGCCGGGATTATCTTTTTACTGATGTACGGGATTGCCCTGCTCACTTTTCCCGTTAGTTTCAAACAGTTTCAGACCTTCTTTGACTTTTTCAACCTGAACGCGGCGCTCTTCATTGTTACACTGGGGATGTGCATCGTGATGATCGGAGGCGGCATCGATATTTCGGTCGGCGCCGTCTGTGGTCTGGTCACCATGGCCTGCGCCTTGTTGCTGGAATCGGGAGCAGGAAACATTTGGGGCGCCTTTTTTCTGGCCTTGGGGATCGGGCTCGCGTTCGGGCTCATGCACGGCTATCTCATTGCCTATCTTGAAATCCAGCCTTTTATCATCACGCTGGCCGGAATGTTCTTGGCACAAGGGTTGCTGACGACCCTCCACCGGGAACCGCTCAACGTGACCAGGCCGGCTTTTGTTGCCTTGCGGAGTTACAGGATAGAGATTCCTTGGCTTGGGACCGTAAACCGGCTTGGTGTTTTCATTCCCTGCGAAATCAGACCGGGCGTCATCGTGGTGGTGGTTCTGGTTGTTCTCTACGCCATCATGATGAAGTGGACGCGTTTCGGGCGCAATCTCTACGCGGTGGGCGGTAATCGTCAGAGCGCCCGGATGCTCGGGATCAACGTCAAGAAGACGATCTTCTTCTCCTATGTGCTCTGCGGGTTAACCGCCGGAATCTCCGGCTTTGTGTTCCTGCTGACGACAGGAGCCGGCAACATCGGAAACGGGTCGTTGTATGAAATGAAAGCAATCGCCGCGAATGTCATGGGTGGCATCCTCCTCAACGGCGGTGTGGGGAACTTGCTTGGTGCGCCCATCGGAACACTGACCCTGCTGACCATCAATGAACTGATCCGGGCGGCGGGGGTCCAATCAAACCTACAGGCAATCGTCAGCGGGCTCCTGCTGTATCTCTTCATTGTGCTGCAAAGCATCGTTATGGCGTTGCGGGGCAGGAGACAATTCAAACTGGCTCTCCCGCCATGGCTGAAAGGTCAACGGCCACCGGGTGAGCAAGCAGCCGGAAACCAAGGGTAACCGATGGCGTATTGGGGAGGGGACGTAAATTTGACCAGGCTTGACCCCCGAATTTACTATAATTCGGGGGTTTTTTCTATCCCACCTATACTTAGCGTCCTTGGGCGGTTTTTTATTCCGAAAAGAGACTGGGGTAGTGTTAAATTGTCTTCACAAGAGGTCACTCCTTTTGGTTTTGGGATTGCACCCCATGGGCCATAAATTGGGGGAGTTTGCAATAAATCTTTCGGTTGCAAAGAAGAGCTGATTTGGGTAATATATAGTAAATGGGTTACTTATGTTCAGCCCCACGAACGGTCAGTCTTTGCTGACGTTAAACACAAGATTAAAGCGGAATAAGGGAGAGCTAAATGCAGAAGAACGGTTATCTTGATTATAAGGAAATAATTGCGGAAAAAGTGGGAACGGTTTTGGTGGAGACCGGGTTGGAAAAGGAAGCGCTCTATGCGTTAATTGAATATCCACCGGATGAAAAGTTGGGCGATCTGGCTTTACCCTGTTTCCAACTGAGTAAACTCCTGAAAAAAGCCCCCAATGTGATCGCCCAAGAGTTGGCAGGCCAAATTGATCCGACCCCTTATTTTGCCGCCGTTAAGGCCACCGGTCCTTATCTCAATTTTTTCCTGGCACCGGAATTTTTGGTCAAGACGGTACTGGAAAAAATCGTGACTGACGGTGCCAATTACGGGTCGCGCACTATCGGCGGGGGACAGAATATCGTCATTGACTTTTCCGCCCCTAACATCGCCAAACCTTTTCATGTGGGTCATCTGTGCAGTACGGTGATTGGCAATGCCCTCTACAAGATCTTTGAATTTTTGGGCTACAACTGTATCGGCATCAACCATCTGGGCGACTGGGGAACCCAGTTTGGCAAGTTGATTACCGCTTATAAAAAATGGGGATCCGCCGAAGCGGTGGAAAAAGGACTAATTAAAGAGCTGATGCACTTATATGTAAAATTCCATACCGAGGCGGAGCAAGATCCGTCTTTGGAGGACGAAGCCCGCGAATGGTTCTGGAAAATTGAAAACGGAGACGAGGAAGCCTTAGCCCTCTGGCGGTGGTTTAAAGAGATCAGCTTGGAAGAATTTCAGCGGGTCTATGACTTGCTGGAGATCTCTTTTGACTCAATGGCCGGGGAAAGCTTCTACAATGATAAGATCGACGCTGTAATCGAGGAGTTGAAAGCGAAACAACTGTTGGAGGAGAGTGAAGGGGCCGCCATTGTCAATCTGGACGACTATGGCATGCCGCCTTGTTTGATCCTGAAAAAAGATGGTAGTACCCTTTACGCAACGCGGGATATTGCCGCCGCCCTGTACCGCAAAAAGACCTATCAGTTTGTCAAAGCGCTCTACGTAACGGGAGCGGCCCAGAGTCTCCATTTTAAGCAGTGGTTTAAAGTAGTGGAGTTGATGGGCTACGAATGGGCGAAAGATTTGGTCCACGTCCCCTTTGGTCTGGTCAGTCTGAAGGGAGAAAAGCTATCCACCCGAAAAGGCCGGGTTGTGTTGCTGGAAGACCTGTTAAAAACGGCGATCGAAAAAACACTGGCCATTATCAACGAGAAAAACCCCGGCCTTCTCCAGAAAGAGGAGGTTGCCCAGATGGTCGGGGTCGGGGCCGTTGTATTTGGTGCTTTAAGTGTGAACCGGATTAAGGATGTGACCTTCTCGTGGGAAGAAGCCTTAAACTTTGAGGGCGAGACCGGTCCGTACCTTCAGTATACGCACGCCCGGGCCTGTAGTATTCTGCGCAAAGCCGGGTTGACGCCGGGAGCGGATATTACGTTTGTTCCGGATAAGCTTAACGAACCGGCAGCGCTTCGCGTCGTCAAGATGTTGTATCTCTTCCCGGAAAAAGTGCTCAGTGCCGCCAATGAATACGAACCTTCCATCATCAGCCGGTATTTGATCGAACTCGCCCACAGTTTCAATGGATTTTACCATGAATGCCAGGTATTGGTCGACGACCGGGACTTGCAACAGGCAAGACTTGTTCTGGTTTGGGCGGTGAAGACCGTTTTAGCTACCGGTTTAGGATTACTGGGGATCAAAGCGCCGGAGCAAATGTAATTTTTTAAGGAAGTGATGACACCTTCCAACATAATAATCTGGGTGGAAGGTTGTGTGAGGATGAGGGCGTTACTGCGAATCTTACCTTTATGTTTATTCGTAATGGTTTTACTCTCCGGTTGTGACTGGGAGCGGGACTCCTTTGTTTACCAGGGGATTCTTTTCGAGGGCTTTGACCCGGCGAAACACCAACCATCAGCCGAGTTTCTTAAGCATGTCACCCCAACAAAAGTTTCGCTTTCCCGTCGGCAGATTCAAGCCCTCAAAAAGTGTGTTGATCTCTTGAATGAACAAAAGTTACGCCATTTATTGGTGTATCCCGACCGTTTTGTCATCGTCGAAGCTCCTTATTCCTTTGCGGATAAACCACAAATGATTGTCTATCTTGACCGGGAAAAGGTGAATTTAACTTTTACCATCGGTGATGACTGGGAAAACAAACTGCTCAACGCAAACCTTGGGTTAATGGAGCATAGCGGACAGTTTTATTTTAAAGGCACACCGGAACTGCCCAACCTTCTGCGGATTATCATCCATGAGGTGGGCCATTTGGTCGAGTATGACCGGTTGAAATTCAATTGGCAAGGCAAGTTTGTCCCGCATCCTTTGAATAAGGAGTTTGTCAGTATCTCCTGGGACCGGGACCACTATTGGCAAGACAAAGAGGGTTTTTCTGAAAAATTACATAATATCCAATCGGTCGAGGACTTGCTCGCTTTTCTGCAGTGGTTTAAAGATGAATCTTCCTTTTTCAGTCTCAGCAGCAGTATGGGGATGAATGAGGATTTTGCCGAAGCTTTTGTCTACTATATTCTCCAAGAGTATTACGGCTACGAAATCAGTTTTGTTTATAACGGTCGTGTCGTGTTGGATAACTTACAAGCGCTTAACCCCTACCGCACCCAAAAAAAGGCGTTCATCGCCAACCTGCTGCAGAACGAATCGATGGATGAATAAATGACAAACGGGAGGAAGAAAGATGCGCCGAAAACTAGCCAGTGTTGTATTACTCCTGATGATGTTGGTGGTTTTAGCCGGATCCGGGCGCATGGAAAGCTACAACTTGCCACTGACGGCAGCGACGGCCGATACCGCCGAGGAAGTGGGAGCGGTAGTGCTGGTTGAGTTCCAACGACTGGTCCAGGAGCGGACCAATGGTTATATTACTGTAACCCTCAACACGGACGGCGTTTTCGGCGGTGACCGAGAGCTCATTAAAGGATTGCAACGGGGAACGGTTGATCTTATTACTTGTACGGCCTTTAAATATGCCGAATATGTACCGGAATTTGCGGTGTTGGATCTCCCGTTTCTCTTTTTCTCTACCGAACATTTGCGAACGGTTCTGACCGGAACTTTGGGACAGGTCTTGATGGAAAAAGCCTGGGAAAAAAGGGGCGACTATGTGTTGGGATATATCACCGACGGTCCGGTCAATATTGCCAGCAACCGGGCGTTGGCCAGTTTATCCCAGGGACGCGGCCTCCGTTTTCGCTCGTTGCTGTTGCCCTCACACCGTCAAACCTGGGAAATCCTAGGCATCATCCCGGTAACCCTGGCCTTTTCCGAGTTTAAAATCGGCTTGCAAGTGGGGATGATTGATGCGGTGGAAACCAATTATATTAACTATAAAAAGATGCGGGTTTATGACACCGCCCGTTTTATCCTCCAAAGTGAGCATTACTTCCCCGTCCAGGTCCTGCTGCTTAGTAAAACGGCCTGGCAACGGATTCCCCTGTCTTACCGGGACGTGGTCCGAGAGTGCGCTCTGGAAGCCATCGCCTACGGCAGTGATGAGCTGATCTGGCGGAATCGGGAAACGGCACGGGAGTTGACCGAAAAATACGGGGTCAGAATCACCGAATTAAGCCTGGCGGAGAAGAAAACCAGCCGTCAAAGATTGGTTGCCTTCCAAGAAAAAACCTTTGCCGACCATGGCTTAAAAGCGATCTGGCCGGAAGTGGAGACCAGTTATCAGAGATACCAAGCGCAAGCTGAAGTGGAGCTTGAAAGGATCCGGCAGAGCCGGGAAAAAGATTAAACCAATGTCCAACCGGCAAAAAAGCCCTTTCCAAAAAGAAAGGGCTTTTTTGGTGCCTTCAGGAAGAAGGCTCAAGGTCATTCTTGAGGTTATTTCAGACCATGCCGTTCTAAAATTTCGGGGTCCGGATTTACGTACAGGGTTTGGTAGCGGGTATAGACAACAAAGCCGGGCGGTGCACCGCTGGGTTTGCGCAGGTGGCGTTTTTCGGTATAGTCAACCGGAACTTTACTGGAACCACGGGCTTTGCTAAAATAAACGGCCAGGTTGGCGGCCTCCAGTAAAACATCGGGGGGGACTGGTCGCCCTTGGGTCCGGATCAGCACATGGCTACCGGGGATCTTTTGGGTATGGAGCCAAAGATCGTGGGGCGCTGCCGTTTTCATCGTTAATTGGTCGTTTTGTTTGTTGTTGCGTCCAACCAGGATCTCCCACCCGCCAGCCGACACAAAACGGGAGGGCCGGTTGCACACCGGTACGTTGGCCGCCGGTTTACTTCGGCTTTGGCGTTTAAGAAGACCGGCTTCAATCATCTCCGCTTCGATCTCCGACAAGTCGGTCAAGGAAAGGGGATTTGCCAGGGAACTTTCCAGTGAAGAATAGTATTCCAATTCCAGCTTGGTCCGGGCCAATTGCGCGCGGATTTTTTCCTGCCCGCTTTTGGCCTTATTGTATTTTTTGTAGTAGAGCTGGGAATTGGCGACCGGACTCAAAGCCGGATCCAGCGGAATGGTTACCGCAGCGGCTTGCGGATGGTAATAGTTGGGGACAACCAGTTCGGTTTGGCCCCGTTTAATCTCGTGCAGGTGGACCTGGATCAGTTCCCCGTAGAGCCGGTAGGTGTCCGCCTCAGCCGCACCGGCCAGTTCGGCCTCTTGCCGCTCTTGTTTTTTAGCGGCTTTTGTGATCGCCTTTTTGATCGCCTTTTTTAACTGGTTCCGTTTTTGCTGAAAAATCGCGTCCTGGTTGCGCTGGTGGAGGGTGGCAACAATGGCACTGTTTAAGTCGGGGGCCGGCTGTAATCTTTCCACCGGCAGATGGCGGGGTTGGTACGGGAAAAAATCCACCGGTGAGCCGGAAGAGTCCAGGTAGAGCAGGCAGTCCGGCTCCGCCGTGGTTTGCCAGTGCCAAGCGGTTATTTCGTCATAAAGGCGCCGCCGCAGTTCGGTGGTGGCCGTGGCTACCGTCAGCGTTGCCGGAACACCGGCCCGGTGCATGATCTCAAGTTGGAGCGGGCGGGATAGCCCAAACAATTCTTTGGCCAAGACGTCCGCAATCGGCTGTTCGCCGGCGGAAAACTGCAAAATTCTTTCAAATGCCGTCCAGGTGAGGTTCCCAGGGTGATATAACTCCGGAGCCGGGGGTGGCAGGTAAGGTTTTCCCGGCATAATCTCCCGTTCCCGCTGGGGTGTTTCGGCCAGCCGGCGCAGGGCATCAATGATGAGCCCCTCTCCGTTCACCAGGATCAGGTTACTACTGGGCCCCATTGCTTCAAAGATCAACGCAAACGTGGTCAGACCCGCTTCCGGATGGTAAACTTCAACTTGAATCCGGATGATCCGTTCCCAGGGGGGTTGATCCAGTTGGATAATCCGGCCCCCTTGCAAATATTTCCGCAGCAGCATACAGAAGGCGGGGGGACGCACCGGATTAACCGGTTTCTCCGTGATCAAGTGGGCACGGTAGAATTGGGGGTGGACCGTGATTAAAAGCCGGTGCTCACGCCGGGGAAAGGGGTGGAAAACCTCGACAATGATCGTTTCTTTGTCGGGTTGATAAATCTTGTCAATGCGGCTGTTCTGTAAACGTTCATTCAACTCTTTCGTCAAATGCGCAATCGAATAAGCATCAAAGGGCATGTTGATTCCTCCGTTTCGCCAACAGTATAGCATTGCTGACCGGTACGGCGCAAGGAGATTCCGGACATAAAACCTTTTTCGCCCGGCATAGGAATAGAAAGATAAACTTCTGCGGGGTGAAACCTTTGGCAAAACAATGGTGGCAAATGACACCGGCCGAATTGGCAACAAAGCTCCGGACCGATCTCGAACTGGGTTTGAGGACGTCGGAAGCACAGCGCCGCTTGGCGCAAGAGGGCGAAAACCGGCTGCAGACCAAAGACCGCCTCTCCCCTTGGCAGTTGTTTTTCACCGAATTTGCCGATTTTATGGTCTTAGTTTTGTTAGGGGCGGTTGTGATCTCCGTGGCCCTGGGCGAATGGCACGATGCGTTGACTATCCTGGCCATTGTTTTTTTAAATTCGATTTTAGGTTTTATCCAAGAATACCGGGCCGAACGTTCTTTGGAAGCATTGCGTGAATTATCCGCCCCGCAAGCCCACGTCATCCGGCAAGGTAAACGGCACACCATTCCGGCTTGCCAGGTCGTCCGGGGCGATCTGGTCCAGGTGGAAGCCGGGCAACGGGTGCCGGCCGATCTGCGTTTGTTGGTTGTCAACGGGCTTGAGGTCGATGAATCGCCATTAACCGGCGAATCAATCCCCGTTCCGAAAACCCAGCGTCGGCTTGATGCCCCCCATTTGGAGCTGGGAGACCGCCAAAATATGCTTTTTGCCGGGACCACTATCACGCGCGGGCGGGGGAGCGGGATCGTGGTGGCCACCGGGATGCATACCGAACTGGGCAAGATCGCCGGAATGCTGGCGGAGAGTGAAACCGGACCCACCCCGCTCCAAAAACGCCTAGCTCATTTGGGGAAGATTCTGGTGCTGATCTGCATTGGCATCTGCGTATTGGTTGGGGTCATCGGCCTGATTCGCGGGGAGGATTTCCGGCTGATGTTTCTTTCCGCCGTTAGTCTGGCGGTAGCCGCGATTCCGGAAGGATTGCCGGCCATCGTCACCATCGCCCTGGCTTTGGGCGTGCAGAGGATGATTAAACGGTCGGTGATCATCCGGCGTCTGCCGGCGGTCGAAACTTTAGGTTGTACTACCGTGATCTGTTCGGACAAAACCGGAACCTTAACGCAGAACCAAATGATGGTCACCACTTGTTATCTTGGCGGGAAAGAGATCGGGGTGACCGGGGAGGGCTTTGCGCCCTGCGGTCAATTTTTTTGGCAGGGCCACGAAGTACGACCCGCGGATGACCGTTCCGTTTTTCCCGACTTGCCCGGTCTGCGTCTGCTCTTGGCGGCGGGCTTTTACTGTAACAATGCCGACTTGGAACAGGTACCCAAGACGAAACAATGGCGTTTGCTCGGCGATCCCACAGAAGGAGCGCTCCTGGCGTTGGGTTTAAAAGCCGGGCTCCGGCGGGATCGGGTCCAGCGCCTGGCGGAGTTGGAGTTTACCGCCGAACGAAAACGCATGAGTGTTCTGGTGGAGGCGGAGGGGAAGCGTTTTCTTTATACAAAAGGCGCTGCTGACCTGCTGGTCGAACGTTCAACAAAGGTTCGCTGGGGGGGAACCGAAGTCTCCCTTGATGCGCGGCACCGACAGCGGTTGTTTCAGGCCATGGATACCATGGCCCGCCGCTCCTTACGGATTCTCGCCCTGGCTTACCGGCCGTTACCCTCCGAAAAGGTCACGTTAACCGAGGATGACGAAAAGGAGCTGATCTTTTTGGGAATGGTTGGGATCAAGGATCCGGTTCGTCCAGGGGTCAAAGCCGCCATTGACCGGTGTCGACAGGCTGGAATTCGCACGGTCATGATCACCGGCGATTTTCCCGCTACCGCCCGGGCCGTCGGTGCCGAGTTGGGATTACTCCGTCCGGACGGGTTGGTCTTAACTGGAACCGAGCTGGATGCGCTGTTCCCCGCGGAATTGCCGCGGATCATCGGCCAGGTGGATATTTTCGCCCGGGTTAATCCCCATCATAAGCTGAAGATCGTTAAGGCCTTGAAGGAGCAGGGGGAAATTGTGGCGATGACCGGTGACGGGGTGAATGATGCCCCGGCGGTGAAAGAAGCCGATATCGGTGTGGCGATGGGAATCAGCGGGACCGATGTGACGAAAGAGGCCGCGGCGATGGTGATCACCGACGATAATTTTGCCAGTATCGTTGCGGCCATTGAAGAAGGGCGGGGGATCTATAGCAATATCCGCAAATTCATCCGCTACCTGTTGGGCTGCAATATTGGGGAGATACTCACCATGTGCAGTGCAATCCTTCTCGGACTGCCCTTTCCGCTTTTACCCCTCCAGATCCTCTGGATTAATCTAGTCACCGACGGTCTCCCGGCGATTGCCCTCGGTATCGAACGAGCCGAGCACGGGTTGATGCAGGAACCACCCCGTCCACCACAGGAAGGGATCTTCAGCCGCGGCCTGGGTTTCAAAGTATTAATCCAGGGTGTCACCATCGGCCTGATCACCATGGCGGTTTTCAGCTTTGCTTTGAAAACCGGCACGGACCTGCAGGTGGCACGGACGATAGCCTTTTGTACACTGGTCTTTTCCCAATTGACTTATGTTTTTGCCTGTCGTTCTGAAACCCAATCTCTGGTGAAGTTGGGTTTGTGGACCAACCCTTCTCTCTTGGGTGCGGTCATTCTCTCCGGTGCTATGCAGCTCTTGGTTGTTTCCCATCCCTTGGCGCGCAAACTGTTCCAGACGGCGGTTTTACCACCGGCCGCCTGGGGAATCGTCTTTTTGGGGGCAATCGGTTCGTTGGTGGTCGCGGAGACAGTCGCCTGGCTTGGCCGGTATGTGAAAAATAAACTGGCCTGAGCCGGCTTTGGGTTTCATCCTGCCGTGTCGTCCGGCTGGCAGGGGTAGCCCCTCCGGAAAAACCTATCCGGGCATAGTTTGAAGGGGAAATGTGGCAAACTATTCCTAGCTTTGAAAGAGGTGGCCTGTTTTGTCCACATTGTTCCCGCTTTTTTTCCTTTTCTGGCTTGTTTTTTTGCCGGTCAATTTCCATCTGCATTATCACCGCCGGGGAAGAGACGATTATTTCGCCTTGGAATTGCGCCTGGCCAGATTTTACGTCTGGCGCTATGAAATCCCGACGATTATGGGGGAAGGTACAGCCGGCCATAACCAAAAGACCGCGACGGTGGACGGTTTTGGCACCAAAGAAGAGCACGTCCAGGAACAGCAGACGAACACCGATCCTTTCTTAGTCAAGCTGCTGGCAATCGGCCGGGCTTTAAAAAAATATGGGTTGGGGGGAACTTTCTTTTATTTTTTTCTCCCGGCAAAGTACCGGAGCCGGGTCACCGTGGCGGAAAGGATGGAACGGAAAGGACGTTTTAACCGGTTTGTCTGGCGAACGGTGCTTGGCGGGGGTGCGCCCGCGGTGCTCGGACCAACCACCGGCCTCTTCTGGAGTGCAAAAGGGATAATCGTCGGCTTCCTGGCCAATGAATACCGGTTCAAGAACCCGCCCCGGATTATGGTGGTTGCGGACTTCGGGGCGAAAAACTGGGAAACCATGCTCGACTGCATATTTGAGATCAAGTTAGGACATATTATCGTTGCCGGAATCAAGGACTATCTGATCCAACTTGGAGGAGGGAAAAAACATGCCGGGACACCCGATTGAGGGGTTAATGAAGACCGCAATGGAGAGTATAAAAGACATGGTGGATGTGAACACCATTCTTGGCGATCCGGTGGAGACCCCGGACGGAAGTGTGATTATCCCCGTTTCCAGAGTTTCATTCGGGTTTGCCGCCGGGGGCAGTGAGTTTGCCGGCCAGCAAAAAACGGACCAAAAGAGTTTCGAACCGGACCAAGTGAATCACCCCTTTGGGGGCGGAAGCGGAGCCGGAATTACCCTTAATCCCGTGGCTTTTCTGGTGGTGAGCAGAGAGCAAACCCGCCTGTTACCGGTAGAAAGTAACGTTCTGGTGGACCGGTTGATCGATGCGGCGCCCCAGATCATTGATAAAGTCCAGAATATCGTGGAAAAACCAAAAACGGAAAAGGTTGAAGAGGTGGTCGTCACCCAATAGCGACGTCTTGGCAAAAAAAGAAGCCGCTTTGACGACGGCTGGTTTTTCGACGGCCTTAGTCCAACATTAAATAGCGGGGATATTGATGCACTAGGGTTGTCCCCACCATCAGTTTGTTGACCGCAGACCGGACCTGTTCCTTGCGGAAAGGTTTGATCAAAAAGTCTTTCGCCCCTTGTTTCAAGGCACGGGAAATATAGAATTTATGCTGCATGGAGGAGCAGATCACGATGTTGGCCTTTGGGTCATAGGCCAGGAGCTTCTCCATGGTTGTAAACCCGTCCATCACCGGCATGAGTAGATCAAGAAGAACCACCATTGGTCGTAATTGGGAATATAATTCTAACGCTTCCAGACCGTTGCTGGCTTCCCCGAGGACTTTAATTCCAGTATCAAAAAGGATGGAAGATAAAACCAGGCGCATGACCCGTTGGTCATCAACGATAAGCACCCCTTGGCTTTTCGGCTGATTGGTATCGTTCAGGATGGAAATGGTACCCATGATATCCCTCCTAATTATATATAGAGGCCACAAAAACCCAGCGTGGTTGCTCGGCTCAGGTCAGGAAAAGGAGGTGATCCTCTGAAGACGAAGGTTGATCCGGACCTCTGTATTGCCTGCGGTTTATGTGTTAGTATGTGCCCCGATTTATACTCTTGGGGTGATGATGGCAAAGCTGAGGCCATCGAGGAGTCAGTTCCGGAAGAACACGAAGCTTGTGCCGCAGAAGCCGCGGAAAATTGTCCGACCGATGCTATCAGCACAGATTAGTCATTAACCAGCCCCGGATTGCAGTTGAAAATATGGTACTGCCGTAAGCGGGTTGGGGAAAAGGACCAGATCACCGTTTTTAAATTTTACCACAAAACGGTATCGACGGTCATGATCAGGTAACGGTTCAAGACGGGAAAGAAGAGTCCCATATTCTTCATCGGCATTTTCTTGCTCTAACGTTACCTGATTTATTTTATGATCGGCACTTTTGTAATAAAGAATTACCTTTTCCACTTCTGCCGCCGGCCGAACGGTACATTTTAACCTCTCCTCCTCCGGTCCGGGCGGAAAATGAAAGAGGGCAGGGGTAAAATCCCCGGCGTTGCGTAAGTCAACTTGGAAAGGATGGTCAAAACTGCCGAGGGAGGCTTTCTTACCCCCGCTGTCCATGGCGGTAATATAATAGTTAATCAGGTTTCCTTGTTCCAAATAAGTTGCAGGAATGGTAGCCACAAATTGGTCGTTGGCAAGGGGCTTCATCATAACCATATGGTATCCCCGCTCGTTCTCGGTTTGGTAGTTCAGAATCACCTGGCCAATGGGGTTGATCCCGGTTGCCGTCGCCTGGATCACCAGGGGTTTCCCCCGTTCCCAGCTGGTGATTGGCGTATGGGTGAGCTGCGGGACGACCGGGTGGATGGTCAAAGCCGAAATAAACCAGTTGTATTCGGGGGGACAGGAGAAAGTTAGGATCAATTGTCCTGCAGTCACTTCGACCATTTCCCGAAGGTCAACCCGTTGGCCGGGGGCGACCACCAAGTCCTCGGCGATCACCCGGTCATTCAGGGTGATCTGCATCGGCCCGTGCCGGCGTGGTTCAGGGGAGCGGTCGCAAAAAGTCAGGTGGACCTGGTAACAACCCGGGCTCAAATCAACCTGGAAAGAAGTGGTCGTTTGGGACCAAACCAGTTTGTTGAGGAGCAGATTTTCGTAGGAAAAAGGCCGCACGGCATTGGCATCAGCAGTAAGCCGGAGATCATGTTCACCCAGGCGGACGGCCGGTGCCGGTGTGGTCTGTAATCCGGTAGGACTGAGCCAACCGAAGCCACGTTCCGGATCATAAGTGCTCCGTTGATCAACAAAGGTAAAACCTTCTTCTACAAAATAATCGGGAAAAATGCTCCGGTTTAAATCTTGGGACGCCGCTGTAACCGGTAAACCACCGAAATCAAAGCCAACGAGAAACACCCCTCTGGTACGGTATTCTTCCAACAAAGCTTGGATCCGCTTTTCATCTTCCAAAAGTAGGAGACGATGTTCCGGCTGGCGGACCGTTGAAGGAAGTTTTTCCCAGTAGAGCCGGGCTTCCTTCAGAAAAGCTAAGGCTTTTTCCAGGCCGTTCAGGTCCTTGGTTGCCGAAAAAAAGGCCAGTTCAATTGCGGCCCGGATCTTGGCGCTGTGGTAAAGCGCAAAGCAGCCGGTGCGCTCGGCCCAGAGCAAAGTCTCTTCCCACTCGGCACCAAAAGGATGGTCGGGACCGAGGGTAACCCCTTGCAGCACTTTAACTTTTTCCATGATCTCCGTTCCCATCCGGCCCAGTTCGGCAGCGACGGCCGGCGGAGCGAGTTTGGGTAGCTCAGTCCGGTTCAAAGTGGCAGCGACATATTCACGGCAATCGGCGAACAAGACCGGATCGGCGGTTGGTACTCTTAAGTAAAAGGGGAGAAGCCCGCCGGTGTTCAGGTCCGCTCCCGGGGCTACGGTGGCATGGAAGGTGTTGTAGAGCGGTAATACTTTTCCAGTTAAGTGGTAAAGGGCGGCTAGGTCGTTGCCTTTTTCCCCAAACCGCCGGTGAAACTCACGGACCAAAACCGCCCCGGCAGTACCCGGATGGTAAGCCAACCGGCCGCAGAGGTGGAACTGGTACCAATGGCGCTCGTATTCCCAAAACGCCGGCATTGCTTTTTGGTCCCAAAGCGGCAGGGTCTTTTCCTCCTTAGAAACCACCGGCGCTATCAGTTGCAACCCACCATAACCGGCGTCGAGTAACGCCGGGAGGAGTTGGTGAAGGTAATCCGGATCACCCCAGGGAACAGGAGAAGGGATTGGCAGCTGAAACACGGGGTTGAACTTTCCCCCGTGCGCAGCCAAGAAAGGATCGACGTCTTTAAGGTAGGGTAGACCCAGCTTCCCGCCCCAGCCTTCGTTGATGAGCGCGTATTCAATCCCCGTCGTGTCCAGGAGATCCAGCATTTCGGCGGAGATTTGGTCGGCGTAAAAGGTCAGGCTGGTTTGGTTACCTTTGGCCTGTACCGCCTGGATGATCGTCTGCAGACCGAAGGCGGGCTCCAAGGGGGCGGAATCAAATCTAAACGTCAGGCCGGATATGTCCGGACAAGAAAAAAGCAGTTGTTTAAGGGCCAGATAAAAATAGGAACCGATATTTTCTTCATTCAGCCCCAGTCCGCGGAAGGAGTGGGGGGGATGGCCCGCGTAGAAGTTCCAGAACCCGAGATAGAAATCCAAACCCGCTTCCGTGGCGAGTTCACCCAAAGCCTGCAGCGTCTGAAGATTGGTGGACCGCAGCTCATCTGGGATATGGAAAGGATTTACTTCCGGATGCTCCGGAACAGACAGGAAATAGGGAAAAACTGGCGCCGGGGAGGGTGCAGCTAAGACCAGAGTGAAGCCATTGAACCGGTTTTTGATGAGCATCTCAAAGTAGGACCGCCAATAGGCGGGGGTGATGGTCCACCCATTTTTCAGGTCGGCTAAGGGCAGGAGATGGAGAACGTTACGGTGTATAAAAGCTGGACTTTCGCAGACCGGTTGGTACAAAGCGGGAACCGACTGGGCGTTGATGCGGGCGGCCAATTCGTAAAGAACATAAAGGAGGCCGCGGGTATCATAAGCACAAGCCCAAAGGGCGGTATGCTCGTTGATCGTCAGTTCTTGGATGATGATTGCTTCCGGGGTTAACGGAAGCGGGATTTTCCCCGCCGCCACCAGCTCCTTTAACACGGGACTCTTTTTGTAAGAACCAATGAACAGATCGGCTTGGGGTAGCCGTTCCGTATATAAACAGGGTTGGATTTTGATATTTTGCTTGGCAAAAGCATCGCGTAAAACGGCAAAAGCGTTTTGGGTGCACAATTCAAGACCATCTGGATTGAGAATTCCAATTTTAATACCCACTCGTCGCACCTCGCCACCATAATCGTTCGTTCAAGACTAATTTCGATTTTATCCGGTCTTTTCCTCTTTAGAGAGTGTTATTAAAGTGTTATTATCTCGATTCTTCCCCGGAGCGGCTTGTTCTAGAATCGTCAGAAATCCCATATAACTTTGGTAGAAGAAAAAATGGGGAGAGAACGATGGAACGGTGTGCACATTGGGAGAAGCAGGAGGAAAAGGCTTTTCAAACTCCGCTCCCGCCAACGGCGGACACAGCAAACGCAGGAGAAAACCAAGGGCTTTCTCCCAAAACCTCGCCCTTGGCCCGTTTGGAAACCATACTTTTGAAGCAGATTATGGTCTGTGTCTTTATAATCTTTTTTTTATGGTTGATCGGGAAAATACCCCGGGTTGGCACCGGCCTCGTCGACCGTTTTCGCCACGTCTTGCAATATGGGGAAGCCCGGCGCACCGAAGAAAGAATAACGGCCTTTGCCCGGGAGCAGTGGCACAAGGTGAAAAGCGAGGTTACCTCCTGGTTTACTGTTGAGTTTCGGCCGGTGCTGGCCCCGCCCAAGCGGAGCGTACAGTTTTCTTCCCCCCTTTTCTATTTTGAACGGCGGGAGGTTTACCCGGAGCGGATTCGTTTTCTCCCCGCACCCGACTCGGTGGTTTACGCATCCGCACCGGGCGTGGTGCGATCAATCGCGCCGGAGAAGGGCGGCTGGAAACTGGCTTTGGACCATGGCGAAGGATGGTACAGTCTTTATTACCCATGTCCTCAAGTTTACGTGAAAACCGGCGAGCGGGTGAATCCTGGACAGGAGATTGCCCGTACCGGCCGGGAGTTTTTTTGGGAGGTTACCAATGGCGGCTCTCCGGTGGACCCCCGGCTGTTCATTGAAGAACAAGGTTTGTGGCGTTAATGTTTAAGATTAAACTTAGTCCTTTTTTATACCCTCTTTTTTTTCTGGCCGGTTTAACCGGGCAAATCGCCACCTTGCTTATGGCCTTTTTTTCGGTTTTATTACATGAAACCGCCCACTTGGTAACGGCCTTCGGCTTTGGCTACCGGACCTTTTGGATTGAACTGTTCCCCTTTGGCGGGATCGCCCGTATGGAAGCATCGTTATTTAACGATCCGGTAGCCGAGACGGTTACCGCGCTAGCCGGGCCAGTACAAAGTATCCTGCTGGCTTTTTTCCTCCGGACCTTTGCGGGTTTTCTCCACTTACCGGTCTTAACCGGAGATTTGGCCCGCATTAACCTGGGATTGGGTCTGTTCAATCTTTTACCCCTGTTTCCGTTGGACGGGGGAAGAATCCTCCGCTCGCTGTTGGTCCGGAAACTGGGATGCAAAAAAGCCACTGCTTATCTGCGCAACTGGACAAGGGCGGTTGTTTTTTTGACCGGTCCCCTCCTGGTCTGGTTGGGCCTGAAAAAAATGGTCCCTCTTCAACTCCCGTTCCTCTTCTTCTTCCTCCTGCTGGCGGAAGGCGAGAGCAACCATTTCTATTCCTACCTGGCCCAGCAAACCAAAAAAGCGGCGTTGCTACACACAAAAGGATTTGCGTCCACCAAAGTTTGGGTGGTCGATGCCGGGTGTAACGTCGGTACCGTTCTGCCGTTTTTAACCGGTAAAGATTATCATCTCTTCTTTTTGGTTGACAAACATGGTAAAATTTTAGGTGAAGTAACGGAAGAGGAACTGATGCACATGATAAACGAGGAGAATATGTTTAACCTAAAGATCGGAGCAATTAAGGGACAAAACCGATCACAACTATGATCAGCAGGAGGGAACAGAAATTAAAGATTACGACCGCATCTTAGAAAGGGTGGAAAAACCGGCGCGTTACACCGGCGGAGAATTAAACGCTGTGGTCAAGCCGTGGGATCAGGTCAAGGTCCGTGTGGCCCTGGCTTTTCCCGATATTTACGAGATTGGCTTTTCCCATCTGGGTTTGCGCCTACTTTACCATCTGATCAACGAACAAGAAGACTACCTGGCCGAACGGGTTTATGCCCCCGCAACCGATCTGGAACAGGAATTACGAAAAGCGGGATTACCTCTTTTTACTTTGGAAAGCCAGAAGAGTCTCGCCCAATTTGATCTGGTCGGCTTTACCTTGCAATACGAATTGAGTTATACAAACATCTTGAATATGCTGAATCTGGCGGGAATACCCTTAAAAAGGGAAGAACGGAGCGAAACGGATCCGCTGATCATCGGCGGTGGACCCGGCAGTTTTAACCCGGAACCATTGGCCGATTTTTTCGACCTTTTTTTATTGGGCGAAGGCGAAGAGGCTATCCTTGAGATCCTGGCGATGATCGCTACCGGTAAGGCAAAGGGCTGGACAAAACAGGCCATTAAGCAAGAACTGTTAAAGATTCCCGGGGTGTACATCCCCGAGTTTTACGCCGTGGAGTATACGGCGGAAGGAAGAATTGCCACCATTCGCCCGCTCCCGCCGGCACCGCCGGTCGTGAAGAAAAGGATCGTGCGTGATTTTGACCGGGCCTTTCTTCCCCGGAAAGAGTTGGTGCCCTGGGTAGAACCGGTCCATGACCGGGCAATGGTCGAACTTTTCCGCGGTTGTACCCGGGGATGCCGGTTTTGTCAGGCGGGAATGGTGTACCGGCCGGTCCGTGAGCGCTCGCCAGCGGTGCTGACCGACTATTTACAACGCATCATTGCCGGAACCGGTTATGAAGAGATCTCCCTGACTTCGTTAAGCAGCGCCGACTATACCAAGATTGAAGAGATGATCGCGGCGTTGACCGACTGTTTTGCGGCGCAGAATGTAAAGATATCCCTGCCTTCCCTGCGGGTTGATTCCTTCTCGCCGGAACTAGCGGCCCGGTTTCAAGGGGAACGCAAAAGCGGACTCACCTTCGCCCCGGAAGCGGGCACCGAACGCTTACGCCGGGTGATCAATAAAAATCTCACCGATGAACAGATTATGCAAACGGCGGAGGCCGCCTTTGCCGCCGGCTGGCAGCGGTTGAAACTCTATTTCATGATTGGCCTTCCCACCGAGACCGATGCGGATCTTGAGGGAATTGCCAATCTGGCCCGCACGATTCTGGCGACTGGTCGCCGGATCCACGGACCAAAAGCCGGTCGCGTTCAGGTGACGGTGAGTGTTGCCACCTTTGTGCCCAAACCCCACACCCCGTTTCAGTGGCGTCCGCAAATCTCCTTGGCAGAAACAAAACGCCGCCAAGTTTTTTTACAAGAACGACTGGTCGGGCGTGGGTTGCAGTTTTCCTGGCATGATCCGGTGCTTAGCCAACTGGAGGGGGTCCTGTCCCGGGGGGACCGCCGTTTAGGGCAGGCCCTGCTCAAAGCCTGGGAACTTGGCTGCACCTTTGACTCATGGCCCGACAAATTCCGCTGGGATCTTTGGAACCAAGCCTTGTCCGCAACCGGTCTCCGAGTGGAAGATTACCTCCGCGCCCGCTCTTACCAGGAGATTCTACCCTGGGACCATCTAAGCGCCGGAGTGAACAAGGACTACCTGCGCCACGAGGACCAAAGGGCGGAGGAGGAAAAGATCACCCTTGACTGCCGTACCCGGAAGGGTTGCACCGTTTGTGGGGTCTGCGCCCACTTGGAGACCGCTCCTCGACTGGCAGGAGGTGAATAAGATTACATATCGAATAAAGTATAGCAAGAAGGGTCCGGCCCGTTTTACTTCCCACCTGGATGTCCTGCGCATGCTGACCAGGACTCTCCGCCGGACCGGTCTTCCGCTGGCCTATTCGGCCGGTTATCATCCCAAACCAATTCTGTCCTTCGGTCCGCCGCTTCCTTTGGGGGTCGAAAGCAGCGCGGAGTATTTTGATCTGGAATTGACCCGCGCCTTACCAGAGGAAGAAGTAAAGCGGGCTTTAACGCAACATCTTCCGCCCGGGTTGGAGGTAAATACCGTGCAGAAGCTGGCGCCGAAGACGCCGTCTTTGATGGCGACGACCACCGGCATTGTTTACCAGTTTTTGCTACGGCGGAAAACACCCCTCACCGATGCACAAGTCAAGGCATGGTTTGCCGCCTTATGGTCGCGCTCCGAGTTGCTGGTGACGAAAAAAACAAAGCGGGGCGAAAAACCGGTTAACGTGAGACCGCTTTGGAAAAATTATGAGCTTACCTTTCAACCGGACGGGTTAATCCTTTTCGATTTTGAAGTGGCCTTTGGCCCACAGGGCACGATTCGCCCTGATGATTTTGAGTCCTTGTTGGTGGCCGCTTTTCAGATCGAGCACCGGAGACGAACAGCGGTAAATTTTAAAACTGGAGAGGGGCACCGGAAGGTTCTTTAGGAAGTGTTTGGATGGAAAAAGAATTTTTAATTAATGTGACGCCCAGTGAAACCAGAATGGCCGTGCTCGAAGATGGAAAGCTCGTCGAGCTCTCCAAGGAAAGCCATACCGCCCAGCGACAGGTTGGCAACATCTACCGGGGAAAAGTGGAAAACGTATTACCGGGGATGCAGGCCGCCTTTATTGATATCGGCATGGAGAAGAACGCTTTTCTGTTCATTGATGATCTCCGTTCCGAAGCCGGTGACGACGTTCCGGCATCGATCAGTGATTTACTCCGGGAAGGCCAAGAGATCATCGTACAATTGGTCAAAGAGCCGATGGGGAACAAAGGAGCCCGGGTGGTAACGAACCTAACCATCCCCGGCCGGTATTTGGTCTTGATGCCGACCGTGGATTACATTGGGGTCTCCCGCCGGATTGAAGATGAAAAGGAACGGGAACGACTGAAAAAGATCGCCTCGCACCTAAAACCAAAGGGAATGGGGCTGATTATCCGGACCGCCGCCGAAGGTTTGGGGGAGGAGGATTTGACCGCCGACCGGGATTTCCTCTTCAATCTCTGGCAAAAAATTTTAAAAAAAGCCAAAAAGGGACCTACGCCCGCGTTGCTATTCCACGATCATGATCTCCTCTACCGGGTTTTACGGGACCTGTTCACCGCCGAGGTGGACCGGTTGGTCATCGACGATCTGGCCACTTACGAAAAAGCCTTGGATCTACTGGGCTTTTTAGGCCCCCATCTCCGGAATAAAGTGCAACTGTTTACGGGCCATTCGCTTTTCTCCGTATACGGCGTAGAACAACAGATTGAAGAGGCCCTTCGGCGGAAAATCTGGCTCGAATCCGGCGCTTACCTCGTTTTTGACCAGACCGAAGCCCTGACGGTGGTTGATGTCAATACCGGAAAATATACCGGCTCCACTTGCTTGGAAGATACCGTCTTGCACACCAATTTGGCGGCGGCCAAGGAGATCGCCCGGCAGATCCGTTTGCGTAATATCGGGGGCATCATTGTGATCGACTTCATTGATATGTGCGACGAAGAAAACCGGAAACAAGTCTTGGCTTGCCTCGCCCAGGAACTGCAGAAGGATAAGGTGAAAACGAACATTCTGGGCTTTACCTCTCTAGGCCTTTTAGAGATGACCAGAAAAAAAACCCGGCCCAGCCTGCGGGAACAACTGCAACAACCCTGTTCCCATTGTGAGGGAACCGGTTACAAATATTCTTTGGAGACCCAAGCTGCCCGGACCGAACGGCGGATCATCGAGCTTTGTACCGATTGCCCCAGGGACGAAGCGTTACTGATCGGGGTGAATACCACTTTGGCTGCTCTTCTGATCGGTCCGGGTGGCACCCGGTTAAATGCGTTGGAAAAGATGATGAAAAAGACCGTTTTTATCCGGGGAAAAGATGACATTCCGCCGGCGGAAGCCCGGGTCATCGCCGCCGGCACACGGGAGGAGATTCAAGCGCTAGCGCTCCCGGTGAAAGAAGGGGAACGACTGGAAGTGGAGGTACTCGAACCCCACATGAACAACCCGGCCGATGGCATTGCCCGTCTGGAAGGGTACATAATTGATGTGGAAAACGGCGGCCGTTTTGCCGGTCAACGAGTTAAAGTGAAAATTCAAAAGATGTTTAAAACCTACGCTAAAGCCGTGATCGAAGATTGACAGGAAGGCCGGCGAATGGTATGATACTAGTTGTGGGTTTTTACCCTGTTTCAACCGCACAGCTTTGGCTTTAAAAACCGGATGGTGCCAAAGGCTGGCGAGTCTAAGCGGGAGGTGTATTTTTGATGTATGCGGTTGTGGAGACCGGCGGAAAACAATACCGGGTACAAGCCGGTGACGAGTTCAATGTCGAAAAATTACCCGGTGAAATTGGTTCGGAGGTTGTTCTCGACCGGGTCCTGCTCATTGGGGGGGACGAGACCAAAATCGGCACACCCTACCTGGAAGGAGCGAAGGTAAAAGCCAAAATCGTCCAACAGGGCAAAGCCCGGAAAATCTTAGTCTTCAAGTACCGGGCCAAGAAGAACATTCGTAAACGGTATGGCCACCGCCAACCATACACCCGTCTGCGGGTTGTGGCCATTGAAGGCTAATGACTTTCGTCCAGTTTTTGCGCGTCGGCAAGCGCTTCATCGGCTTTGAAGCAAAAGGGCATACAGGTTTTGCCCCGGCGGGTCAAGATATCGTCTGCGCGGGTGTCTCCACCCTGGTCCAGACGGCCGTCCTTGGCTTACGAGAACTGGTTGGGTTGGATTTACGACTGGAACAAGAAAAAAAACAAGGGTTGTTTAATTGCCGAATCCCAACCGTGGTCGATGAAAAAAAACTGGAACAAGCCGATCTGATTTTTAACCTGATGTATCTGGGTTTACAACAGATCGCACAGGAATACCGGAAATTCGTGCAAGTATCCGTTAAGGAGGTGCAGAAGGATGAAGTTTGATCTTCAGTTTTTCGCGCAGAAAAAAGGAGTAGGCAGCTCCCGAAACGGCCGGGACAGTGAGGCCAAGCGTCTTGGGGTAAAAAAGTTTGCCGGACAGCAGGTCCAGGCGGGTAATATCCTCGTCCGTCAGCGGGGAACTAAATTTCATCCCGGTAACAACGTGGGAATCGGGAAGGATGATACCCTTTTTGCTTTGATCGATGGTTTTGTGGCCTTTGAACGCAAGGGAAAAAGGGGTAAAAAGGTTAGTGTCTATCCGGAACCGGTCATTACCGCCTAACGTGAAACCGCCGTTGGGCGGTTTTTTTAACCCTGATTAGCAATAAAAATAAAGGATAAAAACTTGGACCCGAAGCATCTGCTGAAAGGATTATCAATAATTGCGGTAGAATAATATGTGTTAATTACGGTCTTGAGCCAAAGGGGATTGTGGATGTTCATCGATGAAGTG
The DNA here is from genome assembly GCA_012727425.1 of Bacillota bacterium. Lineage (GTDB taxonomy): Bacteria > Bacillota > UBA4882 > UBA10575 > UBA10575 > Capillibacterium. The sequence goes on from JAAYHQ010000033.1 coordinate 96,427, forward strand.
ACCATCAAAGTCATTGCGGGCAAGGGCGGGGATGGTGCCGTCAGTTTCCGGCGGGAAAAATATGTTCCCTTCGGTGGTCCCGACGGTGGCGACGGGGGGGACGGGGGCAGTGTCTACCTTGAAGCCGATGAAGGCTATAATACTCTCAGCCATCTCCGCTACAAAAGAAAATATAAAGCCGAAGCCGGCCAGAACGGCAGGGGCAGTAAGTGTTTTGGCAAAAAAGGAGCCGATCTTGTAATTAAGGTTCCCGTGGGGACCCTTGTCCATAAAGACAACCGCCTCATTGCCGACCTCACTGCCCATCGCGAACGGTGTTTGGTGGCCAGAGGCGGCCGCGGCGGACGAGGCAACGCCCGCTTCACTGGTGCTGCCAACCAAACACCCCGGTTTGCCGAGCGGGGCGAAGTTGGTGAAGAAGCGGTCATCGTTTTGGAATTAAAAGTCCTGGCCGATGTCGGTTTGATCGGTTATCCGAATGCGGGTAAGTCCACCTTTTTGGCGGCGATTTCCGCGGCCCGTCCAAAGGTGGCAGATTATCCGTTTACCACCCTCAGTCCGGTTTTGGGCGTGGTCGATCTGGACGACGACAGTTTTGTGGTGGCCGATTTACCCGGCCTGATTAAAGGGGCCCACCAAGGCGTAGGTTTGGGGATTGAGTTTTTGAAGCATGTGGAGCGTACCCGCCTTCTGGTTCATTTGGTTGATCTTTCGACGCCGGCGCCCTGGGAGGCCTTTGTCGAGATCAATCAAGAACTGGCCAGTTATAGTCAGGACTTAGCCCAAAAACCTCAACTTGTTCTCGGGACCAAAATCGACCTACCGGATGCCGCCGCGAAGAAAGAGGAGTTTAAAGCCAAAATTACCAGCTTCGGTTATGAAGTTGATTTTATCTCGGCCGTAACCGGCGAGAATCTACGTCCGGTTTTGTACCGGATTAAGAATAAAATAGAAAACTTGCCCAAGATCAGCAAGATAATGGTCGAACCGGAACCGGTGGCCACGGCCGTTCCGGCCGGACCGCCGGCGTTTTCCATTGCCCAGGATGGGGACGGTGCCTACCGGATTGTCAGTGAAGCCTTAAGCAAGCGGCTTATGCGGTTTAATCTGGAGCAGGATGAGGCTTTACTCCGTCTGGATCAACTCTTGAAACGCTGGGGTATTATAACGGCGCTCGAAGATGCAGGGGTGAAGGAGGGTGATCTGGTTCGGATTGGTGATTTAGAATTTATCTTTGAACCGGAGGACTACTAATCGATTTTTACATTTTGGGAGGTTATTGGGTATGTCCTGCTTAAGTTGCGGGAACTGTAAGGAAGATACGGACCTGTATTTCTGCCCAGCACAAAACGAATTTGTCATCCGTGAAAAAACAATTGTCCGTGCGCGTGAAACCCGGTGGAAAAAAGGGGACCCAAGCTACGAATCGCACCGCCGTCGGCAACGCAAAGAACGGGAAGACCAGAAAATAAGTTGATCATCTGTCCTGAAGACACTGTACTCACAGTGTCTTTTTATTTTAAGGTGGGGAAAATCCGGAATTTGTAGTATAATTAAGAAAGATCTATATATCAACTGGAAATGGGGGTTTTCCTTGCCGTGGCAGTTAACCGGAGTTGGCTGAAAGAAGCCCAAACAATAGTGATTAAAGTTGGCACCAGCAGTTTGACGTATGCTTCGGGACGCCTGAACTTAAAAAATATGGAACGGATTGTCCGCCAGATCGCGGATCTGCATAATTCCGGGAAAAAAGTGGTGCTGGTCTCTTCCGGCGCGGTAGGGGCCGGCGTTGGCGAACTGGGGTTGACCAGCAAACCGCGGACGATTCCGGAGCGGCAAGCGGTGGCCGCCGTGGGACAAGGTTTTTTGATGCAGGTTTATAACAAGTTTTTTCTGGAATACGGAATTATTACCGCCCAGATCCTGCTGACCAGGGATGATATGGGCCACCGGCGCCGTTATTTAAACGCCCGGAACACCCTGATGATGTTGCTCAATGAGTACCAGGCTTTACCGATTATTAATGAGAATGACACCGTCGCCACAGAAGAACTGCAACTGCGGTTTGGGGACAATGACACCCTGGCCGCCCTGGTCGCCAGTTTAGTCGGGGCCGACCTTTTAATTCTCCTTTCGGATATCGGTGGTTTATACACCGGCGATCCCCGGAAAAATAAAGGGGCGACTTTAATACCGGTGGTTAAGGAGATCACCCCCGCGATCTGGGCGACGGCGGGTGAGGCCGGTACAGGCCGGGGAACCGGTGGGATGATCACCAAACTGGAAGCAGCCCGGATTGCCACCCGTTCCGGGATCACGATGGTCCTTGCTTCCGCTGAAGAGGATAGTGTGTTAAGCCGGATTGTGGCCGGGGAGGAGGTTGGGACCCTGTTTTTACCGAACGAGGATACCTTGGTCCAACGGGAGCGCTGGATTGCCTTTGCCGGGCAACCTCAGGGCGCTGTAGTCATCGACGAAGGAGCCGTCACCGCCCTGCTGGAGCGGAAAAAAAGTTTACTGCCTTCCGGGGTGGTTGCCGTCAAGGGCAAGTTTGAGGTGGGTGATCTGATCCGGGTCTTAGACCCGCACGAGCAGGAGATTGCCCGGGGCCTGAGTAACTTCAGCACGGAAGAGTTGGAAAAGATTAAAGGGGCCAATACCGCCCAGCTACCAAAACTATTGGGCTACAAAACCTTTGAAGAAGTGATCCACCGGAATAATCTGGTTTGTCTTGAATGAAGGAGGGAGACCATTGTCCATTGATGTCTCGGCTTTGGGGCAGAGGGCAAAAAAGGCCGCGGCGAACTTAGCCAATTTGGATAGTACCGCGAAAAACGAAGCCTTACTCAAGATCGCCGAAGGACTATTGGCCAACCAAGACCGGATCCTGGCCGTCAACCGTGAAGAAGTGGCGAAAGCCAAGGCTAGTGGCCTAAGGGATAGTTTAATCGAACGGTTGATCCTGAATCCGGGCCGGATTGCCGCCATGGTTGAAGGGCTACGGGAGATCGTCCGTTTGGAAGATCCGGTGGGCAGCGTAGAAAAAATGTGGCGACGTCCCAACGGTTTGGAAATCGGTCGCGTGCGCGTTCCTTTAGGGGTAGTTGCCATTATTTACGAAGCCCGGCCCAATGTGACCGTGGACGCTGCCGCTCTATGTTTAAAAACAGGAAACGCGGTGATTCTACGGGGCGGGTCGGAAGCGCTGCAGACCAACCAAGTGTTGGTCCAGGTTATCCGCGAAGCCTTACGGGGGACGGATCTGCCGGAAGAGGCGGTCCAGTTGCTGGCCTCTCCGGACCGGGAAGCGGCGGTGGCTCTGATGCGCATGCGCGAGTATGTGGATGTGCTTGTTCCCCGGGGTGGGGCCGGACTGATCCAGACCGTGGTTCAAAACGCACAGGTCCCCGTCATTGAAACCGGGATCGGGATCTGCCATACCTATGTGGATGCCAGCGCCGATCTGGAACAAGCACTGCAGATTGTGGTGAATGCAAAAACACAGCGGCCCGCTGTCTGCAATGCCCTGGAAACCCTCCTGGTCCACCAGGCGATCGCCGCCGCTTTTCTTCCCCGCTGCGGCGAGGAACTCCGCCGTAAGGGGACCGAAATCCGGGGCTGTCCCCAAACGCTGGCCTATATACCCTGGGCAAAAGCGGCGACGGAGGAAGATTGGGCTACCGAGTACCTAGATTTGATCCTGGCCGTGAAAGTGGTCCCGGATTTAACGGCCGCCACCGACCATATTGCCCGCTACGGCAGCGGCCATTCGGAGTGTATTATCACTTCTGACTACGCCACCGCCCGTAAATTCCTGCAAGTCGTGGATGCTGCTGCCGTCTACGTTAATGCCTCCACGCGGTTTACCGACGGTTACGAGTTTGGTTTAGGTGCCGAACTGGGCATTTCCACCCAAAAGCTTCACGCCCGCGGACCGATGGGGCTGAGCGCCTTAACAACCACCAAATATATTATCTATGGAGACGGACAGATCCGGCAATGAAGGCCCTTGGGATTTACGGGGGAAGTTTTGACCCGATCCACCTGGGCCATTTGCTCCTGGCGGAAACAGCCCGCGAAGAACTGAATTTGGACCAGGTGATCTTCGTTCCTGCGGCTCAATCGCCGTTGAAGAAACATTGCCCCCAGATTAGCGCTGCCGACCGTTTGGCCTTGATTAAACTGGCCATTCGGGAGAACCCCGGTTTTACCTTTTCGGAGGTGGAGCTAAAACGCAAACCGCCGTCCTATACCGTTGACACGCTACGCTACTTTCAACAGGCCTACCCCGAGCACGAGTTGTTTCTGTTAATGGGACAAGATGCCCTGAATACTTTGACCGGTTGGCGCGAGTTTGAACAGCTTTTTTCCCTTGCCACCCTGGCGGTTGGCGTCCGCCCTGGTTTTCCGCTTCAGGTCCCTTCGGCCCTGGAAGCTTACCGGCAGCCCTCTGCCCAGAGTAAGGGCATCGTCTTTTTCCATAATCCGGAGGTGGGGATCTCTTCCAGCGCCATCCGGGAAAGGCTGCGGCGTGGCAAGTCCGTCCGTTACTGGCTGGAACCGGAAGTACTGAAGTATATTATAGCCAATAAACTCTACACCTGAATAAGATTGGGCCGTGATTTGCACCCTCGTTTCAATAATATTTGTTCCGGCGGGCAAAATAATTTGGAGCCTGCAAGATGCTGTGATTCATGGCCGGAAACGAGGTGAAGTTGGTGCGCAAGACCCTTTATGTCGGCAATTTGCCCTGGGCCACTACGGATGAGGATTTGGCCGCCTTTTTTTCCGCTTCGACAGAAGTCCTGGCCAGCAGGGTAATTATAGACCGGGCAACCGGACGCTCAAAGGGATTCGGCTTTGTCGAGGTCCCGGAGGACCAAGCGGAACAGGTCATTGCCATGATGAATGGGAAAGAATTTGGCGGCCGGGAGATCATCGTCAATGAAGCGCGACCGCTGAATCAAACAGACTGAAGAGGGTGCCGGGCACCCTCTTTGTTTAAAGGCTTGCTTAAATCCTAGTTAAATAATGTAAAGAGCCGGTTTCAACCGCCCTTTTCGCTTGACGACGGCAGGGAAAAGCGGAGCTTTGTGGAAAAAGTATTAATATACTAGAATTAATCGCTCGTTGTGGGGGTCAATATGAACCTTGAAACGCTCAACCGTAAACTAAGCCGGACGCTTTCCCCGCCCCGTTTGCAACATTCGTTAAGGGTGATGGATTTTGCCCGGAAACTGGCCTGCCATTACCAAGTTCCCGAGGAACCGGTGGTGATGGCAGCCTTGCTGCATGATGTGGCCCGTGAAAAAGACGGTCCTGAACTGCTCGCTTTAGCTGAGTCGTACCACTTGCCGGTTTTACCGGTGGAAGAAAAAGCCCCCGTATTACTTCATGGACAGGTCGGTGCGGAGCTTTTAAAACGTGAGTGGGAGCTTACGGAGGAACCGGTGCTTGAAGCAGTGGCCTACCACGTAACCGGCGCGCCAAAGCTAGGGATTGTGGGCGAACTCATCTTAATCGCCGACTTTGCCGAACCGGCCCGTCAGTTTTACGCCGCACAAGTGGCGCGCGAACTGGCCTTCAGAAACCGCCTCACGGCTTTAAAGTACATTTATACCCAGAAGATCAGATATATTTTGGATGCCGGCTTTTTACTGCATCCACTGACGTTGGAAGCCCGGAACCAGCTTTTATTGAGTGAATCCGGTACCGAGGAAACGAACTGAAATAAATGGCAACGGAAATCATGGTCGGAGGTTTAGGTTGAATGGATTATGAGAAGATCTTAACCGCTGCCTACACGGCTTTAATCGATCAGAAAGGGGAAAATCCGGTTCTTTTGGATTTACGGGAATTAACGGTCGTGACCGATTATTTTTTAATTACCACCGGCCGTAATCCTAATCATCTCAAGGCTCTGGCCGATCATCTCCGCGAAAAGCTTGGTGTCTTGGGGTTAACCCCGGCGCGCCAGGAAGGGGACCAGGATACCCGGTGGATCCTGCTGGATTACGGCTTTTTGGTTGTCCATCTGTTAGGCCAGGACGAACGGGATTTTTATCGCCTTGAAGATCTCTGGTACGGCGCCAAAAGATTAACCCCGACCATCGCTTGACATTTAAAGCACTCTGTTTTATACTTTTATAAGGTTTAATCCGACCAGACAATTCAGACTACACATAATATAAACTAATAACTAATGAAGGGGAGTAGTAGGTTGGATGAAGGGCGCAGAGAGCCGGTGGGTGGTGCAAACCGGACCTGGAGTCGAACCGAACTCACCCCGGAAGTTCAGGAAGGAAAATCCTGACCCGTTCCCGGGTTAACGGAAAAGAGGGCATTCCAAAAGGAGTGCCGAAACAGGGTGGTACCGCGACTGTTGTTCGCCCCTGGTCAACATATTGACCAGGGGTCTAAATTTTAGTGGAGGGATTTTCATGACGACCAAATACGACCGTTATCAGCCCCAAAAAATTGAACCCATTTGGCAGCGAAAGTGGGAAGAATCGGGACTTTACCGTTCAGTCATCAGGAAAGACAAACCGAAATATTACGCGCTGACCATGCTTCCATATCCCAGCGGTGACCTGCACATTGGCCACTGGTACGCCATGGTTCCTTCCGATGCCCGGGCCCGTTTTATGCGGATGCAGGGTTACAATGTCCTGTTTCCCATCGGCTTTGATGCCTTCGGCCTGCCGGCCGAGAACGCGGCCATCAAGCGGAATATCCATCCGCAAAAATGGACCATGGACAATATTGAGCGGATGCGGGGCCAGCTCAAGTCGATGGGAGCTATCTTCGACTGGGAACGGGAAGTGATCACCTGTCTGCCCGGTTACTATAAATGGAGCCAATGGCTTTTCTTGAAACTCTACGAACGGGGCCTGGCTTACAAAAAACTGTCGCCGGTTGATTTCTGTCCAACCTGCAACACCACTTTAGCCCGGGAACAGGTGTGGGGCGAAGACCGCCATTGTGAACGGTGTGAAACGCCGGTGGTGAAGAAAGAACTGGACCAGTGGTTCTTGAAGATCACCGATTATGCCGAAGAACTACTGGACTTTTCCCAGATTGACTGGCCGGAACGGGTCGTGTCAATGCAGAAAAATTGGATCGGAAAAAGTGAAGGAGCCGAGGTCAACTTTCAACTCCCGAATGGGGAAAAACTGACGGTCTTTACCACCCGTCCGGATACCCTCTGGGGCGTGACCTTCATGGTGCTGGCCCCGGAACATCCCTTGGTCGACAAGATCACCACCGAGGAGTATAAAGAGCAGGTCAAAGCCTATCAGTATGCGGCCAGCCGCCAAACGGAGATTGAGCGTTTGGCCGTTGATAAGGAAAAAACCGGCGTTTTCACCGGAAGTTATGCCATTAACCCGGTGAACGGCGAAAAGATCCCGGTCTGGATTGCCGATTACGTCATGATGGGCTACGGGACAGGAGCAATCATGGCGGTTCCCGCCCATGACGAGCGGGACTTCGCCTTTGCCCGCAAGTATAACTTGCCGATTCGCGTCGTCATTACACCTGACGAGGGGCTGCCTGAACCCTTGACCGCTGCGTACACCGAGGTTGAAAACGGCAAGATGGTCAATTCCGGTCCCTTCACGGGAGTTCTGGCCATAGAAGGAAAAGAGCGGGTGACCGCCTGGCTTGAGGAAAAAGGGTTGGGCCGCAAAGCCGTCAATTACCGGTTGCGGGACTGGTTGATCAGCCGGCAACGGTACTGGGGGACACCCATCCCCATCGTCTACTGTGAGAATTGTGGGACCGTTCCGGTACCGGAGGAAGACCTTCCAGTCCTTTTGCCTGAAGATGCTGAGTTCCTGCCGACGGGAGAATCGCCCCTGAAACACCACGCGGCGTTTCTGCATACGGACTGTCCGCGCTGTGGCGGTCCCGCGCAGAGGGAAACGGACACGATGGACACCTTTATCTGCTCCTCATGGTACCAGTACGCCTATCTCAGTCCTTATTATGAAGGCGACCGTCCCTTTGACCCGGAAGAAGCGGCCTATTGGCTTCCGGTTGACCTTTACACCGGCGGGGTGGAACACGCCTGCATGCATCTGATTTATACCCGTTTCTTTACCAAAGCCATGCGTGACCTCGGACTGGTTAATTTTGACGAGCCGATGTTGGTTTTGAGAAACCAGGGGATCATCCTTGGTGAAGACAGTGAAAAGATGAGCAAATCCCGGGGGAATGTGGTCGCCCCCGATGACTTGGTTCGCACCTACGGTGCGGATACCGTCCGCGTTTATCTGATGTTTGGCTGGCGTTGGGAGACGGGCGGGCCCTGGGACAGCCGGGGTATTGAAGGAAGCTACCGCTTCCTGAACCGGGTCTGGGAACTGCTCTTATTCCCGGTGGAAGGCGAGGTTAAACCCACCGCCGACCAGATCGAGACTTTACAACGGAAACTACACCAGACAATTAAACGGGCAACTTTGGACCTGAAGGAGCTGGCCTTTAACACCTATATTGCTGCCCTCATGGAGTTTTCCAACCTGCTGGCAAAGCTCAAACCGGCTTTGTGGGGGACAGAAAGTTGGCAGGAAGCAGCCAAGACTTTTATCCTGCTCTTGGCTCCGGCCGCACCCCACCTGGCAGAAGAGCTCTGGTCCCGCTCGGGTGGTGACTATTCGGTCCACGACCAGCCCTGGCCCCAGTGGGATGAAGCACTGGTTATTGAAAAACAAGTGGAAATTGTTATTCAGATCAACGGTAAGATTAAAGAGCGTTTGGTCATCGCCGTCGACGCACCGGAAGAAGAAGTGAAAGAACAGGCTTTCGCCCTTCCGGGTATCCAGTCGGCATTGGACGGAAAAACGCCACGGAAGACCATTTACGTCCCGGGTCGTCTATTGAACATCGTGGTCTAAACCAAAGAACAGCCAAGAGCATAGGCGGTTGCCGCCTATGCTCTTTCCAAACTCCCTTGTTTTTTCTTCGTATAAAGGCCGATCCGAACGGGGAATTTATCAGTAAATACACCATATAGCTGCGGTTTTAATTGGAGGAAGATATGATGCCACCCCGTGATCGAAGACCTTTAATGATTGGCTTTGCACTGTTCTTTGGAATTTGTCTTCTGCTCATTCTACCCCAAGCGATCAAGATCCAGCTTTTCCCCAACCAACTGAGGATCGTCCCTGGACAGACCTTCCACCTCTCCCTCAAGAAACCCTTCAGCATCTATTTGGAAGCCAATCGCTTTGATGGTATTATCGGCACCAATGGCGCCAAAAAACTGGATCAAGGGCAAAGCGGAAGTTGTTCGCAAGTAATGGTCCGTTCGGAACGCGAAGGGACCGGGACCTTGGAAATCCGCTTCTTTGGAATTCCGGTCCGCCGGGTTAACTTAGTGGTGGAAAAAATGCCGGAAGTAATCCCGGGGGGACATGCCATCGGCGTTTTGGTGGCTCAACAAGGGGTGATCGTCACCGGACATCTCCCGGTCCGCGATGACCGGGGCAAGGAGTTTTATCCCGCGGAGGAAGCCGGAGTAAAGGTCGGGGATTTACTGATCGCCATTAATGGACAGGCGGTCCACCGCATCCATGATGTGGACTCTATTATTCAACAGGAAGCAGCCAAAGGTTTACCGCTAACTTTAACGTTGATCCGGGACGGACAAACGCTCCAGCGTTCGCTTCATCCGGTCAAAAGAACCAACCGGCAGGACGGGACCGCCCGTTATTACCTGGGTCTTTATGTGGAAGACCCGGCGGCCGGGGTTGGAACTTTGACCTATTACAACCCAAAAACCAACTTCTATGGCGCTTTGGGCCATAAAATCGTCGGTTTTAGCAATCAGGAACTGCCTTTAACCCACGGGAAGATTGTGGCAGCCCGCATCACCGGGATTAACCAGGGCAACCGGGGTGAACCGGGGGAGAAGATCGGCGTATTCTCGGGAAATAGTGACATCATTGGGGATATTTTCGGGAATACCCCGATTGGGATTTTCGGAACCCTCCGGCAGGGCTTGTCCAATCCATGGTATCCTCGGCCGATCCCGGTTTCCACGGTTGCCCAGGTCCGGCCCGGGCCGGCGGAAATGCTGACCGTAGTTACAGGAAGCGAGATTTGCCGCTATGCCATTGAAATCCAAAAAGTTTACCACCAGACCAGCGTCCGCGACAAAGGTATGGTCATCAAGGTGACCGATCCGGAGCTGTTGAAGCGAACCGGCGGGATCATTCAGGGCATGAGCGGTAGTCCAATCATCCAAAACGGCAGACTGGTCGGTGCTATCACCCATGTTTTTGTCAATGATCCTACCCGTGGCTATGCGGTCTTTGCCGAATGGATGCTGCAAATGGAAGAAAACCTAGCAGGAAAAATCACGACAATATGTGATTTGGCTTCATGAAAACAAACGTTTTGGAGGAATTTCTCTTTATTTAACGAATTTTATGATTAAAGAGTTACGAACGGAGGCGGACTTATTGAGTTCATCAGGGAAGATTAAAATCGGCATAGCCGAAGATAATCTGGAATTTTGCCAAGTTTTGCGCGATTATCTAGAGTCCTATCCTGATCTCGCCGTAGCTGCTGTTGCCAATGATGGATTAGAAGCTTTAGAAATCTTAAGAACCAGCCAACTGGATCTTTTACTTCTAGATATGATTATGCCAAAATTAGATGGAATTGCTGTCCTTGAACGGATCAAAAGAACGAGCAATCGACCGAAGATTATTATTCTTTCGGCCTTTGGCCATGAAGACATTACCCGCAAAGCAGTGGAGTTGGGCGCCGACTATTTTATCGTTAAACCTTTTGACCTGCAGATTTTGGTCCAACGGATCCGGGAGGTCTGCGGTGCCCAGCCGCAGCCCGAATACGACTATGTCTCACCGTTGGAGCGGCAAGAAGTCCAGACCGAGCGCGAAGTCACCGAAATTTTACAAAAACTCAAGATTCCACCCCACTTTAAAGGCTACACTTACTTGCGGCGGGCGATCTTGCTTTGCGTGAAGGAACCATCGCTGATCAATGAAGTGACCAAAAAACTGTACCCACGGATCGCCGAGGAGTATAATTCCACGCCAAACCGGGTGGAACGCTCGATGCGGTTTGCCATCGAAACGGCCTGGAATAAAGGGGAGATCGAATATCTTCACGAACTGATGGGGCCGATTGTCGACGAAAAGAAAGGAAAGCCGACCAACGTCAGTTTCATCGCCAAAATTTCCGACAAGATCCGTCTAAATCACAAATTGCGAGGCTAACAAAAAGTGGAGATTCGGGGAACAGCACGAAAAAGTAGTCGCACCAAGGACTTGGTCAAGCAACTTCAACCGGGTGAGATTGCCATCATCAACCATCCCGATCTGGATCAGGTGGCCGCCGAATCTCTGATCAAAGCCCATGTGCGGCTGGTGGTAAACGCCAGTCCGTCGACGACGGGACGGTACCCCAATCAGGGACCAATGCTGTTGAGTAAAGCTGGGATTCCCATCCTGGACGCGGTGGGGATTGACTGTTTCAACGCCCTTCCCGAAACCACCGAACTTCAGATCAAAGCCGGCCGGATTTACCGGCAAGGGGAGTTGGTGGGGGAGGGCGTGATTCTTACGCCGGAACGGATCAAAGCGGCCACCGAAGAAGCAAAGAAAAATTTGAACCACGAATTGGACAAGTTTATCCAAAACACGCTGGAATATGCCTTACGGGAAAAGGATCTGGTGCTCGGGGAACTAAAATTGCCCCCGCTCCGGACCACGATGGATAAAAAACAGGTTCTGGTCGTCGTACGGGGGCAAAACTACCGGGAAGACCTGAGGATCATCTTACCCTACATCCGCGAGGTCAAACCGGTTTTAATCGGAGTGGACGGCGGAGCCGACGCCTTGACCGAGTTTGGTCTGAAGCCGCACCTGATCATCGGCGATATGGACAGCGTTTCGGACCAGGCTTTATGCTCCGGAGCCGAACTGGTGGTACACGCCTACCCGGATGGACGGGCACCGGGTTTAGAACGGATCCAGCGGCTGAACTTGGAAGCGGTAACATTTCCGGCCCCGGGCACCAGCGAGGATCTGGCGCTAATCCTGGCTTATGAAAAAGGGGCCGATTTAATCGTGGCGGTGGGGACCCATTCCAATATGATTGACTTTCTGGAAAAGGGTCGCCCCGGAATGGCCAGTACTTTTTTGGTCAGACTAAAAGTAGGTTCAATTTTGGTCGACGCCAGGGGCGTCAGTAAATTATACCATAGCAGAATCAAAGGCGGGCAGATCTTTATGATCTGCTTAGCTGCTTTTCTCCCCCTTATTCTGGTTTTATCCTTAAATAAGTTTTTCTGGGATTGGCTTCGTCTCCTTTGGCTTAAACTACGACTTCTTCTGAAGATCTAGGAGCGATTACGATGCCGCTGGACTTCCGGTATTATCTCTCCTCCCTGGCCGCGATCTTCCTCGCCCTCGGCCTCGGAATCGTGATCGGGGGTGCAATTATGGACCACGACGAAATGGAGAGAAGGCAGGAGCAACTGATTATCAATTTGGAGCAGGAATTTGACCGCTTAAGGGCGGAGAAAAGGGCTTTACAGGCCGGGTTGGCCGACCGCGAACTCGAACTGGAGGTTTTGCGGCAATTCAACCGGGAAGTCCTCCCTTTACTGGTCAACGGACTCCTTGCCAACCGGGGGATTGGGATCGTCAAAACCAATCATACCGTGCCGGCGGCTTTGAAAGATGAGCTGGTTAGCGTGCTGAAACTGGCAGGAGCCCAGATCCGCCGGAATATCGATATTACCCTTTGGCCTCCTCCGTCCACCGCACAGCAGGCTTTGGCGGCCCATCTGGGCTTTGGTGAAGACGGGTCCGGGTTGAACCGGGTTTTAAGTGCCTTCGCCGCCGCAATAGTTTCGGGTCAGGAAAGTCCTATCTTGGCTGCGCTGCAGGCGAACCATTTAATTCAGATTAACCAGTTAGCGACCGGACCCGTGGACACCTTGATTTTGGTCGGTGGCACCTATAATGGTGAGGGGGAAACCGCTCTGGCTGAACAGCTCGACCTAGTTCTGGCGAAAACAGCAAAGGAGAGGGGCATCACTGTTGTTGGTGTGGAGCCGCTAGCGGCCACGGGCTCTTATATTCCCCGGTACAAAACAGCAGGGCTCTCCACCATTGACAATATTGACACGCTTCCCGGCCAAGTTGCTTTGGTTTTCGCCCTGGCGGCCGGCGAGAACGGCCATTATGGGGTGAAAGGGACGGCCCGGAGTTTACTCCCGAAAACAGCCCTCCCCAGATTGGCATACGGTCAGGAGGGAAGGTGAATTTATGGTCACTGAAGGAACGGCTTCCGTCCTCATCTCCGCTTTCAATGAGGAAGCAAAGATTGCGGAGACCGTGCGGGCCACCCAAAAAATCCCGGGGGTAACCCAGGTTATTGTGGTCGATGACGGTTCAACCGACCACACAGGCCGCGAAGCAGAAAAAGCCGGCGCCATTGTCATCCGGTCCACGCAAAACCGGGGTAAAGGCGGGGCCTTAAACCTGGGGCTGGCAGCGGTCCGCGGCGCCTATTTATTGTTGTTGGACGCCGATTTAGGCGCAACGGCCCAGGAGGGACAAAAACTCTTAGCGGCGGTGGCGCAGGGAAGAGCCGATTTGGCGATCGGCCGTTTTCCGGACGGACCAGGGAAAAGCGGCTTTGGTTTTGTTTTAGCCTTTGCCCGCCAAGTGATCCGCCGGCTGACCGGTCTCACCTTGTCAGCACCCCTCTCCGGACAACGGGCTTTAAACCAAAAAGCCCTCCAAGCACTGGGGGGCAAATTTGCAGAGGGATTTGGTGTAGAAGTGGCGATGATCATCGATCTAGCCCGGCAAGGTCTGGTGATCGAGGAGGTGGCGGTGGCCATGGCGCACCGGAAAACCCGACGGAACCTGACCGGGTTTCTCCACCGGGGCCGACAGTTTCTCCACATCTGCCGGGCGGTGGGGCCGCGGTTGTTCGCACATTAGCCTTATCCCCGACCTTGCCAACATCCCGCAATTGCCCACTATTTTATTGTCAATAGTCCCGCCCGGTGACCATCAATCCATGATCTCCTGGGGGAAAGCAATGCTTATACTCTTCATGATGCTCCTTGGTTTTTTTAGCGTAAGGGGTGTTCTCCCTCTGCTTGCCCAACTCTTTCGGCGGCAGGGGATTATTAAAGAAAATTACCGGCGCGAACCCATCCCGGCCGCGTTGGGGCTGGTCTTTCCCTTAACCATGCCCTTGCTGTTCCTGGTCCAACTGGGCTATGATTTTTTTTACTCTACTTCCGGGCTGAGCCGGGGAGAGTTTTATGCTTTCCTCTTTTTGACTACCGGTTTCGGTCTCCTTGGTTTGGCCGATGACCTTTTGAAAAACGATGCCGAAAAAGGCTTTCGGCAGCATCTTCGGGCGCTATCCGCCGGTGAACTTACTTCCGGCGGTCTCAAGGCCCTTTTTGGTTTTACCTTTAGCCTGGTTTTCGGGATCGGTGTCCGGCTGACCACCGGGCAATCATGGATGTTGCTCCCTGCGGTCCTGGTGGCGGCGCTGGCACCCAATATCGTGAACCTCTTCGATCTGCGTCCGGGCCGGGCCGGTAAATTTTTCCTGGCCGCCATGGTCCTTTTGATGATAAAATCTTATTTGAGCAAGGGACTCAATCCCACGCTGTTATTGGGGGCACCAGTTCTCGGCGGAGTAGCCGCCTACTTGCCTACTGATTTAAAAGGCCGCGCCATGCTTGGCGATACCGGGGCCAATTTCTTAGGCGGCGTCTTTGGCGGCCTGGTTGTTTTGGATGGTGATCCGGTTTTTACCGTTTTGACCCTTGTTCTTTTTCTCCTCTTACAACTTGCGGCCGAGAAGGTCTCTTTTACCAAACTGATCGAGAATAATCGTCTTTTAAAGATCTTAGATAATATGGGGCGGGATTGAATGCGTTTTGGTGTACATGTTTCCATTGGAAAAGGTCTGCCCAGGGCGGTCCAAGCTGCCAAAGATTTAGGCTGTGACGCTTTTCAAATCTTCAGCGGAAACCCGCGCGGGTGGCAGAAAAAACCCTTGGCCGCGGAGGACGTGGCACTTTTTCGCCAAAAGGTACTAGACTACGGTCTAGGACCCGTGGTCGTTCATCTGTCCTATCTACCCAATCCGGCGGCGGAGGAGGATGAACTCTACGCAAAATCGATCAAAGCCATTACTGAGGAGTACCAACGGGCGGTCACGATCGACGCCGACTATTTTGTGGTCCATCCAGGGAAAGCCGGTAAGCAAGACCGGGAGACCGCCCTGGATAAAGTGGCGCGGGGTGTGGTCAAGATTCTCACCCAAGTGCCCGGACGAACCCGCTTTCTCTTGGAAAACCAGGCGGGCGCCGGTACCGAAGTCGGTGGGCGCCTTTCACAGCTGGCTGACATCCTTAAAACGATTGCTTGGCCGGAACGGACCGGTCTTTGTCTTGATACCTGTCATGCCTTTGCCGCCGGTTATGACCTGCGTACCCAAGAAGGGATCGACCAAATTCTCATGGAGGTCGAATCCACCTTCGGTTTGGAATCCATCCATCTTCTCCACCTCAACGACGCCTTGGGTGAACTAGGGTCCAAGCTGGACCGCCATACCCACATTGGTCAAGGTAAAATTGGGCTGGCGGGCTTTGGCCTCTTCCTGACCGATCCCCGGCTTACCTCTTTAACCGGAATTCTGGAGACCCCGCAGAAAAAACCGGAGGATGATCTGAAGAATTTGGCGGTTGTTCGTCGTTTGGCGGCAGGAGGAGAAAGATGAAACCGGAATTTGAGCCCCACCATGCGCTGGGCCGGAACGGATTCTTGGCCGCCCGTTGGCCGGCCTTTGAATACCGTCCGGCGCAACAAGCGATGTCTGCCCGCGTCTGGGCTGTCTGTAAAGAAGGCGGCTATGCTTTAATTGAAGCCGGAACCGGTACCGGTAAATCCTTGGCCTACCTTTATCCGGTTTACCTTGCTTTCCAGGAAAACCAAAACTTCAAGGGTCCGGTAGTCATCTCCACCTATACAATTAACCTCCAGCAGCAACTGATCGAAAAAGAGATCCCGTTTTTAAACAAAATGCTGGATTCGCCATTACAAACCGCCGTCCTCTTCGGCCGGAGCAATTATTTATGTTGGCGCAAATTACTATATTACCGGCAAAACCCCGACCTCCTCCCGAAGGAAATGCACAGCCGGTTCGAGCGGGTCTACCGTTCCGCCGCACACGAGATCGGATGTGTCGAACAACTGGGTTATTCTTTATCTCCGGCCTTAAAAGAGAAAATAACCTCGGAGGCGGCCACCTGTTTACGCAAACATTGCCCCTTCCAGAACCGTTGTTTTTGGCTGGCGGCACGTAAAAAGGCCTTTGCCGCCCAGATTGTCGTCGTTAACCACCATCTGTTCTTTACCGACCTTGCTCTGCGCCAAGCCGGTGATTTCTCCGCCGATGGTCTGGTCTTACCCCCTTACCAGGTGGTGATCTTTGATGAAGCCCACCACTTACCGGAAGTAGCCGCCGAACACCTGGGGGCGCGCCTTGACCAAAAGGAGATTGACCATTTTTGTCACCGTTTGTTACACCGGGAGGGAAAATGGGGGCGCGGCTGGCTACCTTCCTTACGGCAAAGGCTCACCGGAAACATCCTGGATTTAGGTTTGATGCAGCGTTTGATCGGCATGCTGGAGCAGGAGTTGATTCCCGGACTACACTCTCTACAAAACTGTTTTAACACATTTTTTCCTGCTCTAGGAGAGATCTTCGGGTTGGAGACAGAAACCAATTTACCGCCCTATGAAGAACGCAAAAAACGTTTCACTACTAATCTATTACTGGAACCGGCTTTGGCCAATCAAGTCACTCGTCTGCAGAAGGAGCTCAAACAGTGGACCACACAGCTGTCCCGCTTTGTCGATGGGTTAGAGCAAGAAGAGGCCTTCCGTGAGGATTTTTATTTTTTAGCCGAAACAGGCCATTTCTTCACCAGGGTAGCAACGCTTCTGCCCCGGATCCTGGATGGTAGCAATGTGCAATCAGTCTCCTGGTTGAACTACCGCCCTGCGGCTGGTGGCGAAAACGGCAGTTTCACCTTGCACCAGGTTCCTTTAAACTTGGGAACACTCCTCTACCGTCAACTTTTTTCCCAAGTGGAAGGCGCGGTCCTCACCTCCGCCACTTTAACGGTGGCCGGCGATTTTGGTTACATCAAAGAACAACTGGGTTTGGATCTGTTACCGGAACCCGGCTGTCAGGAAGCCGTATACGACTCTCCGTTTGACTACGAAACCAACGTCCTGGTCTTAACGGGCCAAGATCTGCCCAGTCCCGATCAGGCCGAATACCTGCAAGCCATCACTGGGCTGCTACCGGCTTTAATTCGCGCCTCCGGTGGCCGCAGCCTTTTATTATTTACCAACCGGCGGCAGATGGACGCGGTTTATACCCAAATTATGCCCACGCTAACCCGTGCTGGGTTCGCGCTTCTTCGGCAGGGAGACGAACCCCGTAGCCGTTTGGTCAGAAAATTTCAGTCCACGGACCAGGCCGTACTAATGGGGATGGACAGTTTCTGGGAAGGGGTGGATATCCCGGGTCCACAATTGTCGAACGTTGTCATTATGCGTTTACCCTTCCGGGTACCCACCGAACCGCTCTTTCAAGCGAAGTGGGAAGCTCTGGCAAAGGAAGGAAAAGACCCCTTTTTGCAGCTAAGCCTGCCAGAAGCAGTGATCAAATTCAAACAAGGTTTCGGCCGTTTAATCCGGTCGCAAACCGACCGGGGAGTAGTGGTGATCCTGGACCAAAGAGTCATCACCAAACGGTACGGCCAGGTTTTTCTTAGTTCGTTGCCCGGTGGTAAAATCGTGAACGCCGCACGGGCGGAGATGCCGGCCTTGATCGAAAAGTGGTTGGCGAAATAAGGGTAAAACACGAATAAAGAACCACAAGTAAGTAGAGCGCAATAGGAAGCAATTGCTTCCTTATTTTTTTAGCAAAAAAATAATATATTTTGCCTTAAATAAAAGTAATATAATGTCGATATATAACTTATGATGTCGAATATTGGCAGGAGGGGTTACGTATTGTTTAAAAGATTGAAGTTGATGCCCAAAATGATTGCCTTGTTTTTAGTGATTGGACTACTCCCAATGTTACTTATGTTAGTGTTGTCATTGACGATGGCTGATGAGGCGCTAACCGATGGCATTGAATCCCAAATCAGTATCTTCCATAAACAGCAACAGGACCACCTGGAGGACTGGTTTGAGCTTCAAAGAAATGTGGCTGTTACCATAGCGGCCGCCAGAGATGTTTATGACAGTTTAACCAGTTATTACAAGGATGGCCGGTGGCAAACGGAAGAGGAAGAGACTATATGGGAAAGAAGAAACAAAGAAATACTGATCCCTCACTTGGAAAGGGTATGTACCCGGTATGGTTTTGAAATGATTTCCATCGTGAACCGACAAGGAATCGTGTTCACTGGCACGGATAGCAACTTCCTACGGACTGACCTTAGCAATCGGGATTACTTTCGGAAAGCCCTCGCTGGTCAAACCAACAATTCACCGATCCACCGTTCTAGCCACAGTGGAAAAGAATGCGTATTAATCGCCACCCCCATTTACAGCAGTGGAAATTCGGGCACAATTAATGGAGTAATGATCGTATACTTAAATGTTTCACAAATTAGTGCGTATTTAACCGACGGCCTGGATGGTATTGGAAAAACGGCCGATGCCTTTTTAATCGATGCCAACCAAACACTATTAACTATGCCCCGGTTTCAAGAGGGAATGGAAATCTTAAAGAGCAAAGTAGATACGGTGGCAGCAGAGGAAGCAGCCAG
>JAAYHQ010000034.1 GCA_012727425.1 Bacillota bacterium
ATCCTCCGTCCTGGTGAGCGCTGTGTTCATGGCCTTTTTCAACGTTAAGGTCAGAATGGCCACCGCCAAGTATCCCGATTTACGCGGCGAGAAGCTGGTGGTCTATATTGCCTTTCACGAGGAAGAAGGCCGCCGTTTGCTTGATCTTTTCAAGGAGAAAACCAAGGTAGATTACACCTATCTCCGGCTTCCGACGGGAGAATTGCTCAACCGGGTTATTAATGAGGCCGCCGCCCCCCAGGCCAATATCATTCTGGGCGGCCCGGCAGACGCTCACCAATTCCTCGCGAAACAAGGCCTGATAATGCGTTATGCCCCGCCACCGGCGGCCGTCATTCCCGAAAAGTTCAAAAACCCCGACCGGTATTGGACGGGGATTTATCTAGGGGCCATCGCGATTGGCATTAATGATAACCGCTGGGATAAAGAGTTTAAACCGCTCGGCGTCGAAAAGCCGGCCACCTTTACCGACTTACTGAATCCGCTCTTTAAAGGCGAGATTATCCTTCCGGACCCACGGACATCCGGAACCGGCTATACCCTGTTGGCTTCTTTAGTCCAACTGTGGGGTGAAGACGAGGCTTTTGCCTATTTTAAGCAGCTTGACCAAAATGTGGGTGAGTATACAAAAAGCGGCTTCACCACCGCACAGAAGACGGCAACCGGCGAGTATCTCATCGGTGTCAACTTCATCCACGATCAATTGTTAATGCGAAAATACGGCTTTAATCTCGCCTCAATCATTCCCCCCGGTGCCGGTTGGGAGATTGGTTGCGTTTCAATGGTCAAAAACAATTGGGGTATACGGGCGGCAAAAGCCTTTATGGATTTTATCACCGGCCGCGAGGCCGGCCAGTTGCACACGAACCTGACAGAACGCATCTCCACCCGGCCGGATGTCCGGACGCCCCTTGGCGCTTGGTCATGGGAAGAAAGCCCCATTAACAAGGATTATGATTTCTACATGGCGGCAGAAGCAAAAAAGCGCTACTTACAAATATGGGAAGAAAAGATTGTCGGTACCGGTAGGGAGTGTTCCAGGTGAAGATCTTTATTATCGAGGATGACCAGGCCATTGCCAACCTGATTAACATCAATCTGATTTTAGAGGGTTTCGAAACCGCTCTCTTCGCGGACGCCGAATCCGCACTGGAAATGATCGAAAAAGAAATCCCGGATCTAATTTTGCTTGACATCATGCTCCCGGGGATCAGCGGTTTTGAACTGCAAAGCCGGATCCGGGATCTGAAGATCCCGGTAATTTTCTTAACCGCCCGTACCTCCTTACAAGACCGCTTATTAGGACTGGAACTCGGTGGCGATGACTACATTACCAAACCCTTCGACAACCGTGAGCTGGTTTTAAGAGTTAAAGCCGTTCTGCGCCGTGTTACAGCAAAAAACAAACACGAAAAAGAAATCACGGTCGGCCCTTTTCGTTTACTCATCCAGCAACGTTTTTTCTACGTCGCGGGCAAATTGGTGGAGTTAACCCCGACCGAGTTTGCGCTGATCAAACTTTTTATGAAAAATCACCAACGGGTTTTCAGCCGCGAAGAACTTTTAGAACTGGTGTGGGGATTTGACTATCATGGTGATACCCGCACCGTTGACATGCACATCCAAAGACTCCGAAAAAAGCTGGGCAAACACAAAGAGAGTATTAAAACGGTTTATGGCGTCGGCTACCAGCTGAATGTAGACCAATGAGCACAACCATTAAAGCAAAACTGATCAAAGTGAATCTATTGGTCGTCTTACCCACTTTCGTCTTGATTTTGCTGCTCACCGTCTTCACCATCGACCGCTATCAACTGAATAACGTGAAAAAAAACCTCTTAAAGGATAGTTATCTCCTCCAAATCTATCTTAATCAGTACTTGACGACCAACAGACAAAAAACGCTTCTGGAGAAAGAACTCTATTTTTTAAACCATGATCTAAACCGCATGGTCAAACTCCGCACCGAGCTTTATTACCAGCCAGGCGATCTCTATTTCGATTCCAACCACGTTGAGAAGGAAAACGCCAAAATTCGCTTTTTAAATGACCCGGGAATTCGCTTGGCGCTGGAAGATAAGAAAAACTACTCGATAAGAAAAGAGGGGCGGAACCGTATTTTTCTGATCAGTTTCCCCTTTTACTGCGACAAGGAACTGACCGGCGTAATGCGCCTTACCTACCCGCTGTACGAGGAAGACCTGCTCAAAAAACGCCTGTTTATCGTCCTCGCCAGCACCGGTTTGGTCGTGCTTTTTCTTTTAGGAATCTTCCTCTCCTTTTTTACCGGACAAATTGTCATCCCTCTGCACAAACTTAAGTTGGCCGTGCAGTCCTTCGCCGAAGGGCGCGTCACCGATACTCTAGAGATTACCAGTGGCGACGAGGTTGAGGCATTGGCGGCCGCCTTTAACGAGATGACCAAAAAAATAAGGACCCTCATCGAAAATCTCCAGGTTGAAAAGAATAAACAGAAAAACTTCTTTAACCAAATGACCCACGAATTCCGCACCCCATTAACCACTATCATCGGCTATGCCGACCTCTTGACAAAAATCGATTCCCCCCGGGAACGGGAGGAATGCGTAAAATACATCGTGAGCGAGGGTAAACGGCTGCTGCGGATGGTCGACGATATTTTGAGCTCCTCCATGCAGACGACCTTTACCTTAAACCTGGACAAAAAGACAACCGATCTGGATGCGTTGTTACGGGAAACGTTACAGATCATGAAGTATAAAGCAAGCAAATACGGGATTACCCTTAACCTGTTTACCAAGGAAAAGGTGTGGCTGGAGCTTGACCGGGACAAGATTAAACAAGTGATTCTGAACATGGTTGATAACGCGATCAACCACAGCAAAACCGAGAACATTGATCTTCATCTGTACCAAGGAAAGAAAAAAGTCGCCGTCGCGATCCGCGACTACGGCCGGGGGATCCCCGCCCGCCGGCTGGAGGAAATCAACCAGCGCATCGCCGGGTTGGGCCCCGAACTGATTGGCAGTGCCCAAAGCGGCCATGGTTTCGGGTTGCCTTTGTCCGCAAAGATCATGGAACTGCACGGCGGGCGCCTCATCATCAGAACCGCCGCGCATACGGGGACAACAATTTTCCTCCTTTTTAACCTTGGATAACGGAAGGGAGCAAACATGCGTTATTTCACTGTCACCCTCGGACTCATTCTGACCCTCACTTTGTTCTTCTGCGTTTTCCTAAGCGTCTTTCCTGGTTTCGAGATCCGCACCAACGAGCTTGTCATCGTGGACGACCGTGAGGAGGTCTTTCGGTTGATTGAAAAAAATACCCCCATCCGGATCGAGATTACAAATGAACGCTGGGGGCAGGCGGTGTTGGAAAACCCGGAAGTTCTCTTTGAAGTTTGGAAGGTCCTTCAGGAGGCCAAATCTTACCCCAACCGGTACGTCCCCAACCAGGATCGGATCGAGGGGTATATCTATTTCCGTGACGGGAGCAGGGAGTACTTCTCGATCTCCGACCGTTTTCAATTGGGCGAATACTTACTGGAGTGTAAAGACGATGAACTGAACATCGCAAAATTACACCGGATTTTCCGGCACACTTTAGAGACCAAGAAAAATCTCCTGGCCATGGTGGAAAAGGCGGAGGAGATCTTTCTTTTCCGCGCGGAAGACTGCTTTGTGCCGGATTCGGAAAAAATGGTCAAAATCACCGGCGACGCCAAAAGCCAACTTCTGACCTGTCTTGCCCTCGCCGAAAAGGTGGAAGAAAGTTCTGATTTAACCGCGCTTCTATTAGAAAAAGGGGTTGAACCCCTGTTTCATTTAACTTTTTATGTAAAAGAAGGTGTGGAAAAAGAGACCCCCATTGTGCTTTCGGTCCTCTCCCCCGATTATTTCACCCTGATGGACACGGGTTTCTTAAACCGGAATGTAATTTATTTTAAAGGCTTCCTCTTCGACTACTGCTGTAACCGGATGAAGGCCAAATAGGCACCGGCAGCATCGCCGGAGCTTTTCCTTCTGTCCTGAACTTTAAATTCCCCAAAAGCGGATCCCAACCAGCCCAACCGCTTTTCTTGTCATGTTTTATACAGAACTTTAATGGTCTCCTCAATCGGCGGTTCCTGGACCGAGAGGTCCCGGATGGTACTGGACTTGTTCACCAAGGCAATGAACTTGTTCAGCTCATACACGGCCAGGTCCAGCTCCAGCTCGGCCTGGTAGTCGGAGATCCGTTTGGTCACCGTCACCCCCGGCCGCGTCAGGTCGGGGAGGGGATAAACCGTCGAGACGGCAATGATCTTTTTCTCCCCCCAGTGCCGGCGCAAGGTAGTGATCGTATCATCGAACACTATCTCCCCGTGGTTCACCACAATAACCCGGCGGGCCAGATGTTCGATATCGCTTAAATCGTGGGTCGTCAGGATAAAGGTGACGCCTTTTTTGTTCATTTCCAGGATAAATTCCCTGATCTTATCCTTGGCGATCACATCCAGACCGATGGTCGGTTCATCCAGAAAAACGATCTCCGGCTGGTGGAGCATGGCCATGACAAATTCACACTTCATCCGTTCACCGAGGGAGAGTTGGCGGGTGGGTTTGCGGATCACATCCTTCAGATCCAGCAGTTCCACCATGTGCGCCATGATCCGCTGGAATTCCCGGTCCGGAATGACGTAGATCGCTTTATTGAGATAAAAGGCATCAATCGGCGGAATATCCCATAACAACTGTGATTTCTGCCCGAAAACCGCGCCGATCTTCGCCACGTACTTTTTCCGGTCTTGCCAAGGAATGTAACCCATCACGTCAACCGTCCCGCCGGAAGGATAAAGAATGCCGGTTAAGATCTTAAGCGTCGTCGACTTTCCGGCCCCGTTGGGTCCTAAAAACCCCACCAACTCGCCCTTTTCGATTCCGAAAGAGATTCCCTTCAGGGCATGGACATAAAGGGGTTTCCGGACGAACAGACTCTTAACCGTCTCTTTAAAGCTACTGCCCCGTTGGTAGGTTTTATAAACCTTGGTCAAGTTTTTTACGGAAATCAGCATCTCAGCCACCCACACTTGTATATTTTTTGAGCATCCACCGCCAAAACCCCAAACTAAACAGGAGAAAGAGAAGGCTGACCCCCACCGCACCAAGGGTGCCGGGCGAAGGGCGCCCCAGCAAAACCGTGGCCGGGACCGAACCAAGAATCGCCACAGGGATAACCAAGGTAATGATGGTTTGGAGCGATTTTGAAAAGATCGCGGTCGGATACAGACCAAAACTGGTGATAGATTCAAAGATCTCATAAACGCGGAAATTACCGATCCACACAATTCCCAAACCCGCCAGGACCAAACCATAACCAAACATCACCATCAAAGTGATGGTAAACAAAACCATAAACTGCAGCCAGGCGCCTGGCTCCGGGGCCGGCAGACGGCTCAACGCCAGCGTAAAGAGGGTCACCCCGCCGACCAGCTTGCCCAGATCCTCCGCGTCAAACCCGGTGACAATCGCCATGAAAAGCACGGATTTCGGCTTTATCAACAATAAATCAAAGGTGCCATTCTGCACCCGTTCGATCGTGTTCCAGACGATCCCGAAGAAGAACGGGTAGGCAATCCCCTTGCCCAACAGAAAAACCCCTTGGATCAGCAAAGCTTCGTACATGTTCCAACCGGGAAAGGTAGCCCCGTTTTGGTAGATCAAGATGGTGATCACAGGGGCGGCCATCTCCACCAGCAACATGATCAACATGCTCATGAAGAAATCACCCCGGTAGGCCATCCGGCTGGCCAACGCCGTTTTGGCGCCCACCAGGTAAATCCGGATGTTATTTTTCACGCCCCCACCCCCGTAAACCGCTTGATCCCGCAAGCCCAAAGCAACCGGGCGACCACCAACATCACCAGGGTCGCAACCACCTGCAACCCAACCACCCGGGGAATGGACAGACTGATCCCCGCCAACTCATAGTGGCCGATGAAAACCCGGGTCGGAACGTAAGTGATGAACTGAAAAGGCAGATAGAAGAGGAGCTTTTGCATCCACGCCGGAAAAAAATTCAGGGGAATCAGCATTCCAGCTGACAGATTCCGTAAGGTCAGAAAGGCCCGGCGGATCCCTTCGGTTTTCGTAAGCCAGAAGGCGGTAATACCAATACAGTAGTTGGTCAAAAACACCAAGACAAAACTTAAACCAAGGGAAAACAGCGCCCAACCCGGTTCCGCCGGGACCAGCCGGATCTTGAACACAAAAAGAAAGAGCAGGCCCACCGGGATGATCTCCACCCACAGGGCCAGGAGCCGATGGCCGATCTTCTGCGCGAAGGCCAAAAAACAGTAGGAGACCGGCCGGAGCATATACGTCAAGAAACTTCCGTTGCGGATGAGCCACTGGAGGTCCCAATCGGCGGAATCATAGGTCAGATAGCCAATCACCGCCACGATCCCGTAATAAGTCAGCATCTGCTCCAGGGTCAGCCCATTAAGGGTGGTCCGTGTGGCGTAGACCGCCCGCCAGATAAAGAGCTGGATCAGAAAAAAAACCGGACCGACAAAGATGGAGATCGCCATTTGACTGCGGTAAGCCGCCCATTCTTTATAGGTGGAAAAGGCGGTTGCCTTCAAGACCCCAAACCAATAGCCGATTTTTTTCCCGATCTTTGTTCGTCTCCCCAAACCGGTCATCTCCCGTAAGTAGTCTGATTTGAATAAACAAATAATACCAGGATCAGTACATCTTGGCAAGAGCTTTTCGCAAAAAACGCACCGTGCGAATGAAATTTTACCATGGCGGGCTTCCTGCCGGCCGCCCCTCCCGAAGATTACCGTTTCTGTGCTTGCGCCGCGTTTCTCCCCTTTCCCCACCGCACGGCGGCCGTAACTTGGCGCGGGCAAAAAAGGGCCGGGCCGTTCGGGCCCGGCGGTCGGTGAATAAGCGGTCTGGCGCGGTTTGGCCGGCGGCGTCCGGTGCCAACCAGAGCCCGCCGCCGGGTTTCAAGGCAGTCCCGTAAAACGCCGGCCGTAAACATTGTGGTGGAGCTTGTCAAAGGCCAACCCGGTGCGGGGGTGGCCCGCCTTTTCTTCGGCGGGGTAACCGATGGCCACGATCGCCTCGACTTTAAGATGAGCCGGGATCTGTAGCACCGCACGGACATATTCTTCGGCGGTTTGTTCCGGGCTATGGTCTCGGTTACGGATCTGGAGCCAGCAATGGCCCAACCCCAACGCCGTGGCCGCCAGTCCGATTAAAGTGGTGGCAATCGCGGCGTCCTCAACCCAAACATCACATTTGGCCGGGTCGGCGCAGACCACAATCGCCAGGGGCGCCTCTTTGAGAAACGCGTTATGCTGGCGCGCCTTGGCCAGTTGCGCCAGCAGCGCGGGCTCGGTCACCGCAATGAATTCCCAAGGTTTTAAGTTCCGCGACGAAGGGGCGCGGAGCGCCGCTTCCAAGATTTTCGCCACTTTTTCCGGCTCCACCGGATCCCTTTTATACTTGCGGATGCTTCTTCTTCCCTCGATCAACTGCCAAAAATCCACCCTGTTATCACCTCGGATTCTAGTTTTCCCTGTTTCCCCGTTCTCTTTGGTCCCGGCAAAAGGTATAATGAGGCTAGGGATAACCATGCTTCCCATTGTTTTTCGGTAAAAGAAGGCGGAACCCTGCTTTTGTGGTCAACAGAACCGAAAGATCTGCCTATGAACCGCCGATATTTTGACCATAAGAAGCAGTTTCGCTGCCATTATCAAAAGATTTCTGCCGGTAAAACCCTGGGAACCCCAATCCCCGGCCACCGCAGGACGCGGGGTCTGGCGGGACAACAAATAAAATATGCATTCGAGGTGAGGAAGTTGAAGAAAAAAGTCGTAATTGTCGGCGGCGTCGCCGGTGGCGCCAGCGCGGCGGCCCGGTTGCGGCGCCTCAATGAACAGGCCGAGATTATCCTGATCGAACGCGGGGGGTACATCTCCTACGCCAACTGCGGATTACCCTATTACATCGGGGATGTCATCGCCGAGCGGGACAACCTTTTTGTCCAAACCCCCCACGGCTTGCGGACACGGTATAATATTGAAGTCCGGACCCGGCATGAAGTACTCAAGATCAATCGCCACCAGAAACTGATCGAAGTAAAAGAGCTGGTCTCCGGCCGGGTTTACCAAGAAACCTATGATGTTTTGTTACTTTCACCCGGGGCCGCACCGATCCGTCCACCCATCCCCGGACTCGATGGTGACAACGTCTTTACCTTGCGGGACGTCACCGATACGGACCGGATCAAAGCCTTTCTCCGTGACCGCCAACCCCGGCAGGCCCTGGTGGTCGGGGCGGGCTTTATCGGCCTGGAGATCGCCGAGAACCTGGTCGCCGCCGGTCTCGACGTTGCCCTGGTGGAAATGGCCGCCCGGGTCCTGCCGCGCAACCTCGACCCGGAGATGGCCGCCCCCCTCCATCTCCACCTCCGGGCCCACGGCGTCAACCTCTATTTACAGACCGCCCTGTCCGCCGTGGAACAAAAGGACGGCCGCAACTGGGCGCTCCTCAGTAATGGTGAACGAATCCCCTACGACCTGGCGGTCATCGCGGTGGGCGCGGCCCCCGAGGCCCGTTTGGCCAAAGAGGCCGGTTTGGAACTGGGCACCAACGGCGCAATCCGGGTCAACGCCTCTTTCCAGACCTCCGATCCGCATATTTACGCGGTCGGCGACGCCATCGAGGTGGAAAGCGGGATCACCGGTGAAAAAACCTATGTTCCCCTGGCCGGACCGGCCAACCGCCAAGGCCGGTTGGCCGCCGATGCCATCTGCGGCCGGCCGGTAAAATACGAGGGGGCCATCGGGACGGCCATCGTCAAAGTCTTTGCCCTGGCCGCCGGGACCGTCGGCCTGACCGAAGACTTCTTAAAACACAGCGGGCAAAAATATCTGGCCGCCATTGTCCATCCCCTCTCCCATGCCGGCTATTATCCCGGCGCCACTCCCCTCGATATTAAACTGTTGTTCACCCCGGAAGGGCGGATCCTCGGCGCCCAGGTGGTTGGGGCCCAAAATGTCGATAAGACCCTTGACGTCATCGCCGCCATCATGAAAACCGGCGGTACCGTCGATGATTTGGCCGCCCTCGAACTGGCCTACGCCCCACCTTTCTCTTCAGCAAAAAACCCGGTCAACATCGCCGGCTATGTCGCGGGGAACATCATCCGTGGTGATCTGCCGGTCGTCTCCTGGGACCAAGTCCTGGACCAGGAAAATCCGGATTTTCTCCTGCTTGATGTCCGGACTAAAAGCCAGTTTGCTGCCGGGGCCCTTGACGGGGCGCTGAATATCCCCCTGGCCGAACTCCGCCAGCGCCTCCATGAACTGCCCAAGGAGAAGGAGATTATCGTCTACTGTACGGTCGGCCTCACCTCCTATCTGGCCACCCGCCTCCTGATCCAAAACGGCTTTAAGGCCAGGAACTTAAGCGGCGGTTGGCGGACACTCAAAGCCATTCGCGAAGACCGTCGCCTGACTGCAGCCGCCGGTAACCGTTAATCCCGGTCCACACTTTGGCTAAATCAAAAAAGACCCGTCGTGATCGGGTCTCGACTGAAAACAAAACCCGCCGAATGGCGGGTTTTAGACTGGAGACAAACGGTCGTTTCCTTATTTTCCTGTTTAATCAAGAACCGGGTTTTCCGCCGTCCGGCATCGACGGCATACCCCCTTCACCAGCACCTGATACTCCAGGACCAGATTGCCCTCGATCTCGTCACCCGGAGAGGCCATATCCGCAATCGTCAGGTCAAACAAGTCATCACAGCGGACGCACTTAAAATGGCCATGGGGGGTTAAATTCGCTTCGTACCGGACTTGGTCCTCATCGGTCGCCAGCGCCAAGACGACCCCCTTCTCCGCCAAAAGTTTCAATGTGTTGTAGACTGTCGTCTTCGAGAAAGTGGGAATGGTCTGCTTCAATTCGGCATAAATCATCTCGGCGGTCGGATGTACCCGGTGCTTGACCAGGTACTTCATGATCTCAATCCGCTGCTGGGTCGGGCGGATCCCCACCCGGTCCAAAGCATCACAGATTGCTTGCAAATTCATCCCCATGTTCTTCCCTCACCTTCTCGTCTTATCCTGATCGCGCCCGTCCCCGGTTCGAGCGGGACTGCTCATCTTTCTTCCCTAATCTTAACACAGACCAACCCCGGTCTCAAGTTGCCATTGCCCAAGAAGACCACCGCCAATGTGGAGGTGTGTCCGGCGCTTCCCCGGTTGACCGGGTTTAGCGGAAAAAGGAGTTGGGGGCCGGTCAAGCACCGCCCCCCTGCGTTTGTTGTTCTTTTGGCAAATTACTATGAAAGTTTCTTATGGCAGAACCACCAGTCATAACAGTCATAGGTTGCCTTCCGCTCTTTCGCGGTCTTCTCATCCGTGGCCGGCGGGATAATCACCTCATCCCGGATCAATTCGTTGTTCGGCCAATTAGCGGGTAAAGCAACGCCGTTTTCCGTGGCCACCTGTAGTCCTTTGACCATCCGCAAGATCTCATCCATGTTCCGGCCCAGTTCTTGCGGATAATAAAGGATCGCCCGGATGGTCCCCTCCGGATCAACGATGAAGACCGCCCGTACCGTGTTGGTTCCTTGGCCGGGGTGAATCAGACCGAGTTGCTTCGCAACCTCGCCGGTATCATCGGCCACCACCGGAAACGAGATCTCCGTATCCAGTTTCTCTTTGATCCACTCCACCCATTTAATGTGGGAAAAGACCTGGTCGATACTGAGTCCGACCAATTCGGCCCCCAGCTTCCGGAATTCGTCCGCCCGTTTTTCAAAAGCAACAAACTCAGTGGTGCAAACCGGAGTGAAATCCGCCGGGTGGCTAAAGAAGACAAACCATTTCCCCGCCAGATCATCGGGGTAAGTCTTTGGCCCGTGGGTCGTCTTCACACTGATCTTGGGGAACTTGTCACCAATCAATGGTAATTTGTTTTCCATTAAGCATCCCTCCAATTTGTAATCTTTACGTATTTGATTTTAATACATATTTGTATTAATGTCAATAACCGTTTGCCAACTTTTTTTACCGAAAACCGGTCCGGTTGTTTTTTACGAAAAGACCTTACCGCAAAAAAAAACGTCCTGGGCACCAACGGTGCACAGGACGGCGGCTTGGCTCTGTTTTCCCTCCGGTTAACTTCCTTTGCTTTTTAAGGCTACTCATGAATTTTGACCTCCGTTATACATATATTACTAATTTTGGTTATTCTGTACATTAACAAAAAACCTTTTTTATTCCATATTTTCCTTCCCCTCCTGATCCTATCGTCATTCTTTAATTCTTCTCAAGGAAGCAGTCCGGCCGCGGCCAGCCATGCCTCGATCTCCTTCTCCGGAAGCGGTCCAACCTGCATTCCATGAATGTTTTCGCTTCAGTAACCAGAAATTTTTCCATCAGACATGTGACTCTCATCTAACTACAAAAGTCACAGGTATTATTTCTCCAGTTGAAAGTGGATTTTAACCGTAATCACCACTTCACCCTCCGGCGGCTGCTCGCCATCCGGCCAGGCGTAACACCACTGTCCAGCCGCTTCCTGCGCGGCTCGATCCAACAGATCATAACCGGAAGACGAGGTGATTTCGACGGCATTAACTTTTCCGTCCGGCGCCAGGCGCAGGGCAAGATAGACCGTCCCTTCCCAGCCCCGCCGCCGGGCCACCCGGGGATAGACCGGATCGGTGTGAAAGACTTTGACCAGTTTGGGATCGGAACTGGTTTCAAAACCGGCCGGATGATCAGTTTTTTCACCGCGGCTTAAATTGCCGTCTGAACCAGCAACGGAAGGAAGCATAAACTCAGGGTGGGGATCATTCCCCACACCGCTCAAGGGCACCCCCTCCCCCGTGGTGATGGCGTCATTGGCGGGAACGGGGATGCCCTTTGCGGACAATTTTTCTGCTGGATCCGCTTCCCTTTCGGCTCCCGGTTCTTCCTCCTCTACCGCTTCCGTCGGTAACGGAAGATCCGTCGGCCGGTCTTGGCAGGAAGGACTAAAGCCAGGCCCGGCCGGGGCGACCGGCTGAACAGGGACGGCCGGCGCTTCTCCGGATTCAGGGTCGCTCCCGGCGTGGAGCGGCGGTGGCGCCGCTGGTCCTTGCGCCGGGGACGCCAAAGACGCACCGCCGGCCGGAAGGGCCGCTGATTGCTTGGGGCTTGCTGCCGGTGAACTTGCGGTTGCTTTTACCCGCGACGGTGCGGAAGACTCCACCCCAAGTACCACCGATGGTGACGGTATTTCAACAAGGGTAATGGTCCGGTACTCGACCGGCCGGTCGGGAAAAGTCCCCGTCTTGATCCGCAGCGTAAGGAAGGGCAGGCTAGCGCCTGCCCAACTTAAGAGTAACAAGTGAATTAAGATGGAGAGGAGCAACGACTTAAAAAACATGGAAAACACCTCAATAACTGCCACTGAACGTTAACTTAAAGTTCCTGCCCGGCATGGGGTAACCCTCTTGGATCTGGTATTGGGTATCGGTCAGATTCTCCACCTCAAGGCTGATTGCATAGTTTGTCCGCAATTGATACCGAAGCCCGGCGGAGAGGAGAAAATAGTCGGGCATTTTTCCTGGTTCTTTCCCGTATGTGAACCGCTCATCGCGGCGTCGCCCCACCACCTGACACCCGGTGTTCAGAGTTACCCGCCCGACGGTGGCCTGGCCTTTCAAATAGAGCCGGTGTTGCCCAAAGAAGTTTAAATCCCGGGTATACGCTTGGGCAACGTCATCCCAACCTTTTTGGTTAACGAAGGCATAACCAAGACTGGTTTTGATTGGCCCCCAGTCGCGCCTGGCGTTCAGGTTGAAACCCACCGTCCTGATCTTCTTGATATTTTCCGGTTTATATATCCAATCACCATCCGGATCAAGCCAAACGATCCCATCCTTTAGCTGCGCGAGAAAAAGATTGGCCGTAACCGACCACTCCGCCTCCTGCCAATGACCGATCAACTCCCATCTGCTGCCTTTTTCCGGTTTGAGTTCGGGATTCTCTTCCACCCATTCCGAATAGAGGTCATTCATGGTCGGAACCCGGAAAGCGGTCCCGTAATTAAGGCCGAAGGTCAAACGGTCCCCCGGAAACCAGGTTAAACCGACCCGGGGGGAAAGGGCCCGGTGTTGCTCAAGCCAATCCCAGCGCAAACCGGAGTGGAGCAGCAGGGCATCATTGAGGTCCCAAAGGTCTTGGAGATAAAGGCCAAAGGCGCGTCGCGCACGGTTTCCCACCTTCGTACTGTCAATATGATCATAATTAAAGGCCAAACCGGCCAAAAACCGGTGCGTCCCGTGATCCTGCCGGAAGGTTAAGTCCGAACTCCACCGGGTAGAAAGGTGACGGTCCTGCTCTTGAGAATAATCACTTATTCCTTCGTAATAATTATCCCAACTCTGGTAGGAAAGCTTGGCCGTCCACGAATTGTTACTATATTCTCTTTTTCCCACCAAGTTCAGGAATAAATACTCATCTTCCTGGTTGCCGTATCCCGGCCAATACGCGGACGCGGGAAGCTCCGCGTTTTTCACCCGGTACCCGCCGTAGAACTTGATAAGACCAGATTCATGCTGAACTAGATTGATTTGGGCCGCCAGATCGTAGCGTTCAGCCGCCGAATGGGGACGATGGCCGTCGGTTCGCGCCCCACCGATCGCCAGCCCCCAACGTTCACGGGCAATTTGGAGACTGCCGCGCCCGGCACCAAAAGAACCACCACTGAGAGAAAAGCGCTCGGCCGGTTCGCCAGTGAGGTTGGGGATAATATTGACCACACCACCGAGGGCATTCGCGCCATAAAGCGCCGACAAAGGACCGTGTACCACTTCGATCTTTTCAACCCCGGCTACCGGGAAGGAACTTAAATCAACTTGGTCCATGTTACCACCATAAAGCGGAATCCCATCAACCATAATTAAGGTTTGTTCCGCCGCGGCACCACCCAACTGAATGTTGGCATAAGAAGCATCGCCGCCATGCGTGGAAACGGTAAAGCCCTCTTGAAGCAGCAACTCCGTCACACTTTGATTCGGATCCGCCGCAATCGTTTCCGCCTCGATCGTCTGGACCAGACCCGGCACCTCGGTAATGGGTTGCGGTATTTTCGTCGCGGTCACAACCAGTTCTTCGTCAAACGGCCCGGCCGCCGTCGCCCCAGCCGGCAGAACTGTAAACACCAGCAAAAGCAGGAGTAAGTTGGCGAAGAGCCTAACAAAACGTTTCATCCCAAGCAAACCTCCTTGTAAATTGGTATGGCAATTTTTGCCACCCATGCGATAAAAAAAACCTTTAACCACAACGGATTAAAGGTTTTTGCCAACCAAGCGGCCATCACCCCCTATCCTCCGTAGGTTAGTGACTACAACTTAAGGCAGGTCTCCTGACTCGGGATCATCGCTTCTTGCCACCTTCCCGGTCGCAACCAGTGGCGCTTGGCAAAAAGCTCCCCTCTCACAGTGGCGGGACCGTACAGGATTTGCACCTGTTTCCCTATTAAGCCGTTATGGCACCTTAAGAGGTAAAATATGCAATTGTCAGGTCCATTATAGAACAGGCCCGTTGTTCCGTCAACCCACTCTGCTTTACGTTAATCGGCAGTTAATCGGCAACCGACTAACTTTCGGGCCGCCGATCTTCCCGCTCAATTCTTAACCAGGTCGGATTCATCGACAATCACGTCCTCCAGGGCAGCCCCCGGCGGGACCATCGGCCAGACCTTATGGTCCCGGTCGATCTCGCAGTTGATGACCACCGGACGATCCAAGGCCAGCGCTTCCTTGAGGACTTTTTCCACCTCTTCCGGCGCTGTCAAGTTAAAACCAACCGCCCCAAAGGCCTCCGCCACCTTCACAAAGTCGGTCTGGCGGTCCAGGGTGGTCTGGGAGTAACGGCTGTCGTAAAAGAGACTCTGCCATTGCCGGACCATCCCCAGGGCATGGTTGTTCATGATGACGACAATGACCGGCAGCTTATATTCCACCGCCGTCGCCAGCTCATTCAGGTTCATGCGGAAACTGCCGTCGCCGGCAATATTGAACACCCGTTTCCCCGGCAAAGCAACGGAAGCGCCGATCGCCGCACCCAAGCCGAACCCCATGGTCCCCAGGCCGCCGGAGGTGATCAAGGTGCGGGGCCGGGTGAACTTATAGTACTGGGCGGTCCAGATCTGATGCTGCCCCACTTCGGTGGTGATGATCGCCTCCCCGCCGGTCAGCTCATAAATCTTTTCCAGAACGCACCCGGGCGTTAACCTCCCATTATGTTCCGCCCGGGGTTTCTGGGCTTTTAACGCCATGACCTGGTTAAGCCACGGGGTGCGGTCCTTGGCGCGAATCCCTTGATTGAGCTTGGCCAAGACAGCTTTGACGTCACCCACAATGTAGTGGGCCGCCCGCACATTCTTGTTGATCTCGGCCTCGTCGATATCAATGTGCAGAATCTTCGCTTTCGGGGCAAAGCGTTCCACCTTGCTGACCACCCGGTCGCTGAACCGGGCCCCAACCGCAATCAAAAGGTCGCATTGGGTCACGGCCAGATTGGAAGCCTTGGTCCCGTGCATCCCGATCATCCCGGTATACAGTTCATGGGTGGCCGGAAAGGCCCCCATCCCCATAAGACTCAAGGTGACCGGGGCGTTGATCTTCTCGGCCAGCTCATAGAGTTCAGCGGCCGCGTCAGCGGCGATCACCCCGCCGCCCGCGTAGATCATGGGTTTTTCGGCGTCATGAATCAACGCCAACGCCTTTTCAATGGCCCCGTTGGTCACCACGGTTTTATGCTCGATCGGACCAATGACGCGCGGCTCATATTCGCACTCATGAACCGTAATGTCCTTAGGAATATCGATCAGGACCGGCCCCGGCCGCCCCTCCCGGGCAATCTGGAACGCCCGGCGGACAATGTCCGCCAAGTCCTCAACCCTCTTGACCATGAAATTGTGCTTGGTGATGGGCATGGTAATCCCCGTGATGTCCACTTCCTGGAAGCTATCCTTGCCGATCAAGTTTAAAGCCACATTACCCGTGATCGCCACCAGGGGAATAGAATCCATGTAGGCCGTGGCAATTCCGGTCACCAGGTTGGTCGCGCCCGGACCCGAAGTGGCCAAGCAGACCCCGACCTTCCCCGAAGCCCGCGCATAACCGTCGGCGGCATGGGCCGCCCCCTGTTCATGGGAGGTCAGATAATGCTTGATCCGATCCCTATATTTATACAACGAGTCATAGATATTTAAAACCGCACCGCCAGGAAAGCCGAAGATTGTATCGACACCCTGTTCGAGCAGGCATTCGATTAAGATATCCGCACCGGTTAAACGCAACTTCCACACACCACCTTTTCTCCCGGTTTTCCGGCCTTTCCTTGGCCGCTCCTTTCTCAACGCCGCGTTTGCCCCAAGCCCCCTCGCCGGGCGCGGTCACCGGTTAAGTTTAATCTTTATATCTGAAAATCTTTAAAGCTTTAAAACCGCCCCTTCGCTGGCGGAAGAGACAAAACGGGCATAGCGGGCCAGATAACCTTGGTTAATTTTAGGTGGAGGTGCGACCCAGCCTTCCCGCCGCCGCGCCAGCTCTGCCGCGTCCACTTTCAACGTCAACGTCCCGTTGATCATATCGATGGCAATACGGTCTCCATCCTGGACAAAGGCGATCGGCCCGCCGTCCGCCGCCTCCGGCGAAACATGGCCGATACTGGCCCCGCGGGTGGCACCGCTGAAGCGGCCGTCGGTAATCAAAGCCACATCGGCGTCCAAACCCATCCCGGCCAATACGGAAGTGGGCATCAACATCTCCCGCATTCCCGGACCGCCGCGGGGGCCTTCATAGCGGATGACAACCACATCACCCTTTTTGATTTTCCCCGCCAAAATGGCTTGTACCGCCGCATCTTCACTGTCAAAGACCCGGGCCGGCCCTTCGTGCACCAACATCTCCTCCGCCACAGCGCTCCGCTTCACCACACTCCCGTTGGGAGCCAGGTTCCCTTTGAGTACCGCAATCCCCCCGGTGGGTGCATACGGCTGGTCGACCGGCCGGATCACACTGGGGTTCCGGTTCTCCGCTGCCGCGATGTTAACGCCAACGGTGTGGCCGGTGACGGTAAGACAATCCTCCTTCAAGAGCCCTTTACGGGAAAGTTCCTTCATGACCGCCGGAATACCGCCGGCCGCATCCAAGTCTTCCACAAAATGAGGCCCGGCCGGGGCCAACCGGCACAAGTTGGGGGTTTGGGCGCTAATCGCGTTGGCCTGGTCCAGATCAAACTCCACCCCCGCTTCATAGGCAATCGCCGCCAAGTGCAACATACTGTTGGTGCTGCAACCCAGGGCCATATCGACGGAAAGGGCGTTATGGAAAGCATCGGCGGTCATGATCGCCCGCGGCCGGATGTCTTGTTTAACCAGTTCCATGAGGCGCATCCCGGTTGCTTTCGCCAGCCGGATCCGGGCCGAGTACACCGCCGGGATTGTCCCGTTCCCAGGTAAAGCCATGCCCAGCGCTTCGGTGAGGCAGTTCATGCTGTTGGCCGTGAACATGCCGGAGCAGGAACCACA
>JAAYHQ010000035.1 GCA_012727425.1 Bacillota bacterium
AAATATTCACTGAAGGTTCGACTCGGTTCGTCGTAAAAATAAGCCATGAAACAGCCTCCTTACCGTTTTTTAAATTCTATCAATTATAAAGAAGTTTTGTCCTGCTGTCAAGCCCACGGGAGGTGAATAAATATGTCCGCACTTTTCTTGCTTTTTGTCGTTCCTATTTTCCCCCTAAAAAGGCGATATTCATCAAAACTTGCACAATACTCATTTAACACCATCGATTTATTTTTTATTTCTTTATTGACCGTTTACCCTGTTTTCTTTGCAACCCGGAAGGTGGTTTAAAATTGAATCAATTACCTAATCGCCGGCGTGTTCTGGTTTTTTTTTATCGCTTCAAACCACTGGTGCCGGCGGAGCGACTCCTTTAGATGCGCACGCATAACCTGTTCGGCCAAATTGGCATCGCGGGAACGTAAAGCCGCGATAATACGGTCATGATAATCAATCCCATCCTGGGAACCGCCTTCGCTCTGGATTGCCTGTTTAATAACAACTTTACGCAAATGGTTCATCGAACAGACAAAGATCCGGAGCAGACTATTACCGGACAGCTCGGCAATTTTTTCATGAAATTTCAAATCAAGATTAACCCGTTCCTCCAAATCGTCCTGTTTTTTCTCCATCGCCCGGTTGATTTGCGTTAGGATCTCCAAATCCTTTTCCGTGACTCGTTTCGCCGCTAAAAAACAAGCCTGGCATTCAAGCATCACCCTCATCTCGTAGACATCGTTCGCATCGATGTCATACATCACCAACATTCGGCTGATGACATTGGTCAAAATTTGCGGTTCCGGTTTGGAGACATAAGAACCATCACCAATCCGCGAAACAATTAATCCTCGTTCCCGCAATAGTTTTAAAGCTTCACGGATGATATTCCGGCTAACACCGAACTGCTTCGCCAGTTCATTTTCAGAGGGGAGTTTTTGCCCAAACATGCTGGAATCGTTGATAATCATCTCCTCCAGTTTGTCAGCAAGAACTTCGTATAAATTTACTTTTTTCACTTCAAATTTCCCCATTCTTTCCCCTCTACTTTCTATAAAAAAATCATTATAACTCATATTATACCAAAGACTTTTTCTTCTATTTACTAATTCCACGATGAAACCCGGCCTCCTGCCGGAGGTCCATTCTTCACGAAGGTGCGTTCCCCTTCATTGGGCGAAATATCATCCTCTACGTTGACAAAATATGAAAACACCCTGTTTTTAAGTTGCCCGCCAAATTCTCCCCCTGCCGAGAGGCAAAGAAAGGGCTGCCCGCCAAGGCGGGCAGCCCTTCACACCAAGGTTTACTACCGGTAGCGTTCGACCATTTCCAGGAATTCCTTCATGTTTTGCGCACCGGCGTAATTACTGATGACCTCATATGCGGGTTGCATTGCTTCGCGGAATTCGGCGATATCGGGATAGGTTACTTTGACGCCGAGTTCAATTAGTTTGTTAAGATAGTCTTCTTCTTGACTCATTACCAATTCACGCATATATTTCCCGGCGGCGATACTTTCTTCTTTAATGATCTGCTGTTGTTCTTTGGTCAACCGGTCCCATAAATCTTTCCGGATCACATGAACCTGGGAAGAGTAAATATGATTGGTGATTGCTAAATAAGGCTGGGTCTCATACAGTTTATTGGCAAGAATAGTCGAAAGCGGGTTTTCCTGACCATGCACCAATCCCTGCTGTAGTGCCAAGTACAATTCATTAAAGGCAATTCTTGGAGTACTTATCCAAAGAACCCTGGGTCGGGGTACTCATGTCAATCACCCCAAGAATTGTCTGTTCCAACACTTCCGGAGGTGCGCCCAATTCGTTGTTGGGATAAATCTCAAAAGTGATTTCACCGTTGGTACGTTTCGCCACATTTTCGGCAAACCGCAAGGTCGCCAAATGACCGGGATGATCTTCCGGGGTGAAATGGGCAAACCTGATCACGACCTTGGCCTGGGTTAATGTACTAAAACTAACGACCAGCAGAACTACGAACAAAAGACAAGTCAACAACCTTTTGCGCATGACAGTACCTCCTTTATTTTGTTTAATAATCTTTAATCTTTACCGCTAAATGGAGTTGAAGCGCGATCTATCTCCCTCCTTCGCCTTTGTTTTTTATGAAGAGATCATCCGCTAAATCACGAATGGTCATTACCCCCATCAGCATCATGGAAACCGGAATACAGGAATACAGGTAACTAGTAGGCAGGGACAGCGCCGGCGTGGTCGATTTTATCCTTGAGATCCAGCCGATGCTGTAATAAGTAGTGATGGTAAAAAACACCAAACAAATCAGACCAATCAGGATCCGGATCACCTTCGCCACGGCCCCATCTTTTTTAAACCGGTGTGTGATTACATCCACGTTAAACAGGCTGTTTTTTCGCCACAACTCGACTGTCCCTAAAAAGGCCATCCAGGCAAAACAAAAGGTGACAACCTCTTCAAACCAAGCCAGACCGGAAACACGGAAATAACGGAGAATAATATTGGCGACAAAAATTACGAGTAATGTCCCCAACAGGATGGTACATAACAAACGGAGGATCTTCCCGAGGAATTCTTCAAATTGGTCGTAATCGGCCAGCAATTTTTGCACCTTTTTCCCTCCTTCCAGCTTATAAATAGCCTAACAGTGAAGGTATCCAGAGTGTAAAGTGGGGAATAAAGGTCACCAGTAACAAGACAATGATTAAGCCAATCACATAGGGCAACGCTTCTCTAGAGAGGGTCCAGAAATTCACCCCGGAAATAGCACTCACCGTATAGAGGCAGACCCCCACCGGCGGCGTAATCATGCCGGTCATTAACGCCAAGACGGTGACCACCCCAAACTGGATAGGATCAACCCCCAGCCGGGCCACGATCGGCATAAAGATCGGCAGTGTCATGTACATAATCGCCGTTCCTTCAATAAAACAACCCAAGATCAGATAAATCCCGATCATGATCAGCAAGAGCAGGGCGGGATTGGTCGTCAAGGAAATTAACACAGCCACCGCCATCTGCGGGATCCGCATATAATTGAGGAACCAGGCAAAGAACCCGGCAATCGCAATAATGAAAAGAACATTGGCCGACTGCTTCACTGTTTCCCAGAAAATACCGGGGAGTTCGCGGATCTTAATCTCTTTATAAATCAAAACCCCCAAAACCAACGCATAAACACTGGCCACCACACCGGCTTCGGTCGGGGTAAACTTACCAGCCCCAATCCCGCCAATGATGATGAAGGGACAGATCAACGCGGGAATTGCGTGGAGCAAGCTACTGAAGACTTCCTTTAAAGAAGCCCGCGGGTCACGGGGATAATTGCGCCGTTTCGCAACAAAATACACCCCGGCCATCAGCGCCAAACCCATTAACAAACCGGGAAGGATACCGGCCATAAACAGGGCGCCAACAGACGTACTGGTTATACTGGCATAAATAACCAGAGGAACGCTCGGCGGAATAATTGGGCCAATGGTCGAAGAGGCGGCGGTGATCGCCGCAGAAAACGGCTTCTCATAGCCGGCGTCATTCATGGCCTTGATCTCGATCAGACCGAAACCGGCGGCGTCAGCAACTGCCGTCCCACTCATCCCGGCAAATATTATGCTGTTTACGATATTAACCTGACCCAATCCCCCCCACCAATGGCCGGAGATCGCCCTGGCAAATCTGAAAATTCGCTCTGTAATCCCACTGGTATTCATGAGCTGACCCGCCAGGATAAAGAAGGGTACGGCCAACAACGTAAAACCGGTGGCACCGGAGAACATCCGTTGCGCTGCCATCGTTAAAACGCCTGCCTTACCTTGGAAGATAAGACTGGCAATCGCGGTCATCCCCATGCTAATCGCGACGGGGACACCCATTAACATCAACAACAACAGCACTGCAACAATCACAAAAAAGATCATCTTCCTCCTCCTTTGCCGTGTTATTCTAAAGCTCCGTCAGGACTTAAAAATATGGCGCAATTGGTTAAGAACGCTTTTCGCTCCTAAAAATAGTAAATCCGTGTCGGCCGCGATCGAGATCAAATCAACGCCGCGGTCGCGCCATTGCCTAATCACCTCTTCACTACAGGCGCCATAGGAAACGCCCACCGGTATCGATCCATAGATAATCAAAACCGAGGTTACCCACCAATTCGGTGATCGTGCTATCATTTAACGAAATGTGCGTTCCAAATGCGGTTTCTCCACGTTGAATTTTTGCTCTTAGTCTGTTCATCAATCATACCCTAAGCGAGCAGGGTGTTCCACCTCCTTATATCGTTAACAGAACCTGTAGTATTGTAGTACAGGTTAAGTTTAGTATAGCACGCTTTGTTTTTTTTAACAATACCTTATTTATCGATCTGTTACATTCACCCTATACCGTAATTAAAAAAGTAAACGCACCGTGTATAGCCAAACGACTCCGGGGAATATTAGTCATGAAATTGTCTAATCCAGTCCACAGAAAGGAAGGGCGAAAAATTGACGGAAGAACAGCACGGACAGAATAACCTGGAAAACCACGGCGCAGAACCGGACCGTTTCCGCACCCGGATCATCATTCCCTTACTGGCCGTGGCCTTAGTCGCCTCTTTGGCCTGGGGCTTTACCCAGTTCCGCGCCAGGCGCAACTGGGAAATCCGGGCGGAAAATCAATACAACCGGTCCTTTTCCGAATTGTCCATCCACGTCGGGGAGTTGGAAAACAAACTGGCCGAGGCCCTCGCCTCCAATTCCCGCCCGCACCTGGTCAAGACTTTCTCCGATATTTGGCGCCAAGCCTATCTCTCCCAGGAAGACTTGGGGCAATTGCCGTTAACCTCCGTCGAACTAAGTAAAACTAAGGAATTTTTAGCAAAGGTCGGCGCTTTCGCCCATAATATTGTCGCCAAACTAAACCAGAACACGGATTCCGCGGCGGTACCCGCGGCCACCGGAGAAGGGGTCCAGTATCTGTCTGACCGTGATTGGGACACTTTAAACGCTTTATACCAACAAGCCCGTTACTTTGCCGACCAGTTGGTTGACCTCCAGGAAAGCATGTTGGAAGGGGACGAAAGGTGGCTGCGGGTCGATCGCCTCACCACCGCGGCCTTGGCGGCCGATGTCACTGACCGTTTAGAAACCAATAAAATCACCAAAAGTTTTATGATGATGGAGGATGGCTTTAA
Organism: Bacillota bacterium; assembly: GCA_012727425.1. Lineage (GTDB taxonomy): Bacteria > Bacillota > UBA4882 > UBA10575 > UBA10575 > Capillibacterium. The sequence continues at coordinate 5,164 of JAAYHQ010000035.1, forward strand.
GCGTCTACCGGAACCGGAAATGGAAGGCAACCTTTTGAACCTCAAGCCGGTGCCAAAGGGGATCTCCGGGGCGGAGATCTCCCAAGAACAGGGGCGGGAAATCGCCAGTGCTTTTGTGAATAAAGACGAACCCCGGTACGAAGTGGCTTATGACGAAAAGATTAACGGTGATCATCCGCTGTACCTCTACACCCTGAAGAAAAAGGACGACAAGGGTAAAGCCGCTGCCGGCGGCCGCCTGGCGCTAACCGTAAAAGGCGGGCACGTCGCCTGGCTGCTCAAAGAAAGAAACGTCGCCGAAAAAAAACTTTCGCTGGACGAAGCGAAAGAAGCCGCCCGGAAGTACCTGGAAAGCCGGGACTACCACGGCTTAACCCCCGTCGGGGCGGAAGAATACCGGAATGTGGCTGTTGTTTCCCTCTGTTCCCGGCAGGGCGAGACGATTATCTATCCGGAGATGATCAAAGTCCAAGTCGCCCTAGATAACGGGGAGATCATGGGGGTTGAAACCATGTCTTATCTGACCTTCCATGATCCGCAGCGCCGGCTTACCGCCCCCGGCCTCTCCGTAACCACGGCCCGGAGCAGATTAAATAAGCACTTTAACGTAGAAACCGTGCGCGAGGCCGTCATTCTCAACGACCAGTACGAAGAGGTGCTGGCCTATGAGTGTACTGGGCGGATCGGACAAAACCGTTACCGGGTTTACCTCAATGCCACCACCGGCGAAGAGGAACGCATCCACCGGATCGACGAACATGGTAACCAGATTAAATAAAGGCCCAAATTTGATGAGGACAGACCGGGAACTGCACCCGGAACCGGCGGAAAGACCCCGCCTCCGCCCATCCCCCGCAAAGGACCGGACCGCACCGGTGCCCACAGGAACCAAGGAAAAAACCGGCATTCGCCGGTTTTTTCCTTGGTTGTCCACCAGTTCAGTCTTTGCGCTCCTCGATAACGAAGAAAAAACCTCTTACCACGCGTTATTCTAAGTCCGTGTCTATTTGGGCCTTAGCGGATTATCTGCCGGGAGCAGAAGAAGAAACTTTTTGGCCCCGGCAAGGGGGAAGTTCCCTCAGCGCCGGAGTAACAAAAAGGCCCCGCCGACCATCAAGAGAATACCTATGATTTTTCCGGCCGTCAAAGGAACGGTTTCCTGGTTGAAAAGGCCAAAATGGTCAATTAAATAAGCCGTTAGCAACTGGAAAAAGATAATCCCAGTGGTGGCGTTACCCGCTCCGATTTTGGAGATCGCCACGGCGACTCCGTAGATAATGGCGACGCCGATCGGACCGCCTAGCCAGTAATAATAGGGAATCTCTCCCACTGCGTTGAGGAAAGACCCCCCTTTAAAGAAGAAAAGGAGAAGACCGCCCACCGTCAATGTGCCAAGTAATTGGATCCCGAAAGTCGCCGGTATTAACCCCAGTTTTTCCCCTAAATATGAATTAAGGCAGCCTTGAACGGCCATTAAAGCCCCGGCCAAACCAGCAATCAATAAAAAAACAATCGACATTGACCTCACCCCTTTTGTCGACGCTTCCTTTATTCTCCCCGCCCCCACCGAAGCATATCCCGGCATCAGTCATGAATAAGATGGAAGACAAAAGGGGGGTAAAGATTGGGCCTGGTTTTTTGCGCCGCGGTCCTCGGCTTCTTGGTCGGCGTGAGCGGTGCCGGTTTCGGCGGCCTCGTGTCCGGACTATGTCCGTTGGTCACCCGGAAACAACAAAGTCTATTAATGGGATCCGCCGGCGGAATAATGCTGGCCGTCGTCATCTGGGACCTCTTCCCGGAAGCTTGGCACCTCAGTCCAGTGCACACGATAACCGGTCTGACCGTTGGCGCCCTTTTTCTGCTTCTCCTCCGGCGACATGACCAAGCCGCCACCGCCCCCACCCCCGAAGCCCGTTTTACTAAAACCGGCCACTTACTGGGCCTCGGGATCGCCTTACACAATTTCCCGGAAGGTCTGGCCGTCGGCACCGTTTTTGCCCATGATCCCTCCTCCGCCCTCTGGTGGCGATTATCCCTTTTGATGGCCCTACATAATATCCCGGAAGGGATCGCGGTTGCCACCACTTTACGCTTGGGCAAGACCAAATGGTGGCCGATCGCCCGTATTTTATTCTGGTCCGAAGTTCCCATGGCCATCGGTGCCTTCCTCGGGGGTGTACTCGGCCGGATTGCTCCTCCCTGGTCGGCCACGGCTTTAGGGTTTGCCGGTGGTGCCATGCTCACTCTCGTTCTGGTCGAAATGATGCCCCTCGCGACCCGGCTGGCCGGTTGGCCGTCGGCCTTAACCGGCCTTGGCTTGGGTACCGGAAGCGCCCGCCTCCTGATCCTCTGCCTTGCCGCCTAAGAATAAAAAAACAAGGGGCGGGTAACCTAAAAAAAAAGGAGGGACAAAAGGATTGCCGCAGAAAGAAGTAAAAGTAAAATGCTATGTGGACAGCTGCCACTACTGGGGTCAGAACAACATCTGTGTCGCGGATACTATTGAGGTTGACAACCAACGGTTCAACCGGGAGCTGGAGATCGGAACGCTGGGGGCGGGTTATAACGAGGCCGACACCTCGAAGGCCACCTACTGCCGGACCTTCAAACCCAAAAACGCGTAAAACCGGCACCGTCTGTCCCTGTGACAGACGGTTTTTTCATCCCAACGGCAGGAAAAAAGGGGGTGGTGGATAATTTTAAACCAAGCTCAATGGCGGACGCTGACGGAAGTCCAAAATCCTGCGGAGGCCGATCTGATCAGAAGCCTCCTGGCCAGTGCCGGTATTAAATGTTTCATTCCCGACCGTAATTTAGGTCTGATTTACGGTGGTGCCTTTGGTTTTAAGATCCAGGTTCCCGCCGCCGACTGGCCCCAAGCCAAAGCCCTCTTGGCCGCTTCACCTTTAAACCGCGCACCAAACCAACCGACCGAAAAGTAAATAACCTTATATCTTCTTCCTTAATTAATCCGGCGTTCTTTATTTTAATTTTAGATACTACTTTGACGTCACCACAAAGGAGGGCATAACGATGTCTGTTTCCAAAGTAGTGTTGGCCTATTCGGGCGGGCTTGATACCTCGATTATTATTCCCTGGTTAAAAGAGAAATACGGTTGTGAAGTGATTGCCTTTGCCGCCGATGTCGGTCAGGGTGAGGAGCTGGCTCCCCTCCGGGAAAAAGCGCTGCAAACCGGAGCCAGCAAGGTTTACATCGAAGATCTACGCCACGAATTCGTAACCAGATACATTTTCCCGATGCTCAAGGCTGGTGCGGTCTACGAAGGTAAATACCTGTTGGGGACCGCCATCGCCCGGCCGGTCATTGCCAAGAAACAGGTGGAAATTGCCGAAAAAGAGGGGGCGGATGCTGTCGCCCATGGCTGTACCGGAAAAGGCAATGACCAGGTCCGGTTCGAATTGACCTTCCGCGCTCTCAACCCCCAACTCAAAGTGATCGCCCCTTGGCGGGAATGGTCGATCCGCTCCCGACAGGACGCCATTGCCTATGCGGCCAAAAAGGGGATCCCCGTTCCAGTCACCAAAGACAAGCCTTATTCCATGGACCGTAACCTCTGGCATATCAGCTACGAAGGGGGTGTCTTGGAAGACCCCTGGCTCCCGGCGGACGAAGAGATGTTTAAATTGACGGTGGCGCCGGAAAAGGCTCCCGATACCCCGGAGGAGATTGAGATTGACTTTGAGCAAGGAATTCCGGTGGCGGTCAATGGCCGGTCCTATTCTCCGGTGGCCCTGATTGAACACCTGAACGCCCTCGGTGGCAAACACGGGATCGGCCGGATTGACATTGTCGAAAACCGTTTAGTCGGTATGAAATCACGGGGCGTTTATGAAACGCCCGGCGGCACCATCCTGTACATTGCCCACCGGGAACTGGAGGCCTTGACGTTGGAGCGGGACACGCTGCATTTTAAGGCACAGCTCAGTCAAAAATATGCCGAACTGGTCTACTACGGCCAGTGGTTCTCTCCGCTCCGTGAGGCCTTAGATGCCTTTGTCGATAAAACGCAAGAACGGGTGACAGGTACCGTCCGGCTCAAACTGTGGAAAGGCCATTGCCTCCCGGTCGGCCGGAAAGCCCCGTATAGTCTTTACCGGGAAGACCTGGCCACCTTCGAAGCGGACACCGTTTATAACCAGAAAGACGCCGAAGGGTTCATCAAACTGTTCGGCCTGCCGCAACAGGTCTGGCATCTGGTTAAGAAGGACTAAGCGACACCCGGCCGCCTCAAGCCGTGTTCTTCTTTGTTGTCACCCAGTAACACCCTTCCTTTCTTCCTTTCATATAATACTTTAAGGTAAACGTCCAAGCCGACGACCACCCGTACCACCAAGTGGTCATCATGAAGCGTCGGGTTAGTGTGTCCCTTGGACGCCCACCGCAAGGAGGAAAGGGGGATAAAAGTGGGAACCGGACAAAAAGGCGTTCGCCTGATCGTGAATAAAGAGTGGACGCCGGAGACCATTTCCATGCTGGGTAGCGGTTTTTACTACCACTTATCCTATCCCATCGAAGAAATAGAACCTGAACTCCTTGCCGATATCCGGAAGGCGCTCCTCCCGCCGGGAACGGAGATGGAAATTCTCTTTCAGAAAGACCGCGAGTTACGCCGCGTGGCCCTGGCTGAACTAGACCGGATCTTGGATTTCCAAACCTTTCTGCGCCTCGAATTTCGTCTGCTGCAGACCTTACCCTCGCTCAAGGAGGTCCGCTCTTCACCACCTAACGGCTATCTTTTCTATTACAAATAAAAAACCTACCCGCGCGGGTAGGTTTTTTGTTCCCCACTTAAAACCGGAAGGAGATTGGTTAGGCTTGTCGAAAAAGGAACTGATGACCCCATGAAGAGGTGGTTCCGTTGCTGATCGCCAAAAATCTTACGAAAATCTACAACAACGGCGTGGTCGCCCTCGACCAGGTCTCCCTAACCGTGCAGAAGGGTGAGTTCGTTTTCCTGGTCGGTCCGAGCGGCGCTGGTAAAACCACCTTCCTGAATCTGGTCATCCGGCAAGAGGTCCCCTCTTCCGGTCTGATTGCCGTCAACCGCCAGAACCTGGCTCACCTTAAAAAAAAGGAGATTGCTTTCCTCCGCCGGAATATCGGCGTTATTTTTCAAGATTATAAACTCTTACCGCAAAAAACAGTCTACGAGAACGTCGCCTTTGCCTTGGAAGTGATTGAGGCCAAAGCCCGTTCAATCAAACCCCGGGTTTACGAAGTTTTGGAACTGGTTGGCCTGTTAAACAAGGCTAATTTATTGCCTTCCGAATTGTCCGGCGGCGAACAACAACGGGTCTGTCTAGCCCGGGCTCTGGTCAACCGGCCCCTCTTGTTACTGGCCGACGAACCCACCGGCAACCTGGACCCCGACACGTCCTGGGGAATCATGGAGCTCCTCCGGGAAGTCAATAAACGTGGAACCACCATTGTCATGGCCACCCATAACCAGCAGATTGTGGACCGGATGCGCCGGCGGGTCATCGCTTTAGACCGGGGTAAACTGGTGCGGGATACGCCCAAAGGAGGTTATACCCTTGAAACCTAGAACCTTCTTTTATTTCCTCCGCGAAGCCCTGCATGGATTGGTCCGCAACCGGGTCATGACCTTAACCGCCTTGGGGATCATCACCATCGGGCTCTTCCTTTTTGGGCTCTTTTTTTTACTCACCGCCAACCTCCACCATCTGACCGCCTTGGCCTGGGAGGAAGTGGAAATTCGTGTTTTTTTGGAACCAACGGTGACGAATCCGGAAAAGATCGGAGCAGAACTGGCGGCCTTGCCCGGAGTAAAAAAGGTGAAATATGTTTCCAAAGCGGAAGGAGCGGCGGCACTGGAAAAGATGCTCGGCAACCGGAACTTGTTCCTTGATGGTGAAAACCCCTTACCGGCGGCGTTCAACCTCTCCCTCCAAGAAGCGGCGGACCTTCCAACGCTGGTGCGCATGGCCGAAGCCATCCCCGGTGTGGAAGAAGTCGTTTACAAGCAAGACTTTGTCAAGTTTCTGGAGATTGCCATCCGGATCATCATCATCTGCGGACTGGCCCTCCTTTTCTTAACCGGTTTTGCGGTCTTGTACATCATCATCAACACCATCCAACTGACGGTTTATGCCCGCCGCCAAGAGATTGAGATTATGAAGTTAGTGGGTGCAACCGACGCCTTTGTCCGTTGGCCTTTCGTCCTGGAAGGCATTATCCTGGGCTTACTCGGTGCCGGTCTGGCCTTACTGATTTTAAGGGAAGGCTACTCCTTCCTGGTCCACAGGATCCAATTCTACCGTCGTTTTTTTCCAATCTTATCTGGGCCGGAGCTTGAATTTAAACTAATGGTCGTCCTTTTAGGCATGGGTCTTTTCTTTGGCGGCCTCGGGAGCCACGTCTCCCTCAAGAGACATCTTAAAGTTTAAGTTATAACCGCCCTGCTCCCCTCATAAGCTCTTAGGGAACCACCCACGACCGACCAGGATAAAGGAGTCGAAGGGCGTGACAAAAAAGCTTGCGCTCCCCCGCCGGCAGACGATCGGGCTCTGCCTCCTCTTTTTCTTGCTAGCTGCTTTTTGGTTTGGCTTTGCCATAACCCAAGACAAGTACGGAGACCTGAGCTTGGCTTGCCAAGTGATCCCGTTGCTCAAATTCAAGTTTTACCAGCCGCTGAGCCTTTCCCGCTTGATCCGGACCTATCTGCAAACCGGCAGTGTTCCTGCCCTCCTGGCCACCCTGGGGGATCCTTATACCCGGTACCTGACGGCGGCCGAATACAACCAGTTACTGGAAGAGAACAAAGGGGTTTACGGCGGTGTTGGCCTCTACCTCGAATATACCGATGGACACTTGATCATTTTCAAAACCATCAACAACTCCCCGGCCGCCCGAGCCGGTCTGCAACCGGGTGACCGGATTACAGCGATCAATCACCAACCAACCACAGGCTTGTCCAAAGAAGCCGCCGCCGGGGCCATTCTGGGCCCCCCCGGCACCACCGTCGTCTTGACGATCGAACGGGACGGGGTCTGGCCGTCCCAAGATGTTACCCTAACCCGGGCCCTCATCGACCCGTCCCTTGAATGGGCAATCCGGTCCGATCCGGAAGTTGGCAAGATCGGCTGGATTACCCTTACCCAGTTTACCGAGGAAACTGGAGAGGAATTGGGCCGGACCTTACAGATTTTTGCCCAGGAGCAAGTGGCGGGGATTGTTTTGGATTTACGCTACAACCCCGGCGGCTTACTCCGCTCCGCACTGGAAGTTGCCAGTGGGCTTCTTCCTGGGGCAGAAGGTCTTCCCCTAGTCGCGCTGGAATACCGGAACCAGGCCACTGCGTATTTTTACGCTTACCCCAGCCCCCACCCGTCCTTTCCTCTGGTCGTGCTGATCAACCAGTGGAGCGCCAGCGCCGCGGAGATAGTTGCCGGCGCGATCCAACACCTGAAAGCCGGAGTCTTAGTGGGCAACACCACTTTTGGGAAAGGTCTGGTTCAGGAGGTGCTTCCCCTGCGGGGGGGCGGTGCCCTTTATCTAACGGTCGCCCGTTACCTGACCGCAAGTGGTGCTTCCATCCATCAGACCGGTGTGGAACCCGATATTTACGTAACGCTCCCGTCCGTTCCTGGGGCGACCGCCGAAACAACCGACCTTACCCTGCTGCAAACGGTAGATCGCCTCCAAGCCGAAACCGCCCTGCGGGTCCTGAAGCAATTGATCGGCGCCCGCCGCCAACCGGCAGCCTGAGTTGGAACCGATTTCACACCTACGAAGGGGAGAGTGTTCAGCATGAGACCACAGCCCCAAACCAACTTTCCTTCCCCGCGGCGGCGGTTTTTCCGCCACTGCCTCCTGCCACTTCTGTTCCTGACGTCCCTCGTCGGCCAGTACCTGCTCTGGTCCGTCGTGACGCCACCCTTACCGGCGGCACCCCGGCCCCCCAGGACCACATCCACGTCAATCTCCACCAGGCCCGCTCTCGCCACCTCCTTTGAACGGCTGTTGCCCGCCGGGCATCTGGAACTCCTGATCCCGCCGCCTCCCAAAACTCCGGAGCCTCCGCCCGAAGCGCCGGTTCCGCACCGGGCGCGGGTGGCGATCATCATCGATGATCTCGGCTTTGTCCGGGAAGCAACAGAAGCCTTTTGGGAACTGGAGATCCCATTAACCTTTGCCGTTTTACCCTGGGGCCGCTATTCGGCGGCCCATGCCCGCGAGGCGCTTGCGCGGAAACAGGAGGTTATTTTGCATTTACCCTTGGAACCCCTCGACCCCCAAACCGACCCGGGCCCGGGGGTGCTGCGCACTGATTTTTCCCCGGAAGAGCTACGCCAACAGCTCCAGGCCAACCTGGCCGCCGTGCCGGGCATCACCGGGGTGAATAACCACATGGGTTCGAAAGGAACGCAAGACCGGGCATTAATGGAGCTTTTGATGGCCGAGTTAAAAAAGGCCGGTTTATTCTTTGTCGACAGCCTGACCATCCCTACTTCAGTGGCCGCCACCGTGGCCCGCAAATATGGAGTACCCACCGCCGTCCGCGATGTTTTTCTGGACGGGGGTGGGGCCGAAGCCATTCCGGCCCAGATCGGGCTGTTGATCGAAAAGGCCCTTGCTCACGGGTCGGCCATTGGGATCGCCCACACCCGTCCCGGTGTGGCCGCCGCGCTGCGGGACGCCATCCCCCAGTTCGAAGCCGCCGGGATTGAACTGGTCCATGTTTCTGCGCTTGTTAAGTAAGTTTAACCTCCCGGAAGAGGATTTACTCTTTCTGTGTCGAACACGAATGTATGTTCGACACTTCTTTTTTCCTTGTCTTTTTCCCTCCCCTTTGTTATACTAATTTTTATGTAAACGCTACTGTTTGGAGTTGGTTTAATGTCCGGATTCAAGTTAGTCTCACCTTTCCAGCTTCGTGGTGATCAACCACAGGCGGTTGCCCAATTGACTGCCGGTCTCGAAGCCGGGATGCGCCATCAGGTCTTGCTGGGCGTTACCGGATCCGGGAAGACCTTTACCATGGCCAATGTGATTGCCCGGGTCAACCGGCCCACTTTGGTCATTGCCCATAACAAAACCCTAGCCGCCCAGTTATACAGTGAATTCAAGGAGTTTTTCCCCGAAAATGCCGTCCATTACTTTGTCAGTTATTACGACTACTACCAACCGGAAGCCTACATCCCCCAGTCCGATACCTATATTGAGAAGGACGCCAGCATCAACCAGGAGATCGACCGGCTGCGTCATGCTTCCACTTCCGCCCTCTTCGAGCGACGGGATGTTTTAATTGTGGCCAGTGTCTCCTGCATCTACGGACTGGGCTCCCCCGAAGATTACCAGGGGATGACCCTTTCGTTGAAACATGGGGACACCCGGAACCGCGACAAGATCCTCCGCCGCTTGGTGGGGATCCAATATACCCGGAACGATGTGGGCTTTACCCGGGGAACCTTCCGGGTACGCGGGGATGTGATCGAGATTATCCCGGTCTACGGCGAAACTGTGATCCGGATTGAGCTCTTTGGGGATGAAATCGACCGGATCCTGGAAGTCGACCCCTTGACCGGGGAGATTTTGGGCGAAAAAGAGCAGATTACTATCTATCCAGGCACCCACTACGTGACCAGTGAAGAAAAGTTGAAAGCGGCAATCCGTTCAATCGAAGAGGAACTCGAAACGGAGCTGACCCGATTGCGCGCGTCAGGAAAACTCTTGGAAGCCCAAAGGCTGGAACAGCGGACCCGCTTTGACCTAGAGATGCTGCAAGAAGTCGGCTACTGCCAAGGGATCGAAAACTATTCCCGCCATCTCACCGGACGGCAACCGGGCGAACCCCCAGCTACCCTCCTGGATTATTTTCCCGACGACTTTTTGCTCTTTATCGACGAGTCCCACGTGACCATCCCCCAGCTGCGGGCCATGTACGCCGGAGACCGTTCCCGCAAGGAAACCCTGGTTCAATACGGTTTTCGCCTGCCCTCCGCCCTGGATAACCGGCCGCTCCGTTTCGAAGAGTTTGAAAAAGCCATCAACCAGGTCATTTACGTCTCGGCCACCCCCGCCGCCTACGAGTTGGAGAAGGCCTCGCAAGTGGTCGAACAAGTCATTCGCCCCACCGGATTGCTGGATCCGGAGGTGGAAGTCCGCCCGGTGAAAGGGCAGATCGATGATCTGATGGAGGAGATCCGCCGGCGGGTGGACCGCCAAGAACGGGTGCTGGTCATTACCTTGACCAAACGGATGGCCGAAGACTTGACCGAATACTTGGAAGAAGCCGGTTTTCGCGTAAAATACCTCCACTCGGAGATCCACACCATCGACCGGGTTGAGATCCTGCGCAATCTCCGACTGGGGAAATTCGACGTCCTGGTCGGGATCAACCTGTTACGGGAAGGACTGGACCTCCCCGAAGTAACGTTGGTGGCCATCCTGGATGCGGATAAGGAAGGTTTTCTCCGTTCGGAGACCACTTTAATCCAGATCATCGGCCGCGCCGCCCGCCATGTGGACGGAAAAGTGATCATGTACGCCGACCAGGTGACCGACTCGATGGCCCGGGCCATTCAGGAGACCAACCGGCGCCGCGCCAAACAGATCCGTTACAACGAAGAGCACAACATTACCCCCGCCTCGGTCCAAAAAGCGGTGCGCGATCTGATCAGCCTGGAACAGGTGGCCGAAGAAAAAGTGGCCTACCATACCAAACAACAGAAGCTGACCCGGGCCGAAATCGAGGAGACCATTAACCGGTTGACAGCCGAGATGTTGGCCGCCGCCGAGCGCCTGGAATTTGAGCTAGCGGCCCAATTACGGGATGAACTGAGAGAATGGCAGAAATTACTGGAGGAATGAACAACAATGAAAAAAGACCGGATCATGATTCGCGGCGCGCGGGTCCATAACCTGAAAAATATTGACCTGGAGATTCCCCGGAACCAACTGGTGGTAATGACCGGGATCTCCGGGTCGGGCAAATCTTCGCTGGCCTTTGACACCATATACGCCGAAGGCCAGCGGCGATACGTAGAATCGCTCTCCGCCTATGCCCGGCAGTTCCTTGGGCAAATGGAAAAGCCCGATGTCGACTACATCGAGGGTCTCTCCCCGGCCATTTCCATCGACCAGAAAACAACCTCGCGGAACCCCCGTTCCACCGTGGGTACGGTCACCGAAATCTACGACTACCTCCGTCTGCTCTTTGCCCGGATTGGGCAGCCCCACTGCCCCACGTGCGGTTGTCCCATTACCAAACAGACCGTGGAGCAGATCGTAGATCAAGTCATGGCCCTGCCGGCCGAGACCCGGTTTCATGTCCTGGCCCCGATCGTCCGCGGACGGAAAGGCGAATACACCAAGGTCTTCTCCGACCTGAAAAAGGAGGGTTTTGTCCGGGTGCGGGTGGATGGTGAGATTTATAACCTGGATGAGGAGATTACCCTCAGCCGCTACAAACAACACTGGATCGAAGTGGTTATCGACCGGCTCATCCTCCGGCCCGGCATTGAACAGCGGCTGGCCGATTCGGTGGAGCTGGCCCTCGAAATGGCCAAGGGTCTGGTCATTATCGCCCCGCTGGCGGGCGAAGAAACGTTGTACAGCGCAAATTTCGCTTGTCCCCAGTGCGGTTTTAGTTTTGAGGAGATTACTCCGCGAATGTTCTCCTTTAATTCCCCTTACGGGGCCTGTCCCGACTGTGACGGCCTCGGGTTTAAACTGGAGATTGACCCCGAGAAGGTTCTGGATAAAAACCGCTCGCTCCGGGAAGGAGCGGTTCTCCCCTGGAGCGCCAATCAGAGTTCCTGGTCCCTCCAGTACTTGCTGAGCGTCGCCCGCCATTACGGTCTGGACCCGGACCGGCCGTTGAAGGAAGCCACGTCAACCCAGATCAACGCCATCCTTTACGGTTCCGGGCGGGAAAAGATCCCCGTTGTTTACCAAGGCAGCAACGGACGCCAGTGGCGTCAACAGGTCCGGTTTGAAGGCATTATTAACAACCTGAGCCGCCGCTACCGGCAGACCGAGTCGGAGGCGATCCGGCAGGATTTTGAGAACCGCTTTATGACCATGCGTCCCTGCAGCAGCTGCCACGGAGCCCGCCTCCGGCCGGAAAGTCTGGCCGTCAAGATCAATGCTTACAACATCAGTCAGGTCACGGCTTTTTCCATCGCCAAAGCCAAAAAATTTTTTGCCGCTTTGAAGCTGACCGAGAAGGAGCAGCTCATCGCCAGGCAGATTTTAAAAGAGATCGATAAACGCCTGGGCTTCCTGGTCGATGTCGGCCTCGACTACCTGACCCTGGACCGGACCGCCGGCTCCCTTTCCGGCGGTGAAGCCCAACGGATCCGGCTGGCCACCCAGATCGGCTCTTCCCTGGTGGGGGTCTTGTACATTTTAGATGAACCCAGTATCGGCCTGCACCAGCGGGATAACCGCCGCCTGATCAATGCCCTGCTTAACCTCCGTGACCTGGGCAACACTTTGATCGTGGTCGAACACGATGAAGAGATGATGCGGGCCGCCGATTACCTGATTGATATCGGACCGGGGGCCGGGGCCCACGGGGGCGAAGTGGTGGCCGCCGGGGATCTACAGACGATCACCCGTTGTCCCCGCTCGCTGACCGGTGCCTACCTGTCGGGCCAACGCCAGATCCCCGTTCCGGCCATCCGCCGGCCCGGCAACGGTAAGTTTTTAACGATCAAAGGAGCCCGGGAGCATAACTTGAAGAACATCGACGTCTCCATTCCCTTGGGTTGTTTCGTCGCAGTGACCGGGGTTTCGGGCTCCGGTAAAAGCACCCTGATCAATGAGATCCTTTATCCGGTCCTGGCCCGTGAACTGAACCGGGCGACCACCGTCTACCCGGGCGCCCACGACGGGATCGAAGGCCTCGAACATCTCGACAAGGTAATCAACATTGACCAGTCACCGATTGGCCGCACCCCCCGTTCAAACCCGGCCACTTATACCGGGGTCTTCGATGAGATCCGGGCCGTTTTTGCCGAAACTCCCGAGGCCAAATTACGGGGGTACAAGCCCGGGCGTTTTTCCTTTAACGTCAAGGGCGGCCGCTGTGAAGCCTGCACCGGCGACGGAATCATCCGCATCGAGATGCATTTCCTGCCCGACGTCTACGTGCCCTGTGAAGTCTGTAAGGGGAAAAGGTATAACCGGGAGACTCTTGAGGTGAAATACCGCGGGAAAACCATCGCCGATATTCTCGAGATGCCCGTCGAGGAAGCGCTGGCCTTTTTTGCCAACCACCCCCGGATCCAGCGGCGGCTGCAGACCCTATATGATGTGGGGTTGGGCTACATGAAACTGGGACAACCGGCCACCACCCTTTCGGGGGGCGAAGCCCAACGGGTCAAACTCGCCACCGAACTAGCCAAGCGCAGTAACGGCCGGACCTTTTATATCCTGGACGAGCCCACCACCGGCCTGCACTTTGCCGATGTGGAAAAGCTCCTGGAGATCTTGCAACGCCTGGTCGACAGTGGCAACACCGTCCTGGTGATCGAGCACAACCTGGAGGTGATCAAGACCGCCGATTACCTGATCGATCTGGGTCCGGAAGGCGGCGACCAGGGCGGCCAGGTCGTGGCCCGCGGCACTCCGGAAGAAGTGGCCAACCATCCCACCTCTTACACCGGCGAAGTGCTCCGTCCGGTTCTGGGCCTGGTTCCCGTTGGCCAAGAGGCCTGATGATGCCACTAGGCGACCATCCCCGGACACCACACCACCATATAAACCTTTTAATCCCATAAAAAAACGCCCCATGCGCCGGCCCTTGATCGGACCGGACGGGGCGTTCTTTTTTTAAAATAAGGCCGTACAACCACCCAACGGTTCACGACAGTTCCTTCCGGTAGATGCGGTAGGTTCGGTAAAGCCGGCCGCCGGCTCCTTCCACCGACCGGATGGATTCCTTGTTCATCTCGGCAATGGCCGAACCTTCCCCGTAGATATAACCTTTTTGGCGCGCGGCCACCATTAAACGGTGGTAGATCGCACTGTTGACCGCTTTGTTCCGAAACTTGGGGACAACAAACTGAATGAAGATCCGCGCGCCTGTGATCCGCCGCTTATACCAGAGGTATTTCACCCACCCGAAGGGGAACAAGCGGCCGTTCAGCCGTTTCAAAACCTGGTTATAATCGGGTAACCCAACCACAAAACCAATGGGTTCCGTCCCGGAACGGGCAATATAGACCAGATCCGCATCCATAAACTGGACAAGGGTTTGGAATTCCGCCCGGATCTCCGCCAGCGACGGCGGGGTTAAATGCTCCCAGGTGGCGGGCATGGCCAGATCAAGGATCTTTTTAATATCCCGAATCTCCCGCTCCAACTGTTTCCGGTCAAAACGGTCGATCCGGAACTTATATTTCCGCATCGCGTAGGAGACCACCCGGTCGAACCGCTCCGTATCCAGGCTCGCCACATCCAGGTAAAAAGCGTAAAGATCCATGTCCTTTTCAAACCCGTAAGCTTCAAAGAAGCTTTCATAGTAAGGGGGATTATAAGAATTCATCAACACCGGTGGTCCGTCAAAACCCTGGATTAAAATCCCCCGGTAATCATCGCCGTTAGTCGGAGAAACCGGCCCCACAATACTGGTGATCCCCCGCGCCTGTAACCACCGGCTGGCCGCGTCAAACAAGGCAAAGGCGACTTTTTGGTCGGCGACCGCTTCAAACAAACTTAAATAACCCTCTTGTTTGTTCTTTTCTCGATTAAGTTTCCGGTTAATACCGACCAAAACCCGCCCGACCACTTTCTCCCCATCCAGGGCTAGAAAGAAAGTGTGTTCTCCGTTGGCCAGGAGGGGATTGTTCTTCCCTTGTAAGGTCCGGAGTAGCTGTCCGCGGAGGGGCGGTACCCAGTTGGGATCGTTTTTATAGATGGTCCACGGTAACGCAATGAATTCTTTCAACCCTTTTACGTCCTGTACCTCTTTAATTTGTAGCATTTTCTTTCTCCCGTCTATACTTAGCGTGGCATCAGTAACCAAGCAACCGCAAAGCCCAAATAATTACCGATGGCATAACCCACCAGACCACAGGTTAATCCCGGAACGATCACTTCACGGTTTTGGAGCCGCTCCGCAACCGGTCCGATAAAGGCCGGACCAAAGATCCCCGCGGTCGAAGTGATGATCATGGTATCCGTATCAATCCGGAAGATCCACGCCAAGATTAAATGGATCACGATGGCAGCGGTCATCGCAAAGGCCGTGTAAAAAAAGATACCCGAAGTCGAACCAAGGATTTCTTGAAAATTTATGTTGGTCCCCAGGGTTAATGAAAAAACAAGGATAAAATACTGCCCAACTTCGTAAGTACCTTTAATCTGGCGGATCCACCGGTGAAAAGAAGCGACCACCCCCAGGGTGGTGAGGAACAACATGATAATGCTGACGTCCAGCCCGCCGGTGGCCAGCAAGGAAACGCCGACACTGATTCCCACACATAACAAGGATAACAAAACAGCAAAGCCCAGTTCGACCTTGGATCCTTCCTCCGCCGTCGCCGCCACAGCCGGTTCCGCCACTGGGGTCGCGAAGGACGGGAGCAGCTTCCCGATCAACCATTTCGCCCCGGTTATTAAGAACAAGAAATAGAGGCCGCCCACGATCGCATCGGCGGTATTGGTTAATAGCAAAGTTTCCTTGCGCACCTGCAAGCCCTGGCCAATAGCCATCAAGTTCGGGGTTCCCCCTGTGTACACCCCTACCAACATACCGGATATTTTCCAGTACTCCGGAACCCAGGAAAATAAGAAGGCGGCAAGCACCGCACTGACCACGGCACTGATCGCCACCAGGACAAAGGAGAGCACTGTCTTCCGCGCCAGTTTTAACCAACGTTGCACGTCGGTGGAGAAGAGGATTAAAGGGATCGCAACCGGAACGGCCAACTCCGATAAGGAAAGCGCCAGTTGTTTATCGACCGGGACCAAACTTTGGTTTCCAAGCACCATTCCCACCAGGTAACAAAGGAGAATCGGACTGAGAAACTCCAGCTTTTTTGAGCTGCGCACAAATTTGTTGATTAAAAAAGGGGCAATAAAATAAAAGATGATTTCGATGACTTTCACAACATCGCCTCATTTCACTTCTTTCCCGGGTCAAAGGCCAGTAACTTGATTTTACAATTACCGTCCTTCGTTTGTCAAGGTAACGTAGGGGAAAGGGCGGGTGATGACAGAAAAAGGGATTTACCTTTACATCCCGGGACCAATTAGGTATAATTCAAATCAGCCGTTAACGGAAAGAAAGGGAGGTTTTTGATGATCAAACACTTGCTCTTTGATTTAGACGGGACCCTGCTCCCCATCGATCTGGATTTTTTCTTCCAGGATTACCTTTCCGCCCTCAGCGCCCGCTTTGCTGGCACCATTGATCCGCCGGTATTTCAAGAAAAATTGTTGGCCAGTACCATGGTGATGATCCAAAGCAATGATCCGCAGTTAACAAACGAGGAAGTCTTTTGGCAAGACTTCCCGGCCCGGATCGGTTTCCCCCGCTCCTTTCTAGAGCCGATCTTCCGTGACTTCTATGCCAACGAGTACCGCGCGCTTGGCAACAACCTACCGCCGGCCGGCCCGGTCCGGTCTCTTTTGACCTCCGCCTTGGAACAAGGATTCAGTGTGACCATCGCCACCAACCCGGTTTTTCCCCACAATGCGTTGATCGAACGCTTATCCTGGATCAACTGCCATGATCTCCCTTACCGGCTAGTAACGTCCATGGAACAGATGCACTTTTGCAAGCCCAATCCCAACTACTACCAGGAGATCCTGGATCTCCTGACGGCCGAGGCGGAAGAGTGCATCATGGTCGGCAATGATATGGAAGAAGACATGATCGCAGCGCAACTGGGGATCAGGACTTGTCTGGTCACCGACCGGCTAATCAATAGGGGAAAAACGAACCTTAAACCCGACTACACCTGCCGCCTCGCCGAGCTGCCCCGGATCATCAAGGAACTGCGAACGCTTCCGCCCGCCAAAAACTGAAGCAAAACAAAAACCCCTTTGGTCAAGGGGTTAATTTTTTCACGAAAAAACATTACAGCTATATATGCTTAAGTTTGGTCCCTGTTTAGAACGCAGGCACAATGTCACCACTGTAGTTTTCAAGGAGATAGGCTTTGACCTCCGGACTGTTCAAGGCCTGGGCCAGTTTCTGCAGGGCCGGATCATTCCGGTCCGCCGTCCGCACTGCCAACACATTGGCGTAAGGAGATTCTGCCCCTTCGATAAACAAAGCGTCCCGGGTCGGAACCAGACCGGCCGGCAGCGCGTAGTTGGTATTGATCACCGCCAGATCAACCTCGGGGAGAATCCGTGGCAGTTGGGCAGCCTCCAAGGCCCTGATTTGTAAGTTCTTCGGGTTCTTCGCGATGTCAAGCTCGGTGGCCAGCAGGCCCACGCCGGGCTTGAGCTCGATCAAGTTGGCTTGTTCCAGCAACATCAGCGCCCGCCCACAGTTGGTCGGATCGTTCGGCACCGCAACCACCGCCCGGTTGCGCAACTGGTCCAACTTGGTTATCTTTTTGGAGTAGACACCCATCGGCTCGATGTGTACTTTCGCAATATAAGTTAAATCCAGACGGTGATCCTTGGTAAACTGTTCAAGATAGGGGATGTGTTGGAAAAAGTTGGCGTCCAGCTCTCCTTCGGCCAGGGCCAGATTGGGTTGGACATAATCTTGAAACTCGATGATGCGGAGTTGAATGCCTTCCGCCGCCAACATCGGTTTCACGACCTCCAGGATCTCCGCATGGGGCGTCGGCGAAGCACCCACTTTCAATTCGACCGTCTGGGCCGCAAAGGCTTGGCTAAGCAGAAGCCCGGTGAGGAGTAGCAGCCCGACCAGAAACCATTTTTTACCCACGAAAATCCACCTCCACTTTACTTTTCTTTTTGATCAGCGGTGGTTTAACCGGCTGGCCAACCAACCGCCGAAGGATTGAATGCCTTGGACCATAACCACTAACACTAGGACTGTGATCAGCATAATATCGCCCCGGAACCGCTGATAACCATAGCGAATCGCCAAGTCGCCCAGGCCGCCGCCGCCGACCGCCCCGGCCATTGCCGAGTAACTGATCAGGCTGACCGCCACCATCGTCACGCCCAAGACCAAGCCGGGAACCGCCTCCGGAATCAAAACCTTGGTAATGATCTGCCACGTTGAAGCCCCCATGGCCTGGGCCGCCTCGATCACCCCCCAGTCCACTTCCAAAAGGGCTGTCTCCACCACCCGGGCCATAAAGGGAATCGCACTGACCGTCAGCGGCACAATCGCCCCGGTCGTCCCAATGGAGGTCCCCACCAGCCAGCGGGTGAAGGGGATGATCGCCACCAACAAAATAATGAAGGGTAAAGACCGGCCCACATTAATCACCACCGAAAGCGTGCGGTGGACGACGGGCAATGGTTTAATATGCCGCGGCCCGGTGATCACCAGTAAAATCCCGAGGGGAATCCCAAAAAGGGCAGAGACAACCAAAGCCACCCCCACCATATATATAGTTTCAATGGTCGCATTAAGAATCTGCACCCACACCAGTAAGCACCTCCAATTTTAACCCCTGCGCGGTCAGATACTTAAGCGCCGCTTCAATATTGGTCTCCGCACCGGTTATTTCCACAATCAACGAGCCAAAGGGGGTGTTTTTAATAAAATCCAGCTTCGCATAGAGAATATTGACATCCACGTGGAACTGGCGGATCACCGAGGAGATGACCGGCTCGCCCGCCACGCCGCCAATGAAAGAGATCCGGACCGTCTTGCCCGGCAGTTTTTCCGGACCAACAGCGGCCATCCGTTCTTTAATCTCCGGCGGGATCTCGGTATGCAAAACCCCCTTCATAAACCGGCGGGCCGCCGCCGATCGGGGGTGGGCAAACAGATCAACCACCGAACTCTGTTCCACAATCCGGCCGTCATCAATCACGGCCACGGTATCGCAGATTTCTTTGATCACTTCCATCTGGTGGGTGATGAGGACAATGGTTAGACCAAAACGGCGGTTCACATCCTGGAGCAGCCGCAAGATGGATTTCGTCGTCTCCGGATCCAGAGCAGAAGTGGCCTCATCGCAGAGGAGAACTTCCGGATTATTCGCCAAGGCCCGCGCGATCCCCACCCGTTGCTTCTGCCCACCGCTAAGTTCCGACGGGTAGGCGTTTATTTTATCGGCAAGCCCGACCAACTCGAGCAGGGAACGGACCCGTTCATCCCGTTCTTTTGGTTTAACCCCGCTGATCTCCAGGGGAAATGCGATATTCCGGTAGACGGTCCGGGAAGAAAGCAAATTAAAATGTTGAAAGATCATGCCGATTTTCCGCCGGGCCGCCCGCAGTTCTTTTCCTTTTAAGTTCGTGATCTCTTGGCCGGCCAACCGGATGGTACCGGATTGCGGTTCTTCCAATTTATTAATACAGCGGATCAAGGTACTTTTCCCCGCTCCGCTCAAGCCGATAATCCCAAAAATTTCCCCTTTTTTAATCTGTAAGCTGACATCCGCCAAGGCGACAACACGTCTCTCGCCCTGTCCGTAGATCTTCGTTACGTTTTCCAACTCGATCATTACTTCTGACATCTGGGACCTCCTCTTCGGGTGCGGCCACCTTCCCTTTTTAAAATAGCCCCCGGCAAGGGGGGAGCAAAGAAAAAAAGCTTAGAAAAGAAGGAAGAAAAAACAAATTCAAACTAGAAAAGAAGAATAACTAGCCATCGAAGTTAGAGTTTATTTTACCGTATTCGTTTCTTACTGTCAATAAAATCGCGCTTAAATCAGACTTTCCTCTACTGCCAGCTTTATACAGCTCCGGTTTTCCGGTGCCATGTCCGGTACCTACCAGACCAGCCTCCTGGTGGCAAACGAGGTTAAACAGCTTTATCCCGCTTTTGATCTGGACATCATCGACAGTCAAGGCGGTTCTCTCGCCACCGGACTGGTTGTGCTGAAGGCGGCCCAAATGGCCCAAGCCGGTAAAGATAAAGCCGAAATTGCACAGTTTGTTAAGGACCAAACCGCCCACATGGAACATGTTTTTACCGTCGACAATCTGGATGCCCTTTACCGCGGCGGCCGGCTCAGCCGGACCGGCCGTTTGGTGGGGAACATCCTTAATATAAAACCCGTCCTCCACGTGGAGAACGGGCGGATCGCGCTCCTGCACTTGGTCCGGGGTAAAAAACGGGCCCTGGAGAAAATTTTAGCAGTCATGGAAGAACGGTGTGCGAAGGTTAAATCCCAGATAATTGGTATCGCCCACGCCTGCGATCTGGAGGTCGCCTTACAACTTAAAGCCATGATTGAAGAACGATTCGGCTTTGACCGCTTTATTATTGATTTAATCAGCGGAGTGCTCGGCGTCCACCTTGGCATCGGCGGGGTGGGTGTTTTCTTCGCCACAAAAACCTTCGGTGAGGCCTAATCAATGGCCTCCTCTTCATCAGGGATGTATTTCCGCATGATCTGAATCAATTTCTGAGCGTAGCGCGGATCTTCAGCATACCCGGCCTGCTGGAGCCGGTAGGCAAAGGCCTCCGGATCCTCGGCCACGGCCATTGCCTGTTCGTAACGGGGGTTCTCCGTAATTAACCGGGCATAATCGGTAAAGGATTCTTCGTAATTATGGTAGGCACGGAAACGAAAGATCTTTTTGACCGGCCGACCGTTGATATATTGTTCATCATAGGCGTAGACGCTTCCGGCGGGACCCTCCCCTTTAATGTTAAAAAGATTATACGAGTTGCGCCCGGTTTCCAGGTCGGTCACGGGTTTTCTTAACCACCCCGTCTCCAGCGCCGCTTGGGCCAGGATCGCCCGCCAGTGGATGCCAAAAACCGCGTGGATGGTCTTGGCATAAGGTTTTAACGTCGCCACAAACTCTGCTGGGGTCATGTTCTTTCCTCCTTGTTTTCCCTCCGGCTCTTAGGTCCTGAACCATTTGCTGATATTATATGTCGCTTCCTCGTTCTTTTAGCAGGGGCAAAAGCACAAACTTGGCACCGGGGCACTGCCGGTAACCGCCACCCCCGCCCCAACGCGCTGAAAAAACACCCAAAGCAGTAAAAATAAGAAAATAAGAAAAACCCTTGATGAAGCTCATCAAGGGTTTTTCACCGATTGGCCGTTCCCTATTCGGCCGTTTCGGCGGCCACGACCTCCCTGACCACCACATTATCCACATAATATTCGACACCGGCCCCGGGTCCTTCCGTATATAACTCGAGGGTTTTTAACGTCCCGTTTACTTGCAGTTCATACCGGCCGCCGACCCAGGTCCACTCCTCGTCGTTCACTGTTGCCGAACCGACCCAGGTGTAGTTGTCACCCTGGTCATCGGTCCTTTTGACATTGATCCGTCCCGCGTCGTGCATTTTGTTCTTCAGTTTGATCCAAGCAGAGATTTCATAGGTGCGGCCCGGCTTCATAATGGTACTCAGATCCTGCGCAATCCCCTGCCAGTTTTCCGTCCGGCCGGTAATCAGGGCGCAGTACGATCCGGTGTGGGCGGTTTCATCAGTCACCGTAACTTTGCTGGGCCCCCCAAAATTAAACCACCCCTCCAGGGTCCCCGTTTCAAAGCCCGGGTTGACCAAGAGCGAAGGTTCACTCCCCCAACAGAGGCGTCCTTGAACATAGCCGGTAACCGCCGGCCAGTCCATCATCCCCGCCGGCTGCGGCTGGAAGGAAAAATCATTCTCTTGCCGGTAGACCCCGCCCAAGCTGGTGATGACCCCGGCCACCTCGATCTGCGCCGCGGGCGGCAGAAGGCCAGCCTCTTCCGTGAAGCCAATCTCCAAGTAATGATCGGCTTCGGGGGTTACCCCCGCCATTGGGACCAGGCGGCCCGTCACCACCGCCGCGGGGAGGGTTCCGCCGGTGTAGCTAAACTCCTGCGGTCCAGCGCCGTCCCGGGTATAATAATAGCGGATCTGGACCTCGGCAAGGTTGACAGGAACACTGCCGTTGTTGACAATGGTGAAGCACAGCTTAATCTGGTTAGTATCCACACGGGTGTCCCCGTTGGCCATTTGTACTTTAATCCGCCCGGCCGGCTGTTTATCCGGAGCTTTAAACGCCAACCAAGCCACGCGGCAGGTCGCCCCCTCGTCCCACGGGGTGAAGACCAGATAGAAATCGTTTACCCCCCGCACCGGCGCGGTTGGGACGGAGATGGTTTGCCAAACCCCTTGCCCGGCAGTGGCGGCATCCACCACGGAGTAGCGGGCCAAAGGCAGGCCCAGATCCGGACTGTGCAACTTTAATTCCAGTTTCCCCCGGCCCTTGATGGCCACTTTCAGCTCGCATGTGGCCGGGCCCATACCAAAGTTGAAGTTTTGAAAAGCGGCATAAGCGTGCGGACCGGTCAGGACAATAGCCGTTTCGCCGTCGGGGGTTATTTCCAAAGCAATCCCCGCCTGGTCATTGAAGGAGTCCGCCGCCAGCGGGGTGAAGATATCGCGGATACTCAACACGCCCGGCAGTTCATGGGCCACCGGGATAAAAGTGGTCACACTCTTCCCTTTTAAGGCCACGGTAAAGGACCCGTCGACAACGGGAACCGGAGCCAGCTTCGCCAGATCTTCCGTGGCCGAAGTCCGGTAAGGAACCACGGCGCCGGTCGCCGGAAAATCCCGCAAGGCAAACCGGACCACCCGCTCCTTTTCACCGTTGTTAATCGCCACCAAGGCAAACCGTCCGCTGGCTTTATCTTTAAACGCGGTGACAAAAATATGGGGCGCTGGGTTGCGATCGGCCTCGAGCCGCACATCCCCAGGCCGGACAAACCGGCTGTAGTTGCCGATGGTGTAAAGGCGTTTAAAAGCGGTAAAGGTTTGATAATCCGTATCCAGATGAATTAAGGCCTCTCCCGGTTTATACGCCGCCAACCACCAGAAAAGCCAGGCGTTGACCTCGGTTATGGTCAAATGATCGTGGAGGAGCTTTGCGTATTTCAAACCATCATCGATCGTCCCGTCATTAAACCCAATATTCGAGACTTCGGTCTGCCAGATTGCTTTCTGGTGGCTTTTGGCAACCGGAAAGGGGAGCGCCATAAAATCATAAGCATGCACGCCAATGATATCCACCCCGTCCCGGGCTTCGGGATCGTTCAGGGTGGCCAGGGCATAACTTTCCGTAAAATTCATGGTTTCCGGAATCATCACTTTGACGTCGATGCCTTCCCGTTTTAAGGTGGGTGCTAAATGGTGCTTAATAAAGTTCCTTAATTGAAGACCGGTCCAGCGGCATGATGAGTAATCGGTGGTTAAATCCGGTTCATTGGCCGGCGAAATGGCATAGATTTCGAGCTGGTGGTGCTCCCGGTAGCCCCGGACGTAATTGGCCAGGTATTCGGCGAACGCCTGGTATTTGTCGGGCCGCAATTCCCCGCCTTGAATCACACTGTTATTCGTCTTCATCCAGGCGGGGGGACTCCAGGCCGTGCTGACAAACCGGGTGCAGCCCCGTGCCGCCGCCTCCCGCATCAGCCAGATCTGGTCCTCATCACCGGACCAGTTCCAGACGCCCTCCTCCGGCTGAATGCTTGGCGTCGGACCGTCAATCGCGGCGCCCCAGTCACCCCCGTCCCCAATGATATTCCGTACAATACTGAGGCCAATCCCTTTTTCCCGCGAAAAAAGCAGATCCAGGATGAGCGCCCGTTCCCTTTCCGGGTAGGCCCACAGGTTAGCAGCTTGATGAAAGGCGCCGGATCCCCCAAAACCTTCAATCTCCTGCCTTTCCGCCCACCAGTCTACGGTACAGGTGGGGAGCGCCTCCCGGCCCGCACCGGCCAAGGACAGGGCGAGCAAACAGATCATCAGAATAAAACAACCTGTTCTTTTTGTCGTTCGTAAACGCAAAATTTTCCCCTCCTTTCCTTATTATTGATATTTTATTATAATTCGGCAAAAATAACAAACGTTTTCGAAATTTAGGCAGCCATTTTGACCAACTTTCTTATGTGAAAATTAACGCGCACACCACTACACCAACAAAAAAGCCACCCGCTTGCAAACGAGTGGCGTGAGCGCGTTGCCGGTTTGCCTTGTTATGAGTAAAGTAAACCATAGTTTATTCTCGGTCGGCGCTCGCCGGCCTGTATCTTCTTCATAAATGGTAGGGCTCGCCCCGCAGGATTTTGAACCCACGGTAGATCTGTTCCAATAAAAGCAACCGGAAGAGCTGATGGGGAAAGGTAAGGTCGGAAAAGGAAAGCCGGTCATCGGCCCGGGCCGTCACCTCCGGCGCGATCCCCGACGCGCCGCCGACCACCATGGATACTTCCTGGCCGCCACTCTCCCGGTCGGCCAACCACTGGGCAAACCCTTCCGACGTTAGTTTTCGTCCCCGCGGGTCGCAAACGGCCACAAAGGAACGGGGTTTCAGGACGGCGGAGATCCTTTTTCCTTCTTCCTTTTGGGCCCAAGCAGGGTCACGCCCCAAGGGGGAATCGGGAACCTCAATGATCTTCAGCTTGGCGTAGGCGGTCAGCCTTTTTTGGTATTCAGCAATCCCCTGCCGCAGATAATCCTCTTTAATTTTGCCCACCGCCACAATGGTCAAGTGCAACATGGGGCTCTCTACTCCAGCGGTCCCGCGGTGATCTCGACTTTAAACTTGCGGTTACCCCGGTAAAGCTCCATCGTCACCCGATCCCCGACTTTCAGGTCCAACCCGGCAAAGTTGGCCCCTTCCTTGATCGTTTCGCCGTTAATCGCCACGATGACATCACCGGCTTTTAACCCCGCTTTGGCCGCCGGTCCCGGGTAGACCCGCGTAATCAGGAAGCCTTGTTCCACCGGTAGTTTGATCCGGAAACGTTGTTCAAGATATTGCTTGTTGTTCCCGTCAAACGGGACATAACTGATGCCGATCGCCCCGGGGGGACGCAATTCACCCTTGATGATAAGATCAGCAATCTCCCGGGCCTTATCGATTGGAATCGCAAAACCAATCCCTTGGGCCTCTTCGATTATGGCCGTGTTGATCCCAATAACTTCTCCTTTACTATTCAACAGTGGACCGCCGGAATTGCCGGGATTAATCGAAGCATCCGTCTGGATTAAATCCCGTAACGCTGTCCGCTCGCCGGTGGCAATACTCCGGTTGATCGCACTGACCACCCCGACCGTCACCGTGTTCTTTAACCCTTCACCAATGGGGTTACCAATGGCGATGGCCATCTGTCCAACCCGGAGATCGGCCGAGCGGCCAAACTTGGCCACGGGATAATTGTCCCCCTCGATCTTAAGCACCGCCAGGTCATTATCGGGATCGGCCCCAACCAGCTTCGCCGGAAGCTCCCGACCGTCATTGAGAACCACCAGAATCTCTTCGGCCTTCGCAATGACATGGTAGTTGGTGAGAATATGCCCATCCTGGCGAAAGATTACCCCGGAACCAAGGCCCTGAACCGGTTGGTAACCAACCAGACCAAAGAAGAAATCTTTCACCTCCACCAGACTAGTGGTGGTAATCATCACCACACTGGGGCCGACCTTGTCCACCACATCAATGGTGGCTTTTTCGTAGTCGGTGATCTGGAGGGAGGTACTTTCTTGAGCGGGTGTTTCTTGCACTGGTGGTGGCACCACCAGCGCTTGGCCCAACCCGGTAAACCGCACGGCAAGAAGAACCAGTAAACCGCCCATAAAAGCAGCCGTCAATAATAAAGAGAAGAGACCGGTGCGGGAGTAAGGGCCTTCCCTTCGGTAGTAGGACGACATCTTTTTTCCCTCCGCAAACTAATCTAACCGGTTTACCCGGTTATTCTTCCCCATGGGGGAAAGGTTTATCGCACCCGCGTAATAATTTGTCCGCCGGGGAACTCCGCCCGCAACAGATGGCAAAAGGCCGCAGCCGTCGCCGGCGACAACCAGGACGCCAGCTCATCAAATAACAATAAAGGCTGCGTTTCCGCCCAGACCGCTTTGGCCAACGCCAACCGGAAAGCCAGATCCGGCAGATCCTTCCGGGGGAAAGGAACCTCCTCCGCCGCTCGCCACTGGCCATCGGCCGTCCGTACGGAGAACCGTAATAAATTACCTTCCAACCGGGGCATCAGACCTTGCCCCTGTCCGCCGGTCAAGGTGGCCAGGAACCG
Source organism: Bacillota bacterium (assembly GCA_012727425.1). GTDB lineage: Bacteria > Bacillota > UBA4882 > UBA10575 > UBA10575 > Capillibacterium. Next base: position 31,307 of record JAAYHQ010000035.1, read on the forward strand.
TCCGGCATCGCAGTATAAAGTGAACAGCGCCGCCATTTCACCATCACCGGCCAGTTCGGCACTGCTCCTAACGGCCTCCACCAGGAGCTCCTTTTTTTGTTTCAACGCCATTAAAGAACGGCGGGCATCCTCCGGCGTCGCTTGCTCCAAGCCGGCCAGGAACGCCGCCAGTTCTTCCGCCACCTGCTTCCGCCGGCGCCTAATCGCACGCAGCTTTTGAACTTTGGTTTGCACAACCGTGATGTCTTCCCGTCCGGCCAGGGCCAGCAGTTCTTCCCTCTGCCGGCGGAGGATTTCTTCCTTTTGCCGCGCCCGTTCCAACTCCTCCCGCCACAGTTCTTCGTCCTCGTCCTCCAGGAGCGACGTCCGTTGCAAACAAGCCAAATCCCTGCGGTATTGTTCCAAAAGGGCCATTTCGTTGAGAAAATCTTCCGGCTTTTTGTCCTTCAGGAAGAATTTTAGTTCTCTCCGGATCTGGGCCAGCTTTTGCAATAAGCCGCTGATCCGCCGTTTAATCTCTTCCTCCCGCTCTTTACCGCCAAAACGGGACCACATCCCTTTCCGGCTTTGTTGTTCCAGTGCTTCCTCCAAGACTTGCAGCTGTTTATTCAGTTCCGCCCTCTGGGACAAAAGGCGGGTCACCCTTTGTTCCATCTCCGGTGTGTAAAGCGCCGGGTCAAAAGCGGCGATCTTTTGCCGCAGGGCGGCCTCTTCCTTCTGTAAAATCGCCTTGGTTTCTAACTCTTTCCGTACTTGTTCTTCATAAAAACTCCTTTCTAAAGCGGCGGCCGTATATTCACGGGCCGTTACCGTTAATAAGTCTTCACCGGTGGGCGACAGGAACTTCTCATAGGCGGCGTAACTTCTTTCCTCCTCCGCCAGCTGCTGTCCTTCCTTTTCTAACCGGTCAAGCTTCGCCAGCAGTTCATCAATGGTGGTTAAATCCAGCTCCGGGCCGTGCGGTCTGTGTTCTACTGCGTTCTCGCCCGCCCGGCGCAGCAGCGCCGGTAACTGCCGGTGGATTTGGAGTTTCCGGATATGCTCCCGGACCAAAGGCGCGTTTTGGTCAACGGCAAACGTGGTGTTCTGAAAAGCACCAATGACCGTAAAATCCAAGGGGTTTATAACCTGGAACTCTTGTAAAAGGAGGTCCATCAAGTCCATGGCGGAAAGGGGAAATAACCCTTTTTTCTCAAGCTTGAAAACCTCCGGCGCCTCACGAGTAAAATTCCGGCCAAGTAAAAAGGGGCCCTTGCAGGTCTCGACCCACATCGCCGCACAGTAATCACCTTTTTCTGTTGGCGGCATCAACCGCTGACGGCCGGCGGCCTGGTGCGGGGGAAAACCAAACAAAACCGCCCGGATTGCTTCATTGACGGTCTCTTCCCTCTCTTCTTCCGCATAGGGAACCTCCGTCCAAAAGGGATCAAAGGTGTATTCCCAGTCACGCAGGGGGCCCAAAGCCTTGATCATCAGTTTCTTGATGCGCACCGCTTCACCCCGCTATTCACCGTCCTCCTCCTCTTCCTGCCTCCCAACTACCCGGGCCACAGCTACAATCCGGTCATCCCCTTCGAGGTGCATGATTTTGACGCCTTGGGTATTACGTCCCATGGCCGATATTTCGCTGACGGTGACCCGGATCACTAACCCGCTGGCGTTAATCAGCATTAATTCATGTTCCGGATAGACAACACCACCGCCGATGATTTCACCCGTTTTCGCGGTTTGGTTTAAAGTTTTGATGCCGATTCCGCCCCGTGTTTGAATCCGGTACTGCGCTATGGGCGTCCTCTTCCCGTAACCGTGCTCGGTGATCACCAAAAGATCCGCATCATCCCGGATCACATCCATCCCGACCACTTGATCACCCGGCCGGAGCTGAATCCCTTTCACCCCGCGGGCTGTCCGCCCCATTGGCCGGATTTCCGTTTCGGAACAACGGAGCGACAGTCCACACCGGGTGAAAATAATAATCTCCCGTGTTCCATCGGTAAGACGGACCCCGATCACTTCGTCCCCTTCATCCAAGTTGATCCCGATTAAGCCACTGCGCCGGTTATTGGCATATTGGGAAAGGGGCGTCTTCTTAACGATCCCGTTCCGCGTACACACCAGCAGAAAAAGATCCTCGCGGAACTCTTTTACCGGGATATAACTATTGATCTTTTCCCCCGGATTCAACGGAATCAGGTTTACAATGGCAACTCCCCGGGCTTGGCGCGAAGCTTCCGGAATATCAAAGCCCCGGAGTTGGTAGACCCGTCCCTGGTTGGTAAAGAACAAAACATGGTCGAGGGTGGAGGTAATGAAGAGATGTTCGACAAAATCCTCTTCTTTTGTGTTAATCCCGGTAATTCCTTTTCCGCCGCGGCGTTGACTCTTATACGTGGTCACAGGAAGGCGTTTGATGTAACCATTATGGGTGATCGTCACCACGATATCTTCATCAGCGATCAAATCTTCAAGGGAAATATCCTCTTCCCGTGCGGCGATCTCGGTCCGCCGCGGATCGGCATATTTTTCTTTAATCGCCAAGAGTTCGTCTTTCACCACTCCCATGATTTTGGCCGGATCGGCCAGAAGCTCCCGGTAGTAGGCAATGGTCTTCTGGAGTTCGGCGTATTCTTCCTCCAGTTTTTCCCGTTGTAGACCGGTTAAACTCTGAAGCCGCATATCCAAAATCGCCTGGGCTTGGCGTTCAGACAGGCCAAATTTACTCATTAACGCTTCCCGGGCAATCTCAACCGTCCGTGAGGAACGAATCACCTTGATCACGGCATCAATGTGGTCCAAAGCAATGCGGAGCCCTTCCACAATGTGGGCCCGTGCTTCCGCCTTGTCCAGATCAAACCTGGTCCGGCGGGTGATAATCTCCTTCTGGTGGTCGAGATAATGACGGAGGAGATCCCGTAACCCGAGCACCCGGGGCTCATTGTCGACCAGGACCAACATAATCACCCCGAAGGTGTCCTGCAACTGGGTGTGTTTATACAACTGGTTCAGGAGGACATTCGGGTTTGTATCCCGCTTCAATTCGATAACGATCCGCATCCCCGAGCGGTCGGATTCATCCCGCAGATCGGTAATCCCTTCAATGACCTTGTTCCGCACCAAATCAGCGATCTTCTCGATTAACCGGGCTTTATTCACCTGATAAGGCAGTTCGGTGACGACAATCTGGCTTTTCCCGTTACTCAAAGTTTCAATTCGGGTCTTGGCCCGGACCCTAATACTGCCCCGCCCGGTAAGATAAGCTTCGCGGATCCCTTCCCGTCCGAGAATAATACCGCCCGTCGGAAAATCCGGCCCTTTCACCACCTTTATCAAGGCTTCCGGATCGGCTTCCGGGTCATCGATCAACAGCACGGCACCGTCAATCACTTCCCCAAGATTATGAGGGGGGATGTTTGTGGCCATCCCGACGGCAATCCCGGCCGCTCCATTCACCAGCAAATTCGGGAAACGGCTGGGCAACACGGTCGGTTCTTCCAAACTACCGTCAAAATTAGGGACAAAATCGACGGTCTCTTTCTCGATGTCCGTCAACATCTCAACAGCCAGGCGCGATAGACGAACCTCCGTATATCGCATCGCCGCCGGCGGATCCCCGTCCACCGAACCGAAGTTACCATGGCCGTCCACCAACGGCATCCGGTACGAAAAATCCTGCGCCATCCGGACAATTGAATCATAAATCGCCGCATCGCCATGGGGATGGTAGCGCCCCATCACATCACCAACGATCCGCGCCGCTTTTTTGTACGGTTTATCCGGTGTGGTCCCCGATTCATACATTCCGTAGAGGATCCGCCGGTGGACCGGCTTCAGTCCGTCACGGACATCGGGCAGCGCCCGGCCGACAATCACGCTCATCGCATAACTCAGATAGGAGCGCTTCATCTCGTGCTCGATTTTGATCGGAACAATCTTTCCTTCCGTAATTTCTGCCAAAGTTATCCCTCCATTGGCTCCCGCCTTCAGCCTGTCTCGTTTTCCTCGACCGCGGAACACCCGCTCGTCCTTCGGCTTTAGATGTCCAAGTCAACAACTTCACGCGCATGGGTTTGAATAAACTCCCGGCGGGGTTCAACCTTATCCCCCATCAAGGTCGAGAAGATCTCATCCGCGGCAACCGCATCTTCCAAGGTTACCCGCAACAGAGTGCGGCTTTCCGGATTCATGGTGGTCTCCGCCAGCTGTTCCGCGTTCATCTCACCCAACCCTTTATACCGTTGGATCGTAACCCCCTGACGGCCGTGGGTCTCCAGAAAAGCCTCCAATTCTTGTTCGGAGTAGCAATACTGTTCTTGTTTTCCTTTCTTCACAAAAAACAAGGGCGGCATCCCGATATAGACGTGGCCGTTCTCGATCAAAGGCCGCATATAACGGTAGAAAAAGGTTAACAGCAAAGTCCGGATATGGGCCCCGTCCACATCGGCATCGGTCAAGGTGATAATTTTATGGTAACGGATCTTCGTGGGGTCAAAATCTTCACCAAACCCGCCGCCAATGGCGGTAATCATCGCCTTAATCTCTTCGTTGTTGAAGATCCGGTCCAGCCGTGCTTTTTCCACATTCAAGATCTTACCCCGCAAAGGGAGGATCGCCTGAAACCGTCGGTCCCGGGCTTGTTTTGCCGAACCGCCCGCCGAATCGCCTTCCACCAAATACAGCTCGCACAATTCAGCTTCTTTAAAAGTACAATCCGCGAGTTTTCCGGGGAGGGAGGAGATCTCCAGGGCACTTTTGCGTCGGGTCAACTCACGGGCCTTCCGGGCCGCCTCCCGGGCCCGGCTGGCCATCAGGCATTTATCCACGATCTTACGGGCTACCGCCGGGTTTTCTTCCAGATATTCCGAGATCCCTTCATAGACGGCCGACTCCACTATGCCTTTCATTTCACTGTTCCCCAGTTTCGTCTTGGTCTGCCCTTCGAACTGAGGAAAACGCAGTTTAACACTGATCACAGCGGTTAAACCTTCCCGCACGTCCTCCCCCGACAGATTACTCTCGTTTTCTTTGATCAGGTTATATTTCCGCCCGTAATCATTGATTGATCGGGTCAAGGCAGAGCGGAAACCGGAAAGATGGGTTCCCCCTTCAACGGTATTAATGTTATTGGCGAAAGTGTAGACATTCTCCACAAAACCGTCGTTGTACTGGAGCGCCACCTCGACCAGGCTGCCTTCCGCCTCTTTCTGAATATAGATTACATCGTCAAAGAGCGGGGTTTTCGTGCGGTTTAAAGCTTGAACAAAAGAGACGATTCCCCCTTCATAGTGGAAGGAAAGCTCTTTACCCACCCGCTCGTCTTTGATGTTGATCTTCAGCCCCCGCGTCAAGAAGGCCAGTTCCCGCAGGCGTTGGACCAACGTATCCAGATCGAATTCGCAGTTATCGAAGATCTCATGGTCCGGTTTGAAAGTAATCTTCGTTCCAGTAGTGGCAGCTTCCCCGATGACCTTTACTTCCGTTTGGGGTTTTCCCCGTTCGTACCTTTGGAAGTAGACCTTCCCGTCCCGCCGGACTTCCGCTTCCAACCAGGCCGAAAGGGCATTTACAACCGAAATCCCGACGCCGTGGAGACCGCCGGAAACTTGATAATGGCCACCGCCAAACTTACCGCCGGCGTGGAGCTTAGTCATAACCACTTCCAAGGCGGAAATTTTCTCCTTCGGGTGGATGTCCACCGGAATCCCCGTACCGTTATCAGCAACGGAAACGGCGCCGTCCCGGCGTAAAACCACATCAATCTGGTCGCAATAACCGGCCATGGCCTCATCGATACTGTTGTCCACCACTTCGTAGACCAGATGATGGAGGCCCCGCGGACCGGTGCTCCCAATATACATACTGGGACGTCTTCTAACCGCCTCTAGTCCTTCTAAAATTTGGATCTGTTCCGCGTTGTAAACTCTTGTTTTCTGCTCGCTCACCAACATACCTCCTAAGATACCCAACCAAGAAAAGATAACGGACCCCAGCTTGCTGGGGTGGATCACGATCTAACTGGGGATTTGTTCCGACCTTTTTTTCAGCGTATAAGAGGAGATCGGCGACAGGATAATCTGCTGTTCAGTGTAGATCGCCGACTTCGGCTTGCCTTCGGCAATATCCACTATTTCCCGGCCGGTCTTCTTTTTCTGGCGCCGCCATTCGACCAGGGCCCCCGGTGTCATTTTTTCCAGATTCTCCACAAAAATTAACTCGTTAGTCTTGATAATCATCTTACCGCCCACATGTAAAAACATCTGCTTCCCCCTTTGCCGGTTTTACCGGGTTAAACCCTCACTTTCGCCCTTGGTGCGCACAGTAAAAACGGATAAAAGCCTGCTTTAAAGTGGGATCTTTGATTATTTCAACCGCGTTGGGCAAGGGCGGATCATGGACCCGCACCGGTTCTGGCCCGGTTTTTCCGGTCGTTTTTGGCTCCGCATCCGTGGTCAACGCACCAATGGTAATCCGCACACTGCGGACGAAATTTTTCCCCAAGAAGCAGCGGTATTTGGCGATAATTTCGTTTTTAAAAAAGGTCAGATTATGGGCAAGGGCCGGATCGGGCGTTCTTACCCACAGGATCCCGTTTCTGACCCGGTACACTTCGGTTTTATCCTTTAGGGCATCACCAATCACCCGTGGCCAGTAGTAACAGGCCAGCCCTGTTTTGATGTGGGCTTTATCCGACCAACCCCTTAAAAAGCCCTGCACGATCTCGGTTAAAGGTGTGATCTGTTTAATCATGAATCACTCCACTTTCTACCGTGAATAACTTCAACGGTCCGGTAAAGGCCGACGTTGCTTTCAGCTCTGTGGTACTGAGGAGGGTTTGGGTCCCCGTCGTTAGTAACCTCAGTAGCTCCCGTTTCCGTTCGTTATCGAATTCGGAAAAAACATCATCAAGCAATAAAAGGGGGGCCGTACCCTGAATTTTTTTGATCAGATCCACCATCGCCAGTTTCAAAGCCAAAGCAGCCGTACGTTGTTGGCCTTGTGAACCATAGATCCGTAGTTCTAGGCGGTGATTCATCATGATCTGCAGATCGTCCCGGTGGGGTCCGACCAGCGTGTATCCGCGCCGGATCTCCTCTTCCGTACAGGTCCGCAGGAGACCCCGGAACCGCTCCTTGATCCGGTCAAAATCCGGTTCCGCAACCACCTCACGGCCGAATTTATAGGCGCAGCCCAGCGTTTCCCGCTCATTACTCATCACTTGGTGGTAATGGTTCAGCCAGGGATTGATCTCAGCCAGTGCTTGCTGCCGGTAAAGAATCACCCGGCTCCCTTCCTCCACCATGCGGTTGGTCCACACTTCCAACTGGTTAAAGTCACGGGCCCCTTCCTTGAATCTTTTCAATAAGGCATTTCGCTGGTATAATGCCCGGTAAAACCGGAGGTAAACCTGGCGGTAGTCTGGATAGGCCTGCGCCAAATGTAAATCTAAAAATTCCCGGCGTTTCTCCGGACTACCCTTGATGATCTGCAGATCATCCGGAGTGAAGATCACCGTATGGACCCGTCCAAACAGCTCCCGTTTGCTTTTATGAACTACGCGGTTGATCTTGACTACCAAGCGGTTCAGAGCGTTACCAACCTCAAGGATGAGGTTTTCTTCATCGCTTTGGAATTCTCCTTTTAGATAAAAACCTTTTTTATCCTTTTTAATCAATTCCTCATCCCGCCGGGTTCGGAAGGAACGGCCCAGCGTTAAATAGGCAACCGCTTCCAAAAAATTAGTCTTCCCCTGGCCATTTTTTCCACACAAAATATTAAGGCAGGGTGACAACTCGACCTCGGCCGTATCGTAATTACGGAAATTATTAATTTTGATCTTCTTTAAGTGCACTTTTTTCTCCCTCAACCCGGACCATAAGCTGCAAACCATCGGGCATGGTTACCACGTCCCGATCTTGTAATTGACGACCTCTTCGGCGTTCCGTCTGGTTGTTTACTTTCACCATTCCCGCCTGAATTAAGGTCTTTGCTTCACCGCCGGTCATAACTAATCCAGCCAACTTTAGGAATTGCTCAAGGCGGATCGTCTTTCCGGTCACAACAATTGTTTCCATCGTTCCTCCCGCTTAATAGTTGAGCCGCAAGGGCATCAACACGTAAGTATAAGTCGCCACCTCTTTAACGCGTAAGACCGAGGCTTTCATCCCGGCCGATAGATGAAAAACAATCTCTTCTTGATCACCGACTGCTTTTAGAAAATCAGTAAGATAATGGGCATTGAAACCGATCGCAAAGGGTTCCCCGTCGTAGGAACAACTCACTTCCTCGTTAAACTGGCCGCGCTCCGGATCCAAAGCAAAGATGCGCAACCGGTCGGGTTCAAAACTAAGTTTAACCGCTTTATCAATCAGTAAACTACGCTGCAGAGAACTAAGTAATATGGTGCGGTTAAAACGCGCTTCCCCGTCAAAACTTTCGGGAATCACCTGTTCATACCGGGGGAATTGGGCGTTAATCAGCCGTGTATAGTAAATAATCCCCTTTCCGACCGCATACAACTGCCGGTTAATTAAAAAAAAGAGAATTTCTTCCTCGGGAGAACTGCCAAAAATCCCCGCCATTTCTTTAAGGGAATTTACCGGAACCAGGAAACTGTCTTCACTGTTGCCCGTAATGGTTAGATCTTTCACGACTAAACGGTTAATATCAGTCGCAACCAGTCGTAGGCGATCCGGTTTATATTCCCAGAGAACACTGGAGAGAAAGGGACGGGAATCATTCGGCGCCGTGGCATAGATGCTTTGGCGGACCGCCTCTTCAAAACTGGCGGTTTCCAGCGCGAAAAGAAGTTCTTCTCCAGAAAGGCCGGTTTGTTCCTCCAAATAAAGGTGAACCCGTTTTAAGCCGTCAGGGACGGCTGGATACTCTTCCGCCGGCGAGATATTCAAATTGAAAAAAGTACTTCCTGCTTTGATGGTAAAGGTTTTATCTTCAATCCCCATTTCAATACGGCCAGACGGCAAATGCCGGATCACATCAAAAAAAGTACGTCCGTTCAGAACAACCCGCCCTGGTGTTATAATGGTGACTTCCGGTACTTTGACCTCAATCCCGTTCTCTAAATCGCTGGCAAAGCAGAACAACTGGTCGTCTCTGGTTTCCAAAACTACGCCGTTAAGAATAGGAATACTAGTTTTTGCCGGCAAGACCCGTGTGGTAATTTGTAACACGCGAACCAACTCATCCCGTGAACAGAACAGTTTCATCTTCCTTAACCTCCTTAAAGGGATTAAGTTACCAACAGAAACGACTTAAATTTAAAGAAAAAAGAAAAGATGTATAGATCAAATTAGCCGTAGTAATAGTATACCAGAACATGTGGATAATTCCTTTTCCGCCTGTTCAGGAAGGGATTAACGAAACAAACAACCTGTGGAAGAAAACCATGGTTTTCAACATCTTCAACTTACCCACAAGCAAAAGTGAATTGTGGATAAGGTAGTAAACAGTTTTTCCCCAAACTGTTCAACAACTTAACCACAGGGTTGTCCCCTCTATTTTTTGGGTTATTTCTTTAATTGCTGGGTCAAATCTTTAATGGCTTGGTTGACGCTGGGATCGGTCCCCATATACTCTTTGACGCGCTCACAACCATGCATCACGGTAGTATGGTCACGACCGCCAAATTCTTCACCAATCTTGGGTAAGGAAGAATCAGTCAATTCACGGGCGAGATACATGGCGATCTGTCGTGGTAAGGCAATATTCTGGGTTCGCCGTTTTGACTTTAGATCTTCGACGGTCAGATTAAAGTATTCGGCAACTGCTTGTTGAATAAGGGGGATCGTAATCCGGGTCGCCTGTTGGGTGGAGATGATATCCCGGAGCACTTCTTCGGCCAACTCGATCGTAATCTCCCGCTTCGTAAGGGAGGAATAGGCAATAACCCGAATGAGGGCACCTTCCAATTCACGAATGTTCGAGTTAATCAGATTGGCAATATAAGCGACGACATCGTTTGGGAGCTGCCATCCTTCCGCGGCAGCTTTTTTTTGGACAATGGCGATTCTCGTCTCCAGATCCGGTGCTTGAATATCGGTGATTAATCCCCATTCAAAACGGGAACGCAGCCGGTCTTCAAGGGTTGGGATCTCCTTCGGCGGCCGGTCGCTGGAGATGACAATCTGTTTACTGGCTTCGTGGAGGGCATTAAAGGTATGGAAAAACTCCTCTTGGGTACTTTCTTTGCCGGCAAGAAATTGGATATCATCGACCAGTAATAAATCGACCGTTCGGTATTTGGCCCGAAAGCTGGCGGTTTTATTTTTTTGAATGGCATTGATCAATTCGTTGGTAAACTTCTCGGAAGAAACGTAAACCACTTTATAATAAGGGTTATTTTCGATCACAAAATGACCAATTGCCTGCATAAGGTGGGTTTTACCCAAGCCGACGCCTCCGTAGATAAACAAAGGATTATAGGCACGGGCCGGTGCTTCGGCTACGGCCAGCGAGGCCGCGTGGGCAAAACGGTTACTATCCCCAACCACAAAAGATTCAAAAGTGTATTTCGGATTCAGATTCGGCAAATTTTCTTCAGTAGCAAGACCAGTGGGAAGGGTGGAATTGGCCGGTGTTTCATTGGTATTATTTTTCAGGATGACAAATTTAAGCTGCAAGTCTTCGGGGAGGTATTTCCGGAGGGCGGAGAGAATCGATGGTGCATACCGGCTTTCTAATAAATCACGGGCAAATTCGTTAGGGACTTCTATGTATAGGTTGCCTTCTTCAACCTTCCAAGGTCTGGTCGGTTTCAACCAGGTTTCATAGCTTGGTTTGGTCATCAGGGGTTCCATTTCCTCCTGAACCTTATTCCAGATTATTTCTAAATCTTCCATACCCATCGGGACACCCACCTTTCAAACGTGTTCTGATTAAAAACTATCCACAATATGTGCACAACTTGTGTATAATTTGCGGATAAAGGCGATCAGATTAAGTGTGGCAAGGCTTTTAAGGAGGGGAGAAAAGGCGAAAAAAAAGAAGTTAAAACCGGGAAAAGTGCCTTTCATAACAATAGAAAACAGGAGTTATCAACATTATCCACAGAAAAAAAGGGGTATCTGTGGATAATGTGAGACGCGATGATCATGATACCAAATTCTTTTCGCTTTGACAAATCTGACAATGATACGAAAAAGCGGAAAAAATCCTTTCCGGGGAAAACTTATGGGCTAAAACGCCACCAGGGAAGGAATTGTGGATAACTGTCCGGAAGAAATGTTGACAACCAGAAAAGACCTATTTATAATAAACACGAACCAAGAAAAATGGAAGCCCAAAGCGAGGTGAAAATGGTGAAAAGGACTTTTCAGCCGAACAAATTGAAGCGGAAGAGAAAGATCGGATTTCTGGTTAGGATGTCTACCCGCGGTGGGCGACAAGTAATCAAACGGCGGCGCGCTAAAGGACGGAAGGTTTTATCGGCCTAAGCATGAGAACTTACCAAACGCTGAAGAAAAACCGGGAATTTCAAGAAACCTTCAACAAAGGGCGCTCCTATGCCAATTCTGCTTTAGTTCTTTATGTATGCCCGCTCAACGCAGATGAAGGTCTGCTGAAGGTCGCCTTTTGTGTGGGCAAAAAAATTGGTTCTGCGGTGCGCCGCAACCGGATCCGCCGACGGTTGAAAAATGCTTTCATTGTGCTTCAAGACCGGGTAGCGAGGGGATATTCCGTGATTATCATCGCCCGTGGGCCAGCCGCACAGTTGGATTATGCTTCACTGGCTGCGTTTTTGCAGGATTTACTGAGCAAAGCTGGTTTGTTAACGAAAGAGAAATGATCCGGAAGGCCATAATTGGATTACTCCGGTTTTACCAGCGTTTTTTATCACCACTGAAACCACGGGCTTATCGCTGCCGGTATTACCCCAGTTGCTCTCAGTATACCATCGAGGCGCTCAATCGTTTTGGCGTAGCTAGGGGAGTGGTCCTTGGGCTTAGTCGCCTTCTTTCCTGTCACCCCTGGCATCGGGGTGCCGTGGATCCGGTTCCGGAAAGATGGCCGGGGTGGAAGGGTATATTCCGTCGCAAGAGGGGCTTTTAGCCCTTTTATTTATGGAACGAAAAAGAGCAAGAAGGGTCCCAGGGACGGATTTTGCCCCCTGGTAATAAATTACGTCGGTTGTGAAAAAATATGGAAGAGGAATTCACTGGTGGAAAGAGAATAAGGTCTAATGGCGATCCTATTTTTATGGATTATGGCTAAGATTCAAGTAAAAATAAGAGGAAAGAGAAAGGTGTGGAGTATGCGCTTTATATCCTCGCTCATGGCTCATATACTGGCGTTCTTCCATGACAGCGTTGGGGTAAGCTGGGGAATGGCAATTATTTTTCTGACTATTTTCGTCAAGGTCATTTTGTTTCCGCTCACCCTTAGTCAAATCCGGTCAATGGAAGGGATGAAGAAGATCCAACCGGAGATGAAAAAGATCCAGGAGAAATACAAGAACAACCCGGAAGAACAGCAACGGAGGTTGCTGGAGCTTTATCAGAAGAACAACGTAAATCCGTTGGGCGGGTGTTTGCCTTTACTCATACAACTCCCGATTTTGTGGGCTTTATTCCAAGTGTTAAGGTTTCCGGAGAATTATAACATTGACTTTTCCAACGCGTATTTCCTAACGATGGATTTAACGCAGAGCAACAGTTATTGGTTGTTGGCGGTTATCTCCGGGTTGACATCTTTTATCCAACAACGGATGACAACCGTATCGACGGCGGATGCCTCCCAAAACACCATGCTGTATGTGATGCCCATTCTAATCGGGTTTATGACTTATACGCTTAAGGCGGGGATTGGCATTTACTGGGTTGCCAGCACCGTGTTGGGAATTGTTCAACAGTGGTTTATCACCAAGTTCTTCCTTCGCGAAAAGCAACCCGAGCTAAAATGAGGAATCAGTTTTTGGTCCCCTTAAGGAGGTTTATCTAAAATGAAGTCGGTGGAAATTGTCGCCAAAACAAGAGAGGAAGCATTGGAATTAGCACTGAAAGAGCTAAACGTTGACGAGAGCCGCGTGAAGGTCGAAGTTTTAGAAGAAACTTCAAGCAAGGGTTTTTTAGGCTTATTAAACGTAAACCGGGTGAAGATTCGCGCCACGATCAAAGAAGATCTGGCCCAAAAGGCCGTCCGCTTTCTGCGGGAACTCTTGGTTAACATGGGGATTTTGGCCCAGGTCGAAATGTTCAAACGCCCCGGTTACATTGTGCTTAATATCAATGGTGATGATCTGGGTCGCCTGATCGGCCGTCATGGCCAAACCCTCAATGCCCTCCAGTATATCGTCAATCTTGTGGTCCACAAAGACAGTGATGAACAAGAGCGGATCATTATTGATGTTGGCGGTTACCGGAAACGACGGGAAGAAAATTTAAGACGGTTGGCGCAAACGACGGCGGAACGGGTGAAAAGGAGAGGAAGGAGAGAGGTTTTAAACCCGATGACTCCTCAAGAAAGAAGAATTATCCATCTGGCCTTGCAAAATAATAAAGAGGTTGTTACCCATAGTGAAGGAGAGGACCCCTACCGGCGCGTGGTTATCTCCCCAAAAACCGCACGCTAGGTTGGCAAATAACACGTGCCTTTCGGGGCACGTATTATTTTTTGGTCCGGAAAAATAATAAGGGCGAATTTTTAGAAGGATCAGGGATCGAAAATGTATGAAAGCACGACCATAGCGGCAATCTCCACCCCGCCCGGGGAAGGAGGAATTGGGATTGTTCGGATCAGCGGGGCAGAAGCTTTAACCATCGGGGCCAAAATTCTGCGCCACCCGTCCGGGAAAACGATCGCCACTTGGCCGGAAAGGCAAGTCCGGTTAGGAATAGTCGTCGACCAGGCCGGGGAACCCGTTGATGAAGTTATTTATTTCTATTTTCGAGCGCCGCGGAGTTACACCGGGGAGGATGTTCTTGAGATCCAAGGGCACGGTGGATACCAGAATCTAAAAAAAATTCTAACCTCGATTTTGCAAGCCGGAGCCCGCCTGGCGGAACCGGGAGAGTTTACAAAGCGCGCCTTTTTAAATGGCCGTCTTGATTTAACTCAGGCGGAGGCCGTGATCGATCTTATTCGGGCGCGGACAGATTTAGCGCAAAAGGTAGCTTTAAAGCAACTGCAAGGCCGCCTGGCGCAGGTCATCAAAGAACAGGAAGAAAAACTGTTGGCTCTTTTAGTGCCGATCGAAGCGGCCTTGGACTTTCCGGAGGACGAGGTTCCGGATCTACAAAGGGCCCGGGCCCTTGATGAGGTCAGTAAGGTTCGTCGGCGGCTGGAGCAATTATTGGCCCAGGCCGAACGGGGGATAATTCTGCGCGATGCGGCGACGGTGGTCATTGCCGGCCGGCCCAATGTGGGGAAATCAAGTTTACTCAACCAACTTTTGGGTGAAGAAAGGGCGATTGTGACCCCAATTCCCGGGACCACCCGCGATTTTGTCGCGGAGATCGTTGATTTGGAGGGAGTTCCGGTCCGGTTGATCGACACGGCCGGTGTGCGCCAGATCGACGATCCGGTGGAAAAAGCCGGAGTCGAAAAGGCCCGGCAATTAATGGATGGGGCCGACCTGATTTTGGCCATCTTTGATGCGGCCACCCCGTTGACGCCGGAGGACCACGAACTGATCCGTTTCCTCAGTGGCAAACCGGCGTTGATCATCTTAAATAAAACCGATTTACCGGTTAAAGTCCGTCTTGAACCGCTCTGGGCCGCTTTTCCCCAGGCTCATTTCCTCTCGGTCTCGGCGTTAACCGGGGCCGGGATCGGAGAGCTGAAAGCGCTGGTTCGCCAGGAATTGATCGGGACTGAAGGCTTGGAAGAGCAGCCGGTGTTAGTGACCAGGGTGCGGCATAAGGACGCAATTGCGGAGGCGCTTGAACTGTTAGCCCTTGTGCAGCAAGGACTGGAAGAGGAATGGAGCGAAGACCTGCTGGCGGTAAACTTGCGGGCGGCCCTTCAAGCTCTGGGACAGATCTCGGGGCGATCGGTCTCGGAAGAGATCATCAACGAAATCTTTGCCCAGTTTTGTATTGGCAAATAGGGAGCGATGCGATGAGAGAAAAATACGATGTGGCGGTGATTGGAGCCGGCCATGCCGGGTGTGAAGCGGCCAACGCCACCGCCAAAATGGGCTTTAAGACTTTACTGTTAACCATAAATTTCAATAATATTGCGTTTATGCCGTGTAACCCCTCGGTGGGGGGACCGGGAAAGAGCCATTTGGTCCGGGAGGTCGATGCCCTTGGTGGTCTAATCGGGCGGAATACCGACCGTGCCCATATCCAAATGCGGGCTTTAAACACCCAAAAAGGCCCGGCGGTCCGTGCTTTGCGAGCGCAGACGGATAAACATCTCTACCAACAGTATATGCAACAATATCTGGAAATGCAACCACTAATCACCATCCGTCAAGGGGAGGTCGTCGCCCTTGATCGCGTTAAGGATCTTTGGCGGCTGACCCTAAGCACCGGAATCACTTTCGACGTGCCGGCGGTGGTAATTGCCACCGGCACCTTTTTACGGGGAAGGGTCCATATTGGCCCCTTATCTTTCCCCTCCGGTCCGCAGGGCCAACATCCCGCCAATGCACTGGCCGAATACTTAGAAGCGCAAGGCATCAAGTTCAAACGATTTAAGACTGGGACGCCGGCCCGGGTCCGGAGACGGTCCCTTAATTTTGACGCCATGATTGAGCAGCCGGGTGACTGCTTAAGCCATGGCTTTTCCCATTGGTTGCCTTGGAATCCACGCCAACCGGTATCTTGCTGGTTGACTTATACCAATGAAAAAACCCATGCGATCATCCGGAATAACCTTCACTTGGCACCCATGTATTGCGGCGCGATCACCGGGATTGGGACCCGGTATTGTCCGGCCATCGAAAATAAAGTGGTCAACTTTCCTGAACGGGACCGGCATCAGGTTTTCATTGAGCCGGAAGGACTGAACACCGATGAGATGTATATCGCCGGGCTTTCCAGTAGTTTGCCGGAAGAGATCCAAGACCAGTTTATCCGTACCGTACCGGGGTTGGAAGCAGTGGAAATTGTCCGTCCCGGTTATGCCATTGAATATGATGTGATTGCACCCGAACAACTCCAAAACAACTTGGCGATCCGAGGCTGGCCGGGAGTATTTTCTGCCGGGCAGATCAACGGTACTTCCGGTTATGAAGAAGCAGCCGCCCAAGGCATTATTGCCGGGATTAATGCCGGCTTATATTTGAAAGGGGAAGAACCTTTTACCTTGGGACGGAACGAGGCGTACATCGGGGTTTTAATTGATGATTTAGTAACCAAGGAAAACAATGAACCCTACCGGGTTATGACCTCCCGGGCAGAGTTTCGCCTTTCGCTCCGCCAGGACAATGCTGATTTACGCTTGACCGAATATGGTTACCGTTTTAAGCTTATTACTGCCGAAGAATACGATTGTTTCCAGAAGAAGCGCCAGCGAATCGAGAAGAAGTTGAACTACTTTAATGAGCACTATATTACGCCCGGCTCGGCGCAGGCCTGGCGTCTTAAAGAGTTAACCGGCGTCGAAGTAAAGCAGAAAACCAGTTTAAAACAGTTGCTGCGGATGCCGCAAATTCAGATTGCCGACCTTTGGGCTATTATCGATCCGGCCCAAGAGGCGCCCCTTGAGGACGAAGTGGTCGAAAATTTCATCAAATACGAAGGTTATTTGGAACGGGAAGCAAAAATGGCGGCCCGTTTGGCAAAGATGGAAGAGAAGAAGATTCCGCCGGACTTTGATTACAGTGTGGTTCCGAACCTCTCCTTTGAAGCCCGTGAAAAACTGGAAAAAAGGCGCCCGGCCACCCTTGGTCAAGCGGGGCGGATTAGCGGGGTGAGCCCGGCCGACCTGAGCACCCTTTTGATCTGGATTAGCAGGAGCAGCAAATCATGAATAAAGCACAAAGTTTTCTGAACGATGTTTTACAGCCCTTTTCGGCACTGGACAATGTTAAGCGGGAGAAACTTTATGTTTTTTTAAAACTGGTTTTAGAAGAAAACCGCACCACCAACCTGACGGCGATCACCGATTGGGAAGAAGCAGTTATCAAGCACCTTTACGATGCGCTGATGGTCACTGTTTTAACTAAGTGGGAAAAGTGGCGGGAGGTTCTCGACCTCGGTTCCGGGGCGGGACTGCCCGCGGTTCCTTTAGCCATAACCTACCCGCAGCAGACCTACTATTTGCTGGAAGCCAGTCAAAAAAAGGCCGCCTTTTTACACCTGGTGAAAGAGCAACTTGCTTTGGAAAACATCGTTATTTTAAACGACCGGGCCGAAAATTTGGCCCATAAAAAAACGCTCCGCGGCCGGTACCAGATGGTTACCGCCCGGGCTGTGGCTGAGCTTGCTGTACTGCTCGAACTAACCATCCCCTTCTGTGCTCCTGGCGGCTATGTTGTGGCCTATAAAGGACCCAACTACCAAACCGAGCTGGAAAAGGCTACACGCGCTCTGTTGCTACTGGATACGGTCCTGACCGAAGAATGGTCCTACCAATTGCCGTACAATTTGGGCTGGCGCACCCTCCTTGTTTTTCAGAAAAAAAGACCAACTCCCGAAAAATTCCCTCGACGGCCGGGAATTCCCGCGAAACGACCACTTTAAATGTTTCACGTGAAACATTTAAAGCAACGAAACAAGTAACGAAAACCAAAGTAAATGGCGGCATAATCACCTGTGGGCAGCCGCCGTTTATTATTTCCTTCCGATTTTTAGCAGGAAGATCGGATTACGTTCGCGAACTAAAAAGTGATTCGAAATTGGTTGTCCAAGAGGCAAGGAGGTAAGCAGGATGGGAAAAGTGTTTGCCATCACGAACCAAAAGGGCGGCGTCGGTAAAACGACCACCGCAGTTAATCTCGGCGCCTACCTTGCGGTTTTAGGAAAAAAAGTCTTGGTTCTTGATAATGATCCCCAAGGTAATGCCACCAGTGGTCTGGGGTTACGGAAAAATGAGATTAAAAAATGTATCTATGATGTTTTGGTGAGTGAGGTTCCGATTGAAGAGGTAATTCTTCCTACCCAGGTCCCAAACTTACTGGCGGCCCCGGCCACCATTCGCTTGGCCGGGGCCGAGGCCGAGCTGGTCGGGATGATGGCCCGCGACCAGCGGCTCCGGCGCTCCCTGGAGCCAGTACGGAATGGATATGACTATATTTTAATTGATTGTCCGCCTTCACTAGGCAATCTAACCCTTAATGCCCTGGCGGCGGCGGACGCGGTTATCGTTCCGATTCAATGTGAATATTACGCGCTTGAAGGCTTAAGTCAACTGATGAAAACTTTACAGTTGGTCCAGAAGTACTCGAACCCGTCGTTGGAAGTGGAAGGGGTGGTTTTAACTATGTATGACCACCGGACCAACCTGTCGCAACAGGTAGCTGAGGAAGTACGAAACTATTTCAAGGACCGGGTTTACAATGCCGTAATTCCTAGGAACATCCGGCTCAGTGAAGCGCCCAGCCATGGTCTGCCGATTAATCTGTATGACAGCAAGTCGAAGGGCGCTGAGTCCTATTATGAACTGGCTAAGGAAGTGATCGCCCGTGAGTAAAAACCGTGCTTTGGGTAAAGGCCTAGGGGCACTCATTTCCCAGTTGGAAGAGGAGGATCTCCAGAACACCCAGGAGATCCCGGTGGTAGACATCGAACCAAACCCCTACCAACCCCGGCGGCACTTTGATCCGGAGAGCCTCGCGGAATTAGCCGCTTCCATTAAAGAGCATGGTGTTCTCCAGCCTTTGTTAGTCCGAAGGAAAGGATCCGGCTATCAGCTTATTGCCGGGGAAAGGCGCTGGCGGGCAGCGCAACAAGCCGGTTTGCGTACGGTTCCGGTTGTGGTGAAAGAGTTGGACGACCGGACAATTATGGAGATTGCGCTGGTTGAAAACCTGCAACGGGAAGATTTAAATCCCATTGAGGAAGCTGAGGCCTACCAGCGCCTCATTACGGAGTTTAACTTGACCCAGGAAGAAGTGGCTAAAGCCGTGGGGAAAAGCCGGTCGGCTGTAGCTAACACCTTACGTTTACTTAACTTACCCGAGGCGGTTCAAAAATTGGTTACCAACGGACAACTGACAATGGGGCACGCCCGGGCATTATTAAGCCTTGAACAACCGGAACAGCAGCTTTATCTTAGCGAAAAGATAATTAAAGAACACTTGACGGTACGGGAGACGGAAGAATTGGTCCGCCAGGCGCTTCTTTCCGGTGTTTCACGTGAAACATCGACTGGGGAAAAGAAGAGGCAACCAGTACGCCAAAGATTAGACCCTAACCTCCAAGCGATTGTTGAGGACATGACCAGGTTGTTTGGAACAAAGGTCCGCATTAAAAGCAGCGGGGAGCGGGGTAAGATTGAGATTGAATTTTACTCGCAGGAAGAATTGGCGCGTATAACAGAGCTGCTTTTGAGTTTATAACAAACGGCCATAATTCAATAAACAATTTACTAATTTAGAGCAAAGTAATATCGTATCTTTAGTTCCGCTTGGGATCGATGGTGATATAAGGTAAGGCCCGAAAGGATGGTTGTCGGGTCATCCCGACCTAATATATGGACAGCTATATGGCCAGCTGACGGCCTGCGTGTTAGGGGTTGGTTCGGAGGTTTTAAATTAAACCAATAACATGGCCTGGGAGCCGATACAGAGACGAAACTTGGCCTGTAGCGAACACCAGTTCGGATAATTATTGTTTGTCTTTGGTGCGCGTTTTGGAGAAAAACCACCTCTCGTTACTTGTTGTCTTTGGCTAGACGGAGATAAAAAATACTTTAATTTTTGTTATGATCAAGAAATTCCATTTTATAAAAGGATGTCTTATGATCAGCAAGAATAATATTTATGGACAAAGATTGGAGAAGAAGGAGCGTTCATCGTGCAGACAGTGATCGAGTTCTTCAGTAATCTATCACCGCAGGAGAAAGTCATTTGGATCCTTCTCGTTATCCAGGGGCTTGTTTTTATCCTCCTGTTGGTCACCGGTTTTCAACTACATAAGCTTATGGCCCGCTACAAGTTGCTTCTGACCGGAAACCAGGGAGTAAATCTGGAGGATATTCTACTTGACTTGGGAGAAAGGATGAAGAGCGTTGAGGAAAGGCTGCAAAACGGGGAGGTAAAGCTGGACCAGCTTGAGAAGGAGGCCGCTATGTATTTGCAGCGTTGGGCGCTTCAACGGTATAAAGCCTTTGCGAACGTAGGCGGAGACCAGAGTTTTTCCCTTGTGCTTTTGGACCGTAATGGCGACGGTATAATGCTCAGCAGCATCTACGGTCGGGATGAATCAAGGGTTTATGCCAAATCGATCAGTAACGGAAAGGCGAACTATCCCTTTTCCGACGAGGAACAACAGGTTCTAGCTGCTGCATTAGAGGGAAGAAAATAAGAAGAAAAGCAAAAAGCAGGAAGGATTTTTTAGGAAAAAGGAGAATATGTAACATACTATTGGCTAAAGTATGTCGGTTTTGCAAAATCTTCCCTACAGAAGATCAGCATTTTCGACTGCGGCCAGCAAGGACAAGGGAAGGCCAACCGTGCTGAAACGGGAACGGAAAACCGGAAGATAATGGCGGAAGGATCGTGGCATAATAGACTTAGTAAGCGGTGATAAAAAAGTGGTCGAGGACCGGACGACTTTAATCAATAAAATAAAGAAGTTTTGGCGAAAAAAAAGGGAAGTACATTATACTTTTATGTTGGTTCCCCGCGCATCCGGGGTAACAAAAAGTATTAATATCCCTTTTTTCATCATTGTCCTTTTTTTCCTGTTGTTTGCGGCTAATGTTTACTTCTTGGTCCGCTACCCCTTACGCCTTTCACAGATTGATGATTTGGACCGTAAAGTTTACCAGCTGAATGACGTGATTACGCGTAATGACAACGATTTGCGCGTGATAGACCCTTCAATCAAAAAGACAGAAGAATTTGAAGCAATTGTGGCGCAACATAGTGAGATTATCAAGCAGATAGAGGCTCTATACCGGTCGATTCAGGACAAAAAAGCTGGTAAGTTTTGAATGCTTCTGTGGTGAGTTGGTGAATTTTCATAAATTGAGGAGTCAATTATGGAAAGGGAAAAAAGACGCCGACCGGTTGGGTTCTCTTCCCGGCGCCGGAAAAAGGACAAAAGTTATCTTTTGGTGATGCTCCCCAACAAACCGGAAAAGGTAAGGAGTGTCTATCTTCCCTTTGTTGTAATTGTCACCTTCTTTTGTTTAATGGGCGTAAATTTCTATTTTTTGATCCGTTATCCCTTACGGATTGCGGAAATCCATCGTTTAGAGCAGCAGATCATCGCCTGCAAACAGACTATTGCCCGGCAAGAAAAAGAATTGAAAATGATCGATCCGGCGATCAGGACAACCCATAAAGTCGGGGAGATCATTAACCAACATAACCGTTTGGCGCTGGATTTAGAGAATAAATATAGCGAAGTTCGCGGAAACACCGGGCGGACCCGGGTCAGCCGGGGCGGAAGCAGCAGCTACCGTCCCTTCCAATTGCCCCAGTATAAATTGTCCAGCGCTGATACGGAGTTAACCAAACTTAATATTCTCAATAGCAATCTGGATTTTCTCGAAGAAGAACTAAATAAGACCAGTACACAACTGCAAGATCTGTATGAGCGTTTCAGTGCCTATAACCGGGAGTTGGATTATACCCCCACCATATACCCGTTGGCGCAGAAAGGCTATTATTCTTCGTATTTTGGTTACCGGCGCGATCCGGTGACCGGGCAAATAGGTAGTTTTCATGAGGGTTTGGATATTGCTGCCCGGGCAGGTACGCCAATCCGGGCGACCGCCGACGGCACAGTGGTCCGTGCGCGTGCTTATGGGACGTACGGGCTAATGGTCGAGATTAAACATGGTGCTTATGGTTACCGCACCAGGTATGCGCATAACAGCAGAATCCTGGTTCAAGAGGGACAAAAGGTGAAAAAGGGCGATATCATTGCCCTTGTTGGCAGTACTGGAAAAAGTACCGGCCCCCACCTTCACTACGAAGTTCTTTTTAATGGTAAACCGGTTAATCCGCTAAACTATATACCGTAAATGATTAAGGAGGATACTGATGAGAAAAAACAAGCAAGAATCAAACAACAGAGTTGGAAGTAGAAAAATTGACACCTTGATTGGCAAGGATTCCACCTTTACGGGTAATATAGAGTCGACCGGAACAATCCGGATCGACGGGAAGTTTGAGGGGGAAATCGTCACTAAAGGAGATTTAGTGATTGGGGAAAGTGGTGCGGTACAAGGGAAGATTAAAGCGGAAAATATAATCATTGCCGGTAAAGTCCAGGGTGAGGTGGAAGCCGCCGGGAAATTGGAGTTAGTGCCGACCGGGAACTTGCAAGGGGAGGCGAAAATGGCTCTCCTGGTGGTCGAAGAAGGTGCGGTCTTCCAAGGGAACTGCCAGCAGTATAGTAAAGACAGTAAGGAAAAGGGCAAGTTTTTACCGATTGGTACGCCGTCCGAACCAAAAGGACAACCGCCCAGAGAACAGAACCAGCGTTAAGCCACAAGCCATGCTGGACTTGGCTGAGTAATCCTCAGTGCCGAGTGTGTTTGTAAAACAAGAAAATGACGATGGTGGCAAAGATGAATGAAGTAGATAGCCGGGCTTTTTTTATACGGAAAAAAAGAAGAAGGAAGAAGGAAAAAGGGTACCTCCTGCTGATTGTCCCCAACAAAAAAGGGAAGATTAAATCAGTGCCCATCCCTTACCTTGTCTTCATCACCTTCTTCGTGATAATGACGATCAACCTTTATTATCTCATTCGTTATCCGTTCCGTATTTCGGAGATTTGGCAGCTGGAGCAACATATATTAAATTTGCGCCAGATCATTGCCAAACAGGATAAAGAATTACGGCGCCTTGATCCATGCATAAAGGCAACCCAGACGATGGCCGGCAGATTAGATGCCACCAATCGTTTTTATGCGGAGATGGAGGCAGAGTATGATCGTCTCCGCAACGTAAAGTCCAGAAAAGAAGTGTTAACGTACCGGGAAGTATATTTACCCGGTTACCGACTGTCCAGTGCCGACCAGGACTATTCCAAGCTGGAGATTTTGAACAACAATTTGGAATACCTCGAAGAGGAGATTGCGTTTACCAGCTCCGCCTTGGACGAGCTGTTGAATAAATACAAAACTTACGACCGTCAACTTGACTTTATCCCGACGATCTGGCCGTTGGCGCGTGAACGGCGGATTTCTTCCGGTTTTGGTTACCGGCGGCACCCGGTCCATAAACGGGTGATTCTCCACCAGGGAATTGATATTCCCGCCCGGATCGGAACGCCAGTCCGCGCTACGGCAGAAGGGGTCGTGACGATTGCCGGTAACCGGGGCGGGTATGGACTTTTGGTTGAAATTAACCATGGTAACGGATACCGGACGCGTTACGGACATAACAGCCGCCTGGCGGTGCGGGTTGGGCAAAAAGTGAAAAAAGGACAGATCATTGCCTACGTCGGTAATACCGGGACAAGCACCGGCCCCCATGTTCATTATGAAGTACGCCTTAATAATGTTCCGGTAGACCCAACACCATTTTTAAATTGAAGGGGTCGAGAGCGATTATGGAAGGGAAAAATCAGATTCAGACGATCATTGGGAAAGCCACCTCTTTTCAGGGGACGATTGGTTCGGAGGAAAATATTCTCATTGAAGGGAAACAGAAAGGTGAGATTATCACCGAGGGAGACCTATATATTTCGGAAACCGGAGAAGTGGAAGGAAAGACCCAAGCCAATAATCTTTTACTGGCCGGCGTCTTACACGGGGAGACAAAGGTGAGCGGAAAGATGGAGATATTAGCAACCGGAAAATTTCAAGGTGAGGCGGAAATGTCCATCTTTGTTGTGGAAGAAGGTGCCGGTTTTCAGGGTGAATGCCGGCAAAACAAAAGGTAATAGCCGAAAGAGGCTTGCCAGTAAAAACGGAGCGGTATAAGAAAATCAAGCCCCTTAAAAGAAAGGGGCTTTTTCATATATTAATATATAAATAAAGCAGCGCAGTGGTATGGAACAATCCCAGGTGGTGGGCGCTAGAAACAGTTTTTGGTACAACCGATCGTACGGAAAAAGGAAAAGGTGAGAAGTTTGCGGTTTCAACCTTCAAAAACAAGGGCCCAAAAAATACTGGCCGCAAAACTACGGGGTGAAAAGATTCATTTTTTAGAAAACCAGTGGCTGGAAGGGCTGGAAGTAGACCTCCTTCTGCCCAATTATTACTTGGTGATCGAGATTGATGGTTTTTTTCACTTAAGTGCGGGGCAGCAAGAAAAGGATCAACAAAAAGACCAACGGTTGGAAGCGGCCGGCTACCATGTTTTGCGTTTTACCAACTCCCAAATCTACCAGAACAGTAAAGAATGCCTGCGGCAGATTAGGGCCTTCATTGACGGCCAGGAGTCACAGCTCAAAAAAGGAGCCTGTCCGGAAGAGGAGCAGGCTCCATGGCAAAGTAAACTGGCCGCTTATAAAAAGCGGCTTGACCAAGAAGAAGAATAAATAAAAGGCAGAAGTTTAATGGGGGCGGACGGCGGAATTTACCACTTTAGGACCGGACGGCGTGCCGCTTGCGCCTCGTCTAAACGCCGTACGGGTGTGGTATAGGGTGCTGCTTTTAGTTTCTCCGGTGCCTTTTTGGCTTGGTCCGCGAGTTCTTTCATGATCGCGACAAAGGAATCCAAGAGGTCAAGGGTGACCGCTTCCGTTGGTTCAATCATTAAGGCTTCGGCGACGATTAAAGGAAAATAGATGGTCGGGGGATGGACACCGTAATCCAGAAGGCTTTTGGCCAAATCCAAGGTTCGGACGGCACTGGGGTTATCCTTTAACCCGCCGAGGACAAACTCGTGCATACAATGGCGGTCATAAGGAAGATGATAGTCTTCCTTTAATAAGGTCTGGAGATAATTGGCGGCCAAGACCGCATCGGAGGAAACCTGTCTTAACCCGTCAAAGCCAAGGGAATAAATGTAGGCCAGGGCTTTGATGATCACCGTAAAGTGACCCCAAAAACCCTTTACTTTTCCAATGCTCCGGGGAGCATTATAACTCCACTGAAAGCCGGTTGCTGTCGGGACGACCCGGGGTACCGGTAAATATGGAGCCAGGTGGGCTTTGACGCCCAACGGTCCGGAACCGGGACCGCCGCCGCCATGGGGGGTGGCAAAAGTCTTATGTAGGTTGAGATGGACGAGGTCAAACCCCATATCACCGGGGCGGGCCCAGCCCATGATGGCGTTGAGGTTGGCGCCGTCGTAATAAACCTGACCGCCGATGTCATGGACCATCTGGGTGATGGTTAAAATCTTCTCTTCAAAGAGGCCCAAGGTGTTGGGGTTGGTCAGCATCAATCCGGCCACCCGGGGTGACAGATAAGGTCTTAGATCGTCGGGTTCGATAATCCCGGCGGGCGACGAAGGGATCTTTTGGACTTTGAAGCCGGCCAGTGCCGCACTGGCGGGGTTGGTGCCATGGGCGGAGTCGGGGATCAGAATGATCTCCCGCGCATGTTCACCCTGGTCCCGGAGGGCTGCTTTAATAATCAACAAACCGGTCAATTCGCCGTGAGCGCCGGCGGCCGGTTGCAACGTAAAGGCATCCATCCCGGTGATTGCCGCAAAGGTTTTTTCCGCTTCGTGGATTAAACGAAGGGCGCCTTGGATGTGGGCTTCATCCTGTAAAGGGTGGAGGTCACGAAAGCCGGGCAATGCGGCGACATCTTCCAAGAATTTGGGGTTGTATTTCATTGTGCAAGAGCCCAGTGGATAGAAGCCCTGGTCAACCCCGAAGCTGCGCTGGGACAATTGGGTGAAGTGGCGGGTGACATCCATTTCGCTCAGTTCGGGCAAGTTCAGTGGGGTGGTGCGGCGAAAAGAAGACGGAATCAGCTCTTCCTCCGGGGTGGGTGGCAGATCGGAACCGGGGGGAAGATAGCCCCGCCGGCCCGGGACGGAAGCTTCGTTCAACAAAACGGGTCCGGCTTTCTTTTTCATTGTAAACACCTCTCAATCTCTTCGCAAAAGCGGTCCATTTCGGCTTTGGTTCGTAATTCGGAAGTATACAAAAGATAAGCGTCGGTCGCAAACGGTTGGCCTGGAGGCAACTTATAGCCGGGGAGGAAACCTTTCTCTTTCAGTTTCGGGATCAAAGCATCCCCTGCGGTGGGCAGGCCAATCACAAATTCATGGAAAAAGGGTTCGGGAGAAAGGCCCTGTACCGCGGGAATCCTGGTCAATTGGGCGTAAAGGTAATGGCTGTTGCGAACCGTGGACAGCGCCATCTCTCTTAAACCGGCCGGACCCAGCAAGGCCAGATAGGCGGTGGCGGTTAAGGCACAGAGCGCCTGGTTGGAACAGATGTTAGACGTAGCTTTTTCACGCCGGATATGTTGCTCCCTGGTTTGCAGCGTTAAGACAAAGCCTTCTTGCCCATCCAAATCCGTGGTTTTCCCCACCAGCCGACCGGGCATGTTCCGGAGAAAATGCTTTTTGGCCGTGAAAAAACCGAGGTAGGGTCCGCCAAAGGAAAGGGGTAAGCCGAACGACTGCGCTTCACCGACCACCAGATCCGCGCCCATCGCGCCGGGGGGTTCCAGAAGGCCAAGGCAGATCGGATCGTTGATATAAACAATGGATAACGCGCCGCTGTCCTTAATTAAGGAGAGTAATTTTTTGCTCAACCGCAGACGGCCATAGAAATCTGGATACTGAATGACCACCGCGGCGATTTGGTCCGAAAGCATGGCGGAGAGCGCGGTTTCGACCTCCGGTTCCGGTGAGGCCAATAGTCTTACCTTCACCGGTAAGTGGGCGGTATAAGTCTGGAGCACCTGCTGGGCTTCGGGGTGCAGGCCGGAAAGAACAATCACTTCCGGTTTGTTGCTGACGTTATGGGCCAACAAGACCGCTTCGGCCAGAGCGGTTGGTCCGTCGTACATAGAGGCATTGGCCACTTCCATTCCGGTCAAGTCCGCAATCAAGGATTGGAATTCAAAGAAGGCCTGGAGCAGTCCTTGGCTGATCTCCGGTTGATAGGGGGTATAAGCGGTCAGGAATTCGGAACGGTTAACCAAATAGGGCAGGGCGGAAGGAATAGCGTGTTCGTAAGCACCGGCGCCCAGAAAGGAAATGAGCTGTGAGACCGGGGTGTTCTGTGCGGCCCATTGGGCGAAGAGCTTTTTGACTTCCCACTCATTGCGGGCGGGCAAATCAAAAAAAGCTTGGGCGCGAATCGTCTCCGGAATGATCTGAAACAGCGCGGACGGGTCTGGAATGCCAATGACCTTCGCCATTTGACGCCGTTCCGGATCGGTTAAGGGTAAATAAGGATGGCCCATTTTTTTTTCACCTCTTTCGTTGATAAAACGGAAGTTTGACACATTCGGCGGGCAGGAAGGTGCCACGCAGGCCCAAAGACAGTGGGGTTCCGGGTGGCGGCACCGGATTGACCAAAGCCATCCCCAGTGCCTTCTGGAGGGTGGGCGAATAGGATCCGGAAGTAATCCGGCCGATCGGTTGCTGATCCCAGTAGACGGTTGTCCCCGGCCGGGGGATGGCCGACCGGTCGGCGATTAAACCAATCCGCCGTGGAGTGGCCGGGTCATTCTTCTCCGCCAAAAGCGGTGAACGGCCGCAAAAATCCGGCTTCTCCCAGGCAATAAAACGTTCTAAACCGGCTTGGACCGGAGAAATTGTAGTGGAAAGTTCATTTCCGTAAAGAGGTAAACCCGCTTCCAGCCGGAGCAGATCGCGGGCCCCCAGACCGGCCGGAATTAAACCATCCTCCGTGCCAGCACGGAGGAGCGCCGACCATAGGGTAACAGCCAGGGATGGCGGGGTGTAGATTTCAAAGCCATCCTCGCCGGTGTAGCCGGTCCGCGAAATCACCAGTTCTTCTTTTTCCCATGTTAACCGTTTGAACCGAAAAGATTTTAACGGCAGAACATCCGGAAAGAGGCGGGCCAGGATGGCGGCTGCGGCTGGGCCTTGGAGTGCCAGGAGCGCGAAGAGCGGGGAATAATCCCGCACTTCCACGTCATAACCAGCAGTCTGGGACTGCAGGAAGGACAGGACCGGTTTGGTATTTACGGCGTTCACCACCAAGAGAAATTCCTCATGGCCGATGCGGTAGACCAGCAGATCGTCGAGGGTCCCGCCGTCATGGTTGCAAAGGAAAGTATAAATAACCTGATCGGGGTCGACGGCGGCCACATCATTGGTGAGCATCCGGTTTAAAAAAACCGGGGCGTCCGGACCGGTGACCAGTAATTCGCCCATGTGGGAGACATCAAAAAGACCGGCGTGGTTCCGGACCGCATGGACTTCCTGCAGGATACCGGAGAATTGCAGGGGTAGCTGCCAGCCGGCAAAAGTGGTGAAACGGGCGCCTGCTTGTTGATAAATTTCGTAAAGCGGGGTCCTTTGATCGGGGCTTGGTGCCAAACTGAATCGCTCCTTTACTTTTTTTAAATACTCGGGTTAAAAGTGTAACACGGCACGATCCGCCAAGATTTGTAGTTGTGTATTAAACGGGGCGGAGAGGGTTTGTAACTCCAGTAAAACCCGTTCTGCTTCGGGGCCCGTTAGGGGTTGCGGCTGAAAATGGACTTGGTGGTTATTGATGTTAATCGGGAAAAAGACGGCTTCTTTGATCCCCGAGGGCGTGCAGCGGACCTGAAGAAGAAGACCGTCTTGCACCCTTCTGCTGTAGGAGGCAAAGATAAAATTGCCGAGACTGTAGGCGATCAAACCGTGCTTATAAACTTCGACCCCCTGAATGACATGGGGATGATGCCCGACCACCAAATGGGCGCCGGCGTCGATGGCTGTTTTGGCCAAATCGGCTTGGTATGGTTTGCGTTCTTTCAGCAGTTCGGAACTCCAGTGGAAAGAAACAACCACAATGTCGGCGCTTTGGCGGGCATTTTTTACATCGGTGCGCAAATAACGGGGGTCGCCGGGGGCGGTTCCCGCCCGCGTTGCCGTGGCGTTGAATTCTAAAGGAAAGGTATTATTATAAGCGAGAAAAGCAATTTTAAGGCCGTTTTTTTCAAGTAGGGCCGGCGTGCGGGCGGCGGCGAGGTTGGGACCCGCGCCGGTGTACGCAATATTATGTTGTTCGAGGAGGGCAATGGTTTCGGCCAGGGCGTCGGGGCCATAGTCCATGATATGGTTGTTGGCCAGAGAGACTACGTTTATGTTACCCGCCTGGAGAGTTTTTACGACCTGGGGTGCGCAACGGAAAGTGAAGGTTTTTTCAACGTAAACTTGGCCCTGGGTGGCAATGGGGGTTTCCAGATTGGCAAAGAACAGATCGCTCTCCTGGCA
This sequence comes from Bacillota bacterium, assembly GCA_012727425.1. Taxonomy (GTDB): domain Bacteria; phylum Bacillota; class UBA4882; order UBA10575; family UBA10575; genus Capillibacterium. Next base: position 60,696 of record JAAYHQ010000035.1, read on the forward strand.
AAAAGATTGCAAGAAACGAAAGGGGTAGGCGGGATCGGAGCACAGGATCTTTTCCAAGTGCCCTCCTGGATAGAGGTCGCCGGCTAGCGTCAGGACCACCTCCGGTTCGGCGTTTTGGCCATACACGGAGACGGCCAAGAGTAAACCGAGGAGAAGAGTAAAAAAGCCGGAGCAAGAAAAGCCGGAGTAAGAGCGAAGGAATCGCACCGCATAACCTCCTTTTAACACCAGGTTTAATATCTTTTATTATATCACTAAGCCCTTGAAGATGACAGATTTTCATCCTCTTCTTTTGACGATGGCAGCGCACCCAAAGGCGCACCATGGCGGTGAAGACGCGCGGAATCCTCTCCCCAGAGCGGTTAGGTTCACGAAGGAAATACCCCCAAATAGAGGGGAAAAGCTATGTCTATGTTCTGGTCTCCGGAAGAAAAAGCGGGGCATTAAATTTTATTTTTGGCAGGAGTACAGTACGATAAAAGGGAAATAGACTAAGGACCGTAGAAGGATCGGGGGGAAATAGGTGAAGGAGGCCAATTACGAAGAACAGCTGAGTACCGGACAACACGGGGACAATTTGTTGAAGATGCACCGCTTCTTTCCTTCGGAAGAGGCTGCCAAAGCCTTTCACGAATTGATCGTCTTCACGCAGCGTTCGGAAGAATGGATGAATTATGTAGCGACCGTCTTTGAAGAATTTATTCTTTGGGAAAAAGCGGTGTTGTCCTTCGATCTTTTACTGGAGCTGTTACTCTTTACCACCTGTGACCGGCTCCTACCGGAAGGGAAGAGTATTATCACGCTCTATCTTGAACGAAGGCCGGATCTCAGCGGAGAAGAGCGGGCATTCCTTGAACTTTTGCAAGCCAGTCGTTTCAGCCTCTACCAAGTGACCTTTACGGCCGAGGAGAGTAAGGTCGGGTTTAAAGATCTATTCCGCGGTGACGAGTTACCCATGGTTATGGGCGAAATTACCGCCCCGCCCGGCGACTTCATGATGGGGCGAGTGATGCCGGTTTCGCTTGGCACGGGGGAACCGTGGCGGCCGGTCATCTTTTTAACGGCCTTAGAAACACCAACGGTGGCGGCGTTGGAAACGGAGGCGAGAAAATGGTTTTGGCAGTATAGTGTCGCCCATAAAGGATGGGCCACCCAGGAAGAGTTTATTCGCGAGAACGGCTACCGTTTTTTACGGTGGTATCTCGAGCATAATACCGGTCATCGATAGAAAAACAGGGGGTAATGGAGCGTGGATTTTTCAGACCGTATACAAAAGGAACAAGCGGAGATGATCTCGACGTTACAGGAGTTGATTGCGATCCCCAGTGTGAAAGCGGCGCCGGCGGGGGCGGGTGCGCCTTTTGGTCCCGAGATCGCCCGGGCCCTAGAGTATGTGCTGGCTTGGGGTGAAAGGCAGGGTTTCACCACCAAAAACCTGTCGGGCTACGCCGGCCATCTGGAATATGGAACCGGCGAGAAGCTTGTTGGCGTTCTGGTCCATTTGGATGTGGTCCCGGCCGGAGAGGGCTGGCGTTATCCGCCTTTTTCCGGAACGGTTGCCGACGGCAAGATCTACGGCCGGGGAGCCATTGACGACAAGGGGCCGGCGGTTGCCGTCATGTACGCCTTGAAGGCTTTAAAAGATAGTGGAGTAAAATTGGGGAAGAAGATCCGGATCATCTTCGGTTGCGATGAAGAGAGTGGTTGGCGCTGTATGGAACACTATTTTCAACACGAAAGAAAACCGGACTACGGGTTTACGCCGGATGCCTATTTCCCCTTGATTAATAGTGAAAAAGGGCAAATGGCTTTGAAATTTGAGGGCGAAGCGGCGCCCGGCGGCGACGGGATTGTTTTAAGGACCTTTTCCGGTGGAACCAGACGCAATGTGGTTCCCGAGAACGCCGAGGCCGTTTTGGTCTTTCCCGATCCGGCCGGACTGGAACGCGGCCGGGCGGCGCTTTTAGCCCAGGGAATCGACGGGATCGAAGTACTGGACCTGCCGGAAAAGAACCAATTGAAAGTCAGGGCCCGCGGCGTTTCAGCCCATGGAAGCACCCCGGAACTGGGGGATAATGCCGTTATTAAGCTGGCACAAGCTTTGGCTCCCGTTGAGGGCCGGGGGAACCTTTGGGCGGCGGTCCGTTTTCTCCGGGAACGGATCGGGCGGGAGACCGATGGCCGCGGCTTGGGCATTGCTTGCCAAGATGAAGTATCGGGTGCTTTAACGCTTAATCTCGGTGTGGTGCGGACCGGGGCCGGGAAGGTCTGGATGGAGGTGGATATTCGTTCACCCCACAGCGCCAACCATGAGGCCATTAAAAAGAAAGTAGCCGCCCACTTACAGCCTTATGGTTTAAAGATCGTGGAGAGCAGAACAATGGCACCCCACTATCTGCCTGTTGACCACCATCTTGTGCAGGTTTTACTCCAGGTCTACCGGGAAGAAACGGGTGACCAGTCGCCACCGGTGGCCACCGGTGGCCGCACCTACGCGGCGACGTTGGGTAATGGTGTGGCGTTCGGACCCGGTTTTCCAGGCCAACCGGAGATGGCCCACCAAAAAGACGAATATTTTGCGGTCGACGACCTGATGACTTGCACGCGGATCTATGCGAAAGCCCTCTATGCGTTAGCGAAGGCAGAATGATAAAAATAAGGAGAATCGGGCAATGAGTAAACGGGGAGCAACCCTTTTTTTCCTCGTCATCCTTTGCTTAAGCAGTGGCCTGTTGGTCCAGGCTGATAAAGGAACGGCGGCGATTCCGGTGGTCATCAAAGAGCGGGCGGGTCTGGATTGGAAAAACACCCCGCTTACGGTGGGCGTTCCGGTGGCGGCCGGGGACCGGGATTTTCAGAACCCGCCCCGGGTTTTAGACCAATGGGGCCGGGAGGTGCCCAGCCAAGCCGTTTTGGTATCCCCGGCTACGGACACCACAGTTCCCCGCTGGTGGCGGATTTCGTTTCTTGGGACAATCAACCGCCATGATTCCCTTGTTTACCGGGTGGTTCCTGGTGAAGAAAAAAGGGTGCAGCCCCGGGCGGCCGTGCGGGTTGAAAAGACGCCCCACGGATACTTGGTGGCGAATAACTTTTTACAATTGGAACTAAACACCACCCAACCTTTAGTGGCCAAGGCCTGGTTTGACCCGGGGGGCCGGGGCCTTTTTTCGGAGGAGACATTGTTCATGGCGGTCCCATGGGAACTGGGTTTAAAGACCACCACCGGTCATTACACAACCAACAACGGACCGGAGGCCCGGATTACACTGGAAGAAGCTGGGCCGGTGCGGGCGGTTTTCCGGATTACCGGCCCGCTCCCAATGCAAGAAAGCCGTGCTGCCTTTACTTACGACTGTCGGTTGGTTGTTTTTGCCGAAACCCCTTATCTTCGTTTAGCGTTACGCCTAATTAACACCAGCGGGCAACAGGTAACGATGGAGGAAGCTTGGGTTCGGGCTGCTTTTAATTTAAAAGGAGAACGGCTGGAGACCGCCTTCGGGATTGACGGGAAAGCTCCCAAAACGGCAACCTTGCGTGGCAACGGCTGGGCCGGAGTTCAGGTTACTTCCCCCACCCGGAACCAATGGGGTGGAGTCTTTGCCGCCGCTCCGGGGGATTCGCCTGCCGGATGGGTGGCCTTAACCGGGACAGAAGGCGGCATAGGCCTTGGGGTGAAGGCTTTCCGGCAACAGTATCCCAAAGGATTAAAGGCCAACGGTGCCGGCCAGATCCGGATTGAACTTCTCACCTCTCCCGGACTGACTTGGGAGGCGGGGGTGGCCAAGACCCACCATTTAACCCTGTTCTTTTATGGCGCACGGGAACGCGAAAGTTTACAATATATGGCGGGGATCACCAATCAACCACCGGTGGCCACCGCGGCCGCTGACTGGCTAAACCGGACCGGGGTCCTGTCCCAACCTTTAGTGACCGCTACGTTGCTGGACGAGATTAAACCAGAACTAAAGAATACGGCCTCGCTCCTCAAGGAAAAAAACCGGACGGATCTGTTAAGTTTGTTCCGACCGCCGGACGGCGGCCAAGCGGTTAATCCGGAATACTGGGGTTTCTTTAATTACGGGGATCTTCCGATTCTTTTTAATGTTCCCTGGGCGCAGCCGGGTCAGTATTGGAACAATAACGCCTATGATCTACCCTACCAACTCTTCTGCGCCTACCTCCAAACGGAAGATCCGGCCCTCTTGGAACTGGGGGAGGCCGCCTTAGCCCATTGGCAGGATGTGGATTTAGTTAATCCGGTGGCAAACACCCGTCCTTTTCCGGGGTTGGATCACTGGCGGGATCCCCGCTCTGGGGCGGTGGGGGCGGCCGATGATTTTCGCCACTTGTTCAACGACGGATTGATGTTGGGTTCTTTTCTCCTGGATGACCGGTTCGCGTATGAACTGGCGTTACGGATGGCCGACCGTGTTATGCTGCAAGCCGGGGTTAATTTTACCGATCTGCGGACCGTTAGTGCCGGGATTTCGACGTTGCTTACGGCCTACCAGGCCACTGGTGACCAGCGTTATCTGGATAGTGCCACCGAACTGGTGGCGCAGGTTTTAAGCTGGCAACAGCAGCAGAAGGGTGGTTTGCCAACGGACTTTATATATAAAGCGGGTCTGGTTACCGACAGTCTGGTTGCCTACTACCGGTTTACGCGGGACCCGAGAGTGCTGGCCGGGATCCGGGCGGCGGTTGATTATAGTCTTCTTCATTTCTGGGATGATGAGGTGGGGCTGATCCAAAATGCCGGCGGTCTTCTTTTCACCAGTGCCTTGGATCTGCTCTACCGCGAAACGGGTGAGGAAAAATACTATCAGGTCAACGAGCGGCAAATCCGGGTTTTAGCGGACAGCTTGACCGTGGAACAACCGAAGGATGTGGCTTTGTACTACCGGAACGTATTTTCTTTCTTCAATGGGGCTCGTCTGCCGAGGAACAAAAAGTAGTCGTCCCTCCTTGTAAACCTGAATTGTATTTTGCTCCTTTGTTTAGCGAAGACATAAGGATTTATGTAGTTAAGATGAAAAAAATGTCTAGTCCTGGGCAATGACGAAAAGCCGGTAAAGGCCGCAAAAATAATAAAAATAACTGGCAGGATAACCAGCTAAAGCCGGGGTGATTGGGTGTTAACGTTTCGTTAAACGCCTTTTCCCCTCTAATAAAATAGGTTATTCTTTTATTGTGACAAGTTGATTCCAGGGAAGGGATCTTAACTTTGGACCGGAATATTCTGGTCCTCTTTCGCGTTTCGTCCATTTTATTACTTTTTGGTAACGTCTATTTACATCATAAGTTTAAGGAGGCCTGGCAGTGGGTAAAAAAGTGACAATCGACGGTAATACCGCTGCAGCGCACATCGCATACGCGTTTAGCGATGTTGCTGCGATCTATCCCATTACCCCCTCATCGCCGATGGCGGAGGTAATAGACGAGTGGAGCGCCCGAGGGCGCAAGAATCTGTTTGGGCAAACGGTGCGCGTGGTTGAACTACAATCGGAGGGAGGCGCCGCGGGTGCGGTTCACGGGTCCTTAGCTGCGGGTGCTTTCACCAGTACCTTCACCGCCTCGCAGGGTTTACTCCTGATGATTCCGAACATGTACAAGATTTCCGGGGAGTTACTTCCGGCCGTGTTTCACGTGTCGGCCCGGGCACTGGCCGCGCATGCGCTTTCCATCTTTGGCGACCACAGCGATATTAATGCGGCCAGACAGACCGGTTTTGCCTTCCTTGCCTCCAATTCGGTACAGGAAGCAATGGACCTGGCTTTGGTCGCGCACCTGGCGACCTTGGAAGCCCAAGTTCCTTTTGTGCACTTCTTTGACGGATTCCGGACTTCTCATGAAATCCAGAAGATTGACGAGATCGCTTATGATGAGATTAAACCCTTGGTGAACTGGGAGAAAGTTGAAGCCTTTCGGAAACGGGCTTTGAATCCGGAGCATCCGGTACAAAGAGGAACGGCGCAAAACCCCGATGTTTACTTCCAAAACCGTGAGGCCGCCAACCCGTACTATCTGGCCACGCCGAAGATTGTGGCGGAGGTTATGGAGAAAGTCGGGAAGTTAACGGGCCGTTATTATAAACCCTTTGACTATGTTGGCGCTCCCGATGCGGAACGGATCATTGTCTGTATGGGTTCGGGGGCGGAGACCGTGGAAGAGACCGTCGACTATCTGGTGAAAAAAGGCGAAAAGGTCGGCTTGATCAAGGTTCGCCTCTACCGGCCCTTCTCGGTAGAGCACTTCTTTGCCGTCCTGCCGAAGACGGTCCAGCGGATCGCCGTGCTCGACCGGACAAAAGAGCCCGGCTCGAAGGGAGAACCTTTATACCTGGACGTCTGTGCCGCTTTTATGGAAAAACGGATGAACCCTGTGATCGTGGGTGGCCGGTATGGTTTGGGTTCGAAAGAGTTTACTCCTTCGATGGTCAAAGCAGTCTTTGACAACCTGGCGGCCGATGAACCGAAGAACTTCTTTACTATTGGGATCACCGATGATGTTACCCACACTTCGTTGGAGGTTAAAGAATATATTGATGCTGCTCCGGAAGGGTTGCACCGGTGTAAATTCTTTGGTCTGGGTTCGGACGGAACGGTTGGAGCCAATAAGAACTCGATTAAGATCATCGGTGACAATACCGATATGTACGCCCAAGGTTACTTTGTCTACGACTCCAAGAAATCCGGCGGGTTGACCGTTTCCCACTTAAGGTTCGGGAAATCGCCGATTAAGTCCCCGTACTTGATCGACCAGGCCGACTTTATTGCCTGCCATAATCCCTCCTATGTGACCAGATACGATATTTTGGACGGGATTAAAGAGGGTGGCAGCTTCTTACTGAACTCACCGTGGACGGCTGAGGAGATGAACGAAAAATTACCGGCCGCGATGAAACAGACCATTGCCAAGAAGAAGCTGAAATTCTATAACATCGACGCGGTGAAGATTGCCCAGGAAGTCGGTCTTGGCGGACGGATTAACATGGTTATGCAAGCCGCCTTCTTCAAGATTGCACAGGTTATCCCGGTGGATGACGCGATCGTTTATATCAAAGAAGCCATTAAAAAGACCTATGGCCGGAAAGGCGATAAGATTGTCAACATGAATATCCAGGCGGTTGACCGGGCCCTGGAGGCTTTGGAAGAGATTAAATATCCGGAGTCCTGGGCGACCGACACCACTGGTGCCGAAATTGTGGAGGAAGAGGTTCCCGAGTACGTCAAGAACGTCATCCGTCCCATTCTGCGTCAAGAGGGCGACAAGCTTCCGGTCAGTGCTTTTGCGGCCGACGGCACCGTACCGGTGGGGACCACCAAATATGAGAAACGGGGGATTGCCGTTACGATCCCGCAGTGGAACGCGGATGATTGCATCCAGTGTAACCAATGCTCCTTTGTCTGTCCGCACGCTTGTATCCGTCCTTATTTAGCAAAAGAAGAAGATCTGGCCGGCGCACCGGAGACCTTTGTTACCAAGAAAGCGGTGGGCAAAGAGTTCGCTGGTTACCAGTACCGGATTCAGATTTCGCCTTTGGATTGCACCGGCTGCGGCAACTGCGTGGATATTTGTCCGTCTAAAGGAAGCCCCCTTACGATGGCTCCCTTGGAGGATGTGGCTGAGGTCGAGACGGCTAACTACAAGTTTGCCGAATCCCTGCCTAAACCGGACGTGGAGTTCAATCGGGAGACGGTGAAGGGCAGTCAGTTCTTGCAGCCGCTCTTTGAGTTCTCCGGCGCATGTGCCGGTTGCGGTGAAACCCCCTATATCAAACTGGTGACCCAGCTCTTCGGGGACCGGATGCTGATTGCCAACGCTACCGGTTGTTCCTCCATTTACGGTGGAAGTTCGCCGACTTGTCCTTACACCGTAAACGAGAAAGGGCATGGACCGGCCTGGGCCAACTCGCTCTTTGAGGATAACGCCGAGTTTGGTTACGGGATGAGCCTGGCTTTGCGGCAGCGCCGGCAGAAACTGGCCGATCTGATTAACCAAGCCTTGGCGTTGGGTCTGGAGGGTGAGCTGAAGACGGCCTTCACCGAGTGGCTGGAAGGGAAGGATAACGCGGAAGCTTCCCGGAAGGCCGGGGATAAGATTAAGGCCTTGATCGATGCGGCCGCCGCGCAAGCCGGTGGCGAGATGAAAGAGGTACTGACGGCGATTGCCGGCATGAAGGACCTCTACACCAAGAAATCGGTTTGGATTATTGGTGGAGACGGTTGGGCCTACGACATTGGTTACGGTGGGCTGGATCACGTTTTAGCCTCTGGCGAGGATGTTAATATCCTGGTCCTTGACACCGAGGTATACTCCAATACCGGTGGTCAGTCGTCGAAGGCAACTCCGACCGGCGCAATTGCGAAATTTGCGGCGGCCGGAAAACGGGTAAAGAAGAAGGATCTGGGCCTGATGGCCATGTCCTACGGATACGTCTACGTCGCTTCCATTTCGATGGGTGCGAACAAGAACCAAACCTTGAAGGCCATTATCGAGGCCGAACGGTATCCGGGACCTTCCCTGATTATCGCTTATTCGCCCTGTATTAACCACGGGATTAACATGGGCAAGAGCCAACGGGAAGGGCAACGGGCGGTTGAAGCGGGTTACTGGCCGTTGTACCGGTATAATCCGGAGTTGGCTTTGGAAGGGAAGAACCCCTTCATCCTTGACTCGAAAGAGCCGACCGCAAGCTTCCGTGATTTCCTCATGGGTGAAGTCCGGTTTGCCTCTCTGCAGAAGCTATACCCAGAGCAAGCCGAGAAACTTTTCGTGGAAGCGGAAAAAGAGGCGAAGCTCCGGTACGAGATGTACAAACGAATGGCGCAAGACTAACGAGCGTGTACGCATAAAAAGAAACTCACCCGTCAAGGGTGAGTTTCTTTGTGTACACAACGGATGGTGGCTAACAGCGGCGAAAGGGGGCAAAAAGCAACAAAACGGGCGGGTTTAACTAATAAAGGTATTGTTTACCATAGCGAAAAAGGATATATTATTATAAAGAGATTCTGCCCGGACTCATGTTTACTTTGTTCTTTAATCCGCACTTTGTGGATACCACTTGAAGGCTTGTTCAAAAGAAACTTAACGGCCTTCTTTTATAGGGCAGTGGTCGGCTTTTCCAGTCTTGGGGAAGTTTTAAAGTCTAAACCAGAGTCAAAACCTAGATCGCAATGGGGAAGGGAGAACACGTAAGATGCTTGATCTGAAATTAATCCGTAATAACCCGGACCAAGTACGGGCGGGCTTAAACAAACGCGGGGCGGGCGGACTGATCGACGAGCTGCTGCAACTGGATGAGGAGCGCCGTGACAAGTTAGCCAAAGTGGAAGCCCTGAAGAACAAAAGAAATGTGGTCTCAAAAGAAGTGGGACGGCTGAAAGCGGCAAAAGTAGATGCGACCAATTTAATCAACGAGATGAAAGCGGTCAATGAGGAAATAAAACAGTTGGATGGGATTGTCCGCAGCCTGGAGGAAAAAATTAACGATATCCTTTATTCTCTGCCGAATTTGCCGCAAGCGGATGTTCCGGTTGGGCCCGACGAAGCGGCTAATGTGGAAATCCGGCGGTGGGGGGAGCCCCGGTCCTTCTCTTTCGAACCCAAACCCCATTGGGAGCTTGGTGAAAAACTAAACCTTTTCGATTTTGACCAGGGGGCCAAGATCAGCGGTGCGCGGTTTACGGTCCTGAAAGGGTTGGGCGCTCGGCTGGAGCGGGCCTTGATCAACTTCATGCTGGATTTACATATTAACGAACATGGCTACACGGAGGTTTTTCCACCTTTCTTGGTGAACCGTGCTTGCATGGTGGGCACGGGACAACTGCCGAAGTTTGAAGAAGATATGTTTAAAGTCGGTTCCGGAGATTACTATCTGATCCCGACGGCGGAGGTTCCCGTAACCAACCTGCACCGGGAGGAAATTTTAGCGGGAGAACGCCTCCCCATAAAATATGTGGCCTATACCGCTTGTTTTCGCGCGGAAGCCGGTTCGGCTGGACGGGATACCCGGGGGTTGATCCGTCAACACCAGTTTAACAAGGTTGAATTAGTAAAACTGACCAAACCGGAAGACTCGGCCCGGGAGCACGAAAGCCTGGTCCAGGATGCGGAAAGGGTTTTACAGCTCTTAAACCTTCCTTACCGTGTAGTCTTGCTGTCCAGCGGTGATATGGGCTTTGCCGCCAGTAAATGTTATGACCTTGAAGTCTGGTTGCCCAGCTTCGGTCATTACCGTGAAATATCTTCTTGTTCAAACTTTGAAGATTTTCAGGCTCGACGGGCGCACATCCGTTTCCGGCGGGAGCCGGAAGGCAAACCCGAATTTGTTCACACCTTGAATGGTTCGGGACTGGCCATTGGGCGGACGGTTGCAGCAATCGTTGAAAACTATCAACAGGCGGATGGCTCGATTACCGTACCAGAAGTGTTGGTTCCTTACATGGGAGGAATAAAGGTTATTAAGTAGAATCCGACCCTGGGTGCCGGGGGTGAAGGGGGAAAATCTTACCCCCTTTTCCCCGGAGGGATTTCGCGGGGTTGGTGTTGACTTATTGTTTATCTCATGCTAAAATATACTTTGCCATGGAGGAGTGTCCGAGTGGTTTAAGGAGGCGGTCTTGAAAACCGTTAGGCCGAAAGGCCTCGTGGGTTCGAATCCTACCTCCTCCGCCAATCGAACACTACAAATAACCTAATATCCTATAGATATAATATAATTAATAAATAATTGTGTGGAGAGATACCCAAGTTGGCTGAAGGGGACGGTTTGCTAAACCGTTAGTAGGAGCAATCCTAGCGAGGGTTCGAATCCCTCTCTCTCCGCCATTTATATTTTAAAATTTTAAAACAGCTTTAAGCTGTTTTTTCTTGCCCTTATCGTACGATTATTGATGAAAAAACGAAGCCGGCGAAAAAGTTTAAAAACCTAAAAATAGAAGTAGACAAGAGCAAAAAAGTATGATAAGATATATTTTGCCTTCCGGGGACGGGAGCCCGTCACCGGTGGGAAGGCAGGAACTGAACCCTGAAAACTAAACAGCCGAGACAGGTAAGGAAAAGGACGGGCTTGTTGCTATATGAAGTAATAAGTCCGGACGAAACGAGACAACGATGAGCTAAAATCAGCTCTTCAAGAATTTACGGAGAGTTTGATCCTGGCTCAGGACGAACGCTGGCGGCGTGCTTAATACATGCAAGTCGAACGGAG
>JAAYHQ010000006.1 GCA_012727425.1 Bacillota bacterium
CAATCAGAAATAAAAGACCGGAAATCCACAACGGAAGATGTTTCTTTGGAACAACGGTCTCCCCTTCGTCCCGGCCCTTTCTCAACCGGACTCCCGGTTCGAGCCGGGCGATCACTTCCTGGGCGACCGCATAAAGCTCCTCCGGCAGTTCAATACTTTTCGTTGCAAAGTTCACCTTGACCTTTTCCAAGCCCGGGTTCTTCTTCAATTCGTTCTCGATCTTTACCGCACAATTAGCGCAGTCCAAACCCTCTAAAGTATATCGCACCCTTCTCCCTTCTTTCCTTTATGCCTTTTCTTCCGCCAAATGTGCTTGCGCTTCCCTGATAAGATTCATAATGTGGTGGTCATCCAAGGAATAGTAGACCATCTTCCCCTCCCGCACGTATTTGACCAGCCGCATCGCTTTGAGGAGCCGCAGGTGGTGGGAGATTGCCGGGAGGGTCATCTCCAAAATCTCCGCCAGATCGCAAACGCACAGCGGTTGCTCGGCCAGAAGGTAGACGATCTTCGTCCGGGTCTCATCCCCCAGGACCTTAAAGACCTCGGCCAACCCGGCGACCTCCGCTGCTTTCGCCCGTAGAGCGGCAAAATCCAGTTCCGACGGGCAAAAAGTATCACAAAGGTCTGGATGCTTCCCGGTCATCACGATCACCTCAAAACGATTAAGCAATTGTTTAATTGTATTATAGACTGGCTTTCTTCACCCGTCAAGACCATAATATGAAAAAAATCCGGGGTTGCTCCCGGACGTACCATCATCTAATTTGTGGTTAAAGTCCAAGCCTGCCGCCGGAAATCTCTTCCGCCAGCTTACGGATCTTCCTTTCGATCTGCTCAATTACTGCTTTTAACTCAGGATTACTTTTCCTCGCCGGTGTCACAGCTACCTTCAGCGCAATCAAAACTACAGCTTTCGTTATTACTTCACCCATGGCAAACGCCAAACGGTTGCCAACCGTTAAGTAGTCTTCGGACTGACGGTAGGCCTGTTGGCCGATGGGGTTGAGTTACTTGTAAACTACAATAAAAAATCCTGCCGCGCGAGAAAACGGCAGGATTTTAATCATCTTGAGGCCTTCCGCCCCATAACCGGTGCGGATTACTTTAGCGCCGGGACCTTCGGCAGTTGGGCAAAGCCCTTCTCCAAGTCCTCATCGGTCGGGATATAGTCGGTCATTGTTCCATTTAAGAATGACTCATAAGCGGTCATATCAAAGAAACCGGTCCCGCTCAGCCCAAACAGAATCGTTTTGGCTTCGCCGCTCTCCTTACACTTGAGGGCTTCCGCAATCGCCCCATAGATGGCATGGGCCGATTCGGGTGCCGGCAGGATCGTTTCGTGCTTGGCAAAGAAAACTGCCGCCTCAAACACCTTGGTCTGTTCGACCGCCATCGCTTCCATATAGCCATCATGATACAGTTTGGAAAGGATCGGCGCCATCCCATGGTAACGCAGACCGCCGGCGTGGTTGGGCGCCGGAACAAACCCGCAACCAAGTGTGTACATCTTGGCCAGGGGCGTAATTTGCCCGGTATCACAGAAATCGTAGGCGTAACGGCCCCGGGTCAATGAAGGACAGGAAGCCGGTTCGACCGCGATAATCCGGGGCGAAGCCTTGCCCAGCAACTTATCCTGCATGAAGGGGGCGATCAAACCGCCCAAATTCGAGCCCCCGCCCGCACAACCCACAATAATGTCCGGGTACTCATCCAGCATTTCCAGGGCCGTTTTCGCTTCCAAGCCGATGACGGATTGGTGCAGTAAAACCTGGTTGAGCACGGAGCCGAGCACATACCGGTATCCTTCGGTGGTCACCGCTTTTTCCACCGCTTCCGAGATCGCACAACCAAGGCTGCCTCCGGTGTCCGGATCCTTCTCGAGAATGGCCCGGCCGGCTTTTGTTGTGGTGCTGGGACTCGGGATGATCTCCGCCCCAAAGGTTTGAATCACCGACCGGCGGAACGGCTTCTGTTCGTATGAACATTTCACCATGTAAACGATTAAGGGGAGCTTAAAGAAGGCGCAAGCTTCCGCCAAGGCTGTGCCCCACTGGCCGGCCCCGGTCTCCGTCGTCAGGCCGGCCAAGCCTTGTTTCTTTGCATAATAGGCCTGCGCGGCTGCGGAGTTCAACTTATGACTACCGGAGGTGTTGTTCCCTTCAAATTTAAAGTAAATCCGGGCCGGGGTGTCCAATGCTTTCTCCAGATTGTACGCCCGGATTAAAGGCGACGGCCGGAACATGCGGTAAAACTCCAGCACCTCGCCGGGGATGTCAATGTAACGGGTGGTTGCATCCATCTCCTGTTTGGCCAGTTCTTCGCAGAAAACAGGATAAAGGTCTTCCTCCTTCACCGGTTCCAGCGTCGCCGGGTTCAGCATCGGCTCGGGCTGTTCTTTCATATCCGCCCGGAGGTTGTACCACTGTCTCGGCATCTGCTCTTCACTGAGATACAGACGGTACGGTACTTTCTTTGCCATCTTCATTCTCCTCTCCTCTCGTCTCTTCTCACCTTGGAAAAGAAACTGTTTTATTTTTTTATTAAAAAAACTTCTGTCTCAGTATTACTGGGACAGAAGCTTAATGCCTTCTGCGGTGCCACCCGGTTTGGCGCATGGCGCCCACTCATTCTCCATATACAACCATATATGCTCCCTTGGTAACGGGTGGAGATCCCGTCAGGTATTACTCAACCAAAACGGCCTTTCTTCCTGCCCTCGTAAGCCCATTCGGTATAGCCCTCTGTTGCTGCAATCCCACCGCCTGCAGCTCTCTGCAAACAAGCAACTATACCTACTCTTCTTACTCACCGGTTTGACCAATTAAAGATCTTGTAAAGCTTTTTTAATAGTATACACAGCCGGTGAAGAAAAGTCAATAAAAACTTAGCACAGAAGACTTTTGCGGTCAACGCCGACCGCTTCTCCGGCGTTGCCGGTCAATCTCGTAAAGAATAATCGAAGCGGCGCAAGAAACGTTAAACGAGGTAATCTCTCCGTACATTGGAATCCGTACTAAAGTGCCAAAGCTTTTGCAGAGTTCCTTATAGTTTTTACTCAACCCGTATGTCTCATTGCCAACCAGTAAAGCCGTTGGCTTTGTGAAATCCGCTTCGTCAACCAAGGGTTCGGCGTGGGCGGTGGAACCAACCACCTGAAATGCGGGTAACTGCTGTTTGACCCTTTCCAACCAAGGCCTGACTTCATGGTGGGAAGGCAGCCGAAAGATGGGAACCGCAAAAAACGTACCCATACTGGCCCGGATTGTTTTGGGGTCGTAGAGATCAACCCCATGGCCGGTAATGATCAAACCATCCACTTTCAACGCTTCGCAGGACCGGATCAGGGTCCCCAAATTCCCGTGGCTGGAAGGCCGGTCAAAGATCACCACCAACAAGTCGTCTTTGATCTCAAGGTGAGACAGATCCTTTTCGACCATGTCGACGACGGCGATCAGTTCGGAAATCTCCTCTTCCTTCTCGCTTAACTTGGCCATCAGCCGCAAGGGTAACTCCAGGTGCAGCTCGGCCCGGGACGTGGCCAACACCTCTTTCGCCCACGCCGAGAGAGGTTTTTCCCGTGAATAGACGAACCAACGAATCGGCCAGTTATACTGCCGGGCGAAATCAATCGCTTTGACCCCTTCGACAAAAAACTGGCGGTACTTATTCCGCTTCTCCCGGTTTCTTTTCAGTACTTCCACCCGTTGAAAATAGTTGTTCTCCGAAAAGATCCTTTTGGTCTTTGGCCTCATCCGCTTTTCCCCTTTAAATACCCCTTTTCCAGTGCCAATAGTTTTTCCTTTATTCCCAGCCCGCCGCCGTAACCGACCATCGCCCCGTTGGCCCCGATCACCCGGTGACAAGGGATGAAGATCGGCAATGGGTTTCGGTTGTTGGCCTGCCCCACCGCCCGGGTGGCCTTCTCGTTGCCAATCCTCCGCGCCACCTCTTTATAGCTGACCGTCTCCCCATAAGGGATTTCCCGCAAAACTTGCCAGACGCGCCTTTGAAACGCGGTGCCCGCTGGGGCCAGCGGTAAGGTGAAAGTCCTTAGTTGACCGGCAAAATAGGCCATCAGTTGGGCGCGGGCTTCGCTGAGCAGTGCCGTTTCACGCACCGGCAAATCCGGCGGCCGGGATTCGTGTTCAAAATAGACTGCGGTCAGATAATCCCCTTCGGCCACAAGCCCAAGGCGGCCGATGACCGTCTCGACCAGGAGTAAGCTTTTCATCATCCCGTCAACCCTTCCATGAAACTAAATGCGGCTTATCTTAAGCCAGCAACATCAAGCTGGCCGCCATCACCATCATCCCCAGAATCAATCCGTAGATCGCCGAATGATGTTCCCCGTATTTTTCCGCCGTGGGGAGCAGTTCATCCAGGGAGATATAGACCATAATCCCGGCCACCCCCGCAAAGATCCAACCAAACATCGCTTCATTAATAATGAACATCCGGAACAAAAAGTACCCAATCAGGGCCCCTAACGGTTCGGAAAATCCAGAGAGAAACGAATAAAAAAGCGCTTTTTTACGGCTCCCGGTCGCATAGTAAACCGGTACCGAGACGGCAATGCCTTCTGGGATATTATGGATGGCGATGGCGACGGCAATCGTAATCCCTAAAGCCGGCTCTTTGACCGCACTGGCAAAAGTGGCGATCCCTTCCGGGAAGTTGTGGATGGCAATCGCCAGCGCTGAAATCAAACCCAGGCGGAGCAAAGCCGGATCATTGGCTTCCATTTCGTCGATCTCCTTCAGGTTGTGGATGTCATGGGGATTGTCCGGACTCGGTACAAAGCGATCAATCAGGGCAATCAACGCGATGCCGGCAAAAAAGGCGATCGTTGTTGCCCAGTATCCTTGCGGGGAGCCATAAATGGCTTCCAGGGAAACCCGGGCTTCCGCAAAGATCTCAATCATCGAAACATAGATCATGACCCCGGCGGAGAAGCCCAAGACGACCGAGAGAAACTTCCGATTGGTTGGTTTTTTAGTGTATAAAGCCGCCAAACTGCCAATTCCGGTGGAAAGACCCGCCAACAGTGTGAGTCCAAAAGCAAAAATCAGATTCTTCATGTCAAACGGCATCGTCTTACCCCTTTCGTAAAAAATTAGTTAAGCTATTCCGCCATCCACCGCGGATCATGACGCCGGCCAACAGCGCCAAAACTCCACGCGCGGCTCGCCCTTCTTCCCGGCGCTAGCACCAATGTTAGCCGGCGTGGCAACGGCTTGTCCGCTCATCCCAACAGGACAATACTCCAGAACCAGCCTCCTGTCAATACATGAACCGTAAAATCCAGCGTACTTCGCCCTGCAAAATAAAAAAAGGCCTTAACGGCCTTGAAATGCCAGCTTCTCATAGTGTTTGTACAAAGAGTGGAACTCGCCACTGTAATTACTGTGCCAAGGTTTTTTCTTGCCGCAAAAATGGAGGATCGCGGTGTTCTTGATCACATAATCCATGTTAATCTTTCCTTTACTTAAAAATCGGAAGTACTTGTAAAACCTGGTGTCATAGTTGTATTTAAGCTCGTCAATCTTCTTGATGTGTTTGGCATAGAGGGAATTTAAAACATCCTGGTCTGGCAGGATCAAACGGTTCTTGTTTTTTTCCACGAAGGCGAAGATCTCTTCTTCTTTAATAAGTTCCCTTTGGCGCACCAAGTTCATCAGCAAGACACCGGAATTATAGTACTCTTCCAGGTCATACTCCAAAAACCGGAATTTGTTGATCTCCTTAACCATCAACCGGTCATGGTAAGCCGCCGCGTACATCCAATCCGACAAGTCCAGATCGTATAGTTCTTTAATACTGTTAATGACCAAGATATCCGGGTCGAGATAGAGAATCTTGTCCAGATCGGCCGGGAGATACTTGAACGCCAATAACCGGTAATACATCTCCTTGGTATAATGCTTAACCACCGGCGCATCGGCAAAGTCATCCGCCCCAACCGTAAGCACAAACAGGCGTTGGCCGTGTTGATTTATGTATGCTTCAAGCTCACTAAGCTCCTCCGGTTTAATTCGTGAATGCAACAAGTAAAGATCAATCTTTTCCCCCGGATTGTTGAAATATAGGGAGTACAGCATTACTTTGAGCGGTCTGAGGTAGTTCGAATCCAGTGTCACCAAAACATTCACTGCGCTTCCCACACTTTCTTTCGCCTTGATCCTTTTCCCGGTCTCGTGTTAAACCCAACAAAAAACAAGGAAGGTCTCTCCTAAAGGCACCTTCCTTAGTTTACACCAAAATTATCCTCGCTTTCCAACCACTTTCCGCATACCAATGGTCACCAGGGTACCGTTTAGGAGGGCTTCATCCTTGCCAAACCCTATGTCTTATTATACCCTGTTCTGAGCTTTGGCTCAATACATAGGTGTGTTAAAAGTCCGGTTACCACGGTTTTCTTGTAATACTTGTCCATATATGGTTCTAATTGATCTTCTTGTTGATCTTCTTGTTATTTCGTGGTAAAATGTTATGTGTCGTTATTTATATATTATTCCATTAAAGATCAGGGATTTTCTTGTTAATTTCTCCAAAAGGCGCGGACGTTTTAGGACTTTTGAAAAAAGAGTGACTGGCTTGAGTGATCATTCCGTTTGCTGTCACAACAGCAAAATTATGAATAAAAAGAAAATAGGTCATCGCCCTTTTACTGACCGGGTGCGGAAAGAAAAACTCACCACCGACTGATCCGGTCATCGGTGAACCGCAAGTCTTCGAAATTTCCATTAAAATGCCGGTAGAATATGAAGCTGTTAATGATGATTCCAAACTTTATCCCATTCCATCAGGAAAAACCGTTAAGTTCTATTTCTTCCAAGATATCGACGAAAATCAACCGTTAAACCCCATACTCACCATAACAGGGACCACCCCGAATAAAGAAAGCAGGATTTTTGGTACTGTTCCTGTAGGGTTAAACGGCAAGGAATGCTACCTTTTGGCTGTGGTGGTATTAAAAGGTGATTTCGGGCTCGAAGGAAAAACCCAGGCCGACATAGAGGAAGCCGTTAAAAATAAATCCATATTGTTTGGCCAAATATCAGATGAACAAGACCCAACAGGCTGGAAACGCTACACCCTGAACCCTGACCTCCCCCCCATTGAAGACTTTGAATTTGTCGGA
>JAAYHQ010000036.1 GCA_012727425.1 Bacillota bacterium
AGTAATTCCGCCGCCTCTCTGACCGTGATGTTCCCGGCGATCGTCAAATCGATGACCCTCAGTTTTTTCATTTCCTGTTGAGTCATGTAAAATGTCTCCTCTCTCATGGGTGACATTTTACCAGAACAGATACAACCTGGCATTATCCCAGAATAATTACACCAGTACGAAAAACGCCTTGACGAACCGATAAAGATGTGTTATGATAAGTTCTGCGCATGGTGGGCGTAGCTCAGTTGGTTAGAGCGCCAGGTTGTGGCCCTGGAGGTCGAGGGTTCAAATCCCTCCGTTCACCCCAACACGAATGAGAGGGCGGTTCGCCCTTTTTTCTTTTCATGCTGTTTAAGGAAAAGACACTATAGACAATTTAAATTGCTGGTCCACGCGGAAAATACGAACATCCCTGGTGTGGCCCTTTTAGCGCCGGCCGAAAAGCGGGATGGGCAGCGAAGGTCTTTGCAGGTATTTTTTGTGCCGGTCGAAAATATGTTGTGGTCAGAGCATAAAGACCAAACCTTGACTCCGGACAGGATTCCTTTGCTCCACAATAATCCGGGCGAGAAGTGGGTGAAAGCGTGGACTGGAAGGTTTTCTTCTTATCTTTAGGTACGATCTTCCTTGCGGAATTGGGGGACAAAACGCAATTGGCCGTTTTTTCACTGGTTTCGCAATCGCGGGCCCCATGGGCGGTTTTTCTTGGGGCCTCGCTGGGCTTGGCGTTGGTGACCTTGGTTGGGGTGCTGTGGGGTGGCGTCTTAACCAAGTGTATTCCCCCTCTCTATCTGCGTCTTGGTGCGTCTTTTCTCTTTATTGGGATCGGCTTTTATACCCTGTGGAAGACTTGCGTGGAGTATATGCCCTGAACGCCACTGTAGACGGAGGGAGGAGCGGGAATGACCAGGGGTGACCGTTGGTTATTCTGGTTAATTGTCGGGGTTGGGCTTTCCCTGTTGGCCTGGCAGATGTGGTCCTCTGCTTCGTCGGACCGGCAAGTCCAAGTCTTTCACGACGGAAAGCTTCTCTTCAGTTTTGCCTTGACGGAGGCAGCAACCCGGACCGAGCAAGTAAAGGTGACGGGCGGGGTGGCGACGATCGAAATGCGGGACGGTGCCGTCCGCCTGGTCCCGACCGCGGAGTATTCCTGTCCGGAACGGATCTGTCTCCGCACCGGGTGGATTAGGCGACCGGGAGAGGCGATCATTTGTGTCCCGAACAAGCTGGTGGTACGGATCGAGGGACGGGAGGATGGGATTGATGCCGTCATCTGAACAAAACGGTCTAGACCAGGCCTACCAGGAATTTGCCTTGGTTTATGATGAAATGATGCGGGAACTGGATTACCCGGCTTGGGTTGAGTATGTCCTTTTTTTGTACCAAAAATATACGGCTTTTCCGGAGAGAGCTCCTGCCCGTTCGCTATTGGATTTGGCCTGCGGGACCGGGAGCTTTATGGCGTTAATGATGGAAAGGGGCTGGAAAGTTACGGGGGTTGACCAGTCCTCTTCAATGCTCGCCATTGCCGCGGATAAACTGGGACGTATCAAGGGCGATTACCGCCTTTTTGCCCAGGACATCCGGGAACTGGACTTTGACGAACAGTTCTCCCTAATTACTTGTCTCTGTGACAGTTTAAACTATTTGTTGCTGTACGGCGACTTGCAACAAGTCTTCGTTCTTATGTACCAACACCTGTTACCGGGTGGCATCGCTGTTGCCGACTTTAATACAGAATATAAATACCGGGAGATCTTAGGGGATAATACCTTTTGTGCTGTCTTTGAAAACTCGGCTTATATCTGGGCCAATTATTTGGAACCGGGTGCCCGTCTTTGCCGGATGGAGATTGATTTTTTCGCCCGGGAAAGGGGCAATCTTTTCCGTCATTTCCGGGAAACCCACTGGCAACGCTGGTATGAGCCGGCCGAAATTGAGGAGGCGGCACGGAAGGCGGGTTTCACCCGGGTTCGTTGCTTTAGTGCCTTTACACAGCAGCCTTGTCAGCCGGAGGACGAGCGGATCTTTTTTGTCTTCGGGCGGGAGGCATAACCGGCACACCCTTTTTCTCCCCGCATATCATATACTATAACGATGGGGGGAGTCCGGGTGCTGGCGAAGACATCAGAGTTAAGAGAACGGGAAGTCATTAATATTTTAGACGGGAAGAAACTCGGTTTCACCAGCGATCTGGAGATTGATCCCGGGACGGGTAAGATCATTGCCCTGGTTTTACCGGCACCGGGACGATTTCGGTGGTTGCTGGGGCGCAACGAGGAGATTATTATTCCCTGGCGGCAAATCAAGAAGATCGGTTCTGATGTGATCCTGGTTGAACTGCCGGAACGCGTGGAAGCCAATTCCTATATCGATCTGTCCGGGGGGCATTAAAGCTTTAAGTCAGTCGTGATTCTTCCAGTCTTTCTGGTGGTGAACGGGCGGGCGTTTTATAAGTGGACAAGCTTCTTCATCCCCTTGGATATACAGGCCACGGTGGGCTGCAACGGAACGGGTAAAAGTAAGGAGGCGGACGGATGACCAAAGCAGTAGCCGATTTTCATACTCATACCTTTCTCAGTGACGGGGTGCTCTCGCCCTGTGAACTTATTCGCCGGGCGGCGGTCAACGGGTACCAAATCATTGGTATCACCGACCACGTCGGCCTGGGTTCGATGGAAAGGATCCTGACGGAACTGCGGAAAGAATGCCGCTTGGTGGAAAAGTACTGGGCGCTTGAACTACTGGTGGGGGTGGAGCTGACCCATGTTCCCGCCGCTGCCATTTCCGACTTGGCGAAAGAGGCGAAACGCCTGGGGGCGGATCTGGTGGTGGTGCACGGTGAAACCCTGGTCGAACCGGTGGAACCGGGTACCAACCGGGCGGCGGTGAGCTGTCCGGAGGTGGACATTTTAGCCCATCCGGGGCTGCTTACCGAAGCGGAGGCGGAACTT
The DNA here is from genome assembly GCA_012727425.1 of Bacillota bacterium. Classification (GTDB taxonomy): domain Bacteria; phylum Bacillota; class UBA4882; order UBA10575; family UBA10575; genus Capillibacterium. The sequence continues at coordinate 2,946 of JAAYHQ010000036.1, forward strand.
GCCGCCCAAAACGGTGTTTTTCTTGAGCTTTCGGCCCGCCGCGGACATGCCTACGCCAATGGGCATGTGGCGGCGCTGGCCCGGAAATCCGGGGCGGCATTGATCATCAATTCGGATAGCCATCAACCGGCCGATTTGTTGACGTGGGAATTCATGTCCCAGGTCGGGCGAGGTGCCGGCCTTGATGCTGCCGAAGTCGAAAAAGTGATGCGTGAAGCTCCGCAGCGCCTGCTGCGAAAGGTAAAAGGGTGCGCCAAAGGTTAATCTCCTTTGGGCGCACCCTTCTTTCTCTGGGCTTTGTGCAAGTCCCACGGGAGCAGAAGCTGCCAGCGGGCTTGGGTCAAGAGTTCGTCGAGGGCGGCGCAGACTTCCAGGTACCGGTCCCAGCGGGCGTGTTTGAGCCGTTGGCTGATGGCGGCCTGGGTGACCCCTAAAAGTTCGGCCATCTCCACTTGTGTTCGGCCGCGACGAACCAGTTTGATGGTTTCCCGGTGGGCCGCACTCCAGTTATTCCGGAGGTCGCTTTCGACGGCGAATAGGGTGTTTACGGTTCTGGTTAAGAAGGAGGAGGGGAGCCGGACCATGATATCCTGGGTGCTGCGGGCGGCCTCTTTGAGTGCCCGGTTGACACGGGTCCAGGCCGGCCCGGTTTCGTCATAGGAATCCGGAGTTACTTTGCCACTGATACTGCCAACCCCTAACGCGTAGTTAAAATGGAGCGGATTCATTTCCAAATCAACCAACTGGATCAGTTGGATGAGACGGGGTGTTTCCTGGACCATCAGAATTCCTTTAATCTCGGCCCCATCGGTGGTGAAATTACCGGCGAGAAAGGGCTGGAAGGCGCCGTTTAGTAAAGCGGCGGTTTCCTGTAAAACCTGGCTTTTGGTCGCTGCCGGCAGCCGCGAACCCTTGTTTTGCAGGGCTAATTTCACCGCGGCATAAAGCGTAGGGGGCATCTTGACCCCTCCTTCTTCCATTCAAAACTCTCTTCCATTATATAATTCGTAGTCTTTCAGGAAATTCCTTTCGTTTTCCAGTTGCTATAAGAACTGATGCTAATAATCTTTGGAAAACCAGAGCTAAAGGGCCTTCTACCGGTAACGTCAAGGCGCTTCCCTTTTAGCGGGAAAGAAAAAAACGGGGCAGGGAAAAACTGCCCCGGCGCGAATAATGATGGTGCGTTGGTTATAAATAGCTGGTTTGGAGGGAAAGCAAAAGTGATGGTTAGGCGTCGAACAAAGCTGATCCTCTTGTGCCTTTTCTTTTCTCTGGCGGCGTTGGCCTTCAGCCTGCCTGGGATCACGGCATCTTTCTTTGACGAATTGGAGCTCAGTCTGGAAAAACAGATTGGCCGGAACGGTTATGAGAGTATCATTGCCCAGATGGAAGTGGTTGATCTACCGGAGGAGGAGATAGCGCGCTTAAATAACATTTTCCACCGTTTGGTCCAGGTTTGTTCCCGCCGCCAAGAATTGGAGTTCAGCCTGACGGTGGTGAAGGATGATTCCGTCAATGCCTTTGCTTTACCGGCCGGTTACATCTTTGTCCATACCGGTCTGCTGGCGTATGTCCAAAGTGACGGAGAGTTGGCCGGGGTGCTTGCCCACGAAATCGCCCATGTTGACCGGAAACACGGGATGAATGCGCTCAAACGGCAGTTGGGGATGGGTCTTTTACTGCAGATCTTTTTAAAGGACGCCAGCGATGAACTGGTCAAAATTGGCAATCTAGCGGTTAACTTGACCCAATTGGGATACGGTCGTGAGGCCGAATACGAAGCCGACCGCTATGGCGTTTATTTTATGGAGAAAGCCGGTTACCCCCGGACCGAGATCCTTAATTTCTGGGACCGTTTGGTTGCGGAGAGCGGCGGCGGAGAGAATCTGGCCATCCTTCAACTGTTCTCCACCCATCCGCCGACCGCGGAACGAATTAAACGGATTAAGGCGTTGCCGCCTACTCCCACTCAATAGTGGAGGGGGGTTTGCTGGTAATGTCGTAAACCACCCGGTTGACGTGGGGTACTTCGTCGACGATCCGGTTGGCGATTCGGGCCAGCACTTCCGGGGGGAAACGGTACCAATCGGCCGTTGTTCCGTCCCGGCTGGTTACGGCACGGAGGGCCACGGTGTAGGCGTAGGTCCGTTGGTTGTCCATCACCCCGACCGAGCGGATGTCCGGTAAGACCGCAAAGGCTTGCCAAATGTCCCGGTAGAGTCCGGCCTTTTTGATCTCGTCGATGAAAATGGCGTCGGCTTCCCGGAGGAGTTCCACCTTTTCGGGGGTGACCTCGCCCAAGATGCGGATGGCCAGTCCGGGTCCGGGGAACGGATGCCGCCAGACGAGCTCCGCGGGGATCCCCAGTTCTTCCCCAACCCGCCGGACTTCATCCTTAAACAGGTGGTTGAGGGGTTCAATCAGTTTAAATTTTAAGTCTTTTGGTAAGCCGCCCACGTTATGGTGGGATTTAATCATGGTGCCGGCGGTTCCGCTTTCCAGTACGTCGGTGTAGAGAGTGCCCTGGACCAAATAGTCAATCGGTCCGAGTTTGGCGGCTTCCTCTTGGAAAACCCGGATAAATTCGGCCCCGATGATTTTGCGCTTTTGTTCGGGGTCGCTGACGCCGGCCAATTTTCTCAGGAACGCAGCAGCGGCATCTACTTGGATGATTTTCATTTTAAACAGACGGGTAAAGGTCTCCATGACCTGTTTTGCTTCGTTCTTGCGTAAAAGCCCGTGATCGACGAAGATGCAGGTCAGGCGGTCACCGATTGCCTGGTGGACCAAGACGGCGGCGACGGAACTGTCAACCCCGCCGGAGAGGCCGCAGACGACTTGTTCGTTGGGGCCTACGGTTTCGCGGATCTGTTGGACGGCATCGGCGATGAACGCCGCCGGCGTCCAGTTTCCGGTGAGACCGGCGATTTTATATAAGAAGTTGGTGAGCAGGGTGGTTTCATGCCGGGAAGGTAAGGCTGCGGGGAGAAACTGTACTCCATACAACCGGGTATCCCGGTTGCCCATGGCGGCCACCGGAGTACGGTCGGTGGTGGCGAGGACGGTAAAACCGGGCGGGGCGGTCTCCACACGGTCCCCAGCGCTGAGTTCGACCGTCAGTTCCTGTTCAAACCCGGCGAACAAATTGTTTTCCACCGCGATGCGCAGGGAGGTTGGACTAGATTCCCGGGGGGCCGTGGCGCGGACCACACCACCTAGTGCGTTCGCCATTAGTTGCATTCCGTAACCAATAGCGAGGACCGGAAGGCCAAGACGGTAGATTTGCGGGTCGACCGTTAGGGCGTCCTGGTCCCCGAGGCTCTTCATGCCACCGGATAAGACCAAAGCCTTGGGTTGTAAAGCTTGGATCTGGGCCAGCGAAGCATGATGGGGCAGGATTGCACAGTACACCTTAAGTTCCCGGATCCGGCGGGCGAGCAGTTGGGTATAGGATCCACCCAGATCAAGAATGACTACTGTTTCGTGTTTCAAGTTTCTTCCCTCACTTCTTTTCCACCTTTCCCTATTATTTCAGGGCAAAGGGGATTATATTGCGATCAAGGATTGCTCCTGGCTTAGAATGTAGTTTATTCCATAAAAAAAAGGAGATTCCTGCGCTTGTCCTCAAGATCACCAATAGTTTATCCGTCTTTTAACTTTTCTTGCCAGCCTTGCCGGGCCACCGCCAGCAAATATTTGACATAGGCTCATCATCGTGATAATATTTAAGTCACGGAGTGGAGGAGCTTTCTCAGCTCCACATAATTGATGGACAAGACAATAGTTTTTCTTTAAAGACGTGAAGATGCATACCCATATCTAATCTCCCTTTGAAGGCAGGACTGACTACGGTCCTGCTTTTTTATTTTGGTAAAGATATTGACATATGTCATAAAAGACGGTACAATAAATACAGACATATGTCAAAAACCCCGCGGATGGGTAAAAGTGAAGGAGGTGACGCTTGATGCCAAGAGGTGATGGGACCGGACCAAAGGGCCTGGGGCCGATGACCGGACGCGGTTTGGGTTTTTGCGCAGGTTTTGTGGCGCCCGGATATGTAAACCCGGGCCCAAGGGCCAGCTGGGGCCGTGGTCTTGGCCGTGGTGGGGGCCGCGGTTGGGGTTGGTGCCGCCCGTTTGGCTTTGTCGGCGCCGCCGGTTGGGTGCCGGCCGGATATCCTGATTCCGGGGGTGCCAACGTGTCGCCCGAGGCGGAGAAAGAAATTTTAAGCCGCCAGGCGGAGTTCTTGGAAAACCAGTTGGAACGGGTGAGAAAACGTTTACAGAAGCTTAATGAAGAGCAAGCATAAGGTAGCCACGGGACTTTGGGGGTAGGAAGCGTTCCTGCCTCCTTTTTTGTTATTGATGTTTTTTGTTTGGTTTAATTTTAAAGAAAGCTCGGCGGTCTTGCATTGACTTCTATATTTACCGCTATTATAATAATATTTACCTTAAAAGCTACATTCGGATACGCTGCTCTGCGTGCTTATTCATGGATTTGTCTGATTTTGTCGGTGAGCAGTGGCGAAAGGACGGATTGGTCAAATGAAGAGGATTGTGATCGTCGGCGGGGGTTATGCTGGTGTTTTGACTGCCAAGAAACTGGCTAAAAAATTTAAGAAAGATCCTTCGACATCGGTTACACTTATCGACAAAAACCCCTTTCATACGATGCTGACTGAGCTCCATGAGGTGGCGGCGGGGCGTGTAGAAGAGGATAACATCAGAATCAGCTTCCAGAAGATCTTTGCCGGCCGCCGGGTCCATTTTGTGCAAGACTTTGTTGAGGCGGTTGACCGTCAAGAAAAAAAGGTCCTTGGTCGTAATGGAACATACGACTACGACTATCTGGTGATGGCGGCCGGTTCGCGCCCGGCTTATTTTTCCATTCCCGGGGCCGAGGAGTATTCCTTGCCGCTCTGGTCGTATGAAGACGCGGTCCGGTTGCGGGAACACATTCTCGACTGTTTCCGCCGGGCGGCAGCTGCGACCAACCAACAGGAAAGGAGCCGGCTGCTTACTTTCCATATTGTCGGGGCCGGTTTGACGGGAGTGGAGATGGCCGGGGAGCTTGCGGAGTATGTACCGGTTTTGTGTGAACGGTTTGAGATTGACCGGGCAGAGGTCTCTATACGCAATGTCGACCTGGTTGCGCGGCCCGTGCCGACCCTTCCGGAAAAGTTGTCGGCCAAAATCCAGCGCCGTCTGGAGAAGATGGGCGTCCAGATGCTCCTTAATACCCGGGTGGTGGCGGTTGGTGCCGACTACATCGATCTGAAGGTTGCGGATCAGGTTCACCGGCAAGCCACCGGTACGGTGATCTGGGTGGCCGGGATTGAAGCGGCTCAAGTGACTCAGAAGGTCGGGACGACCGTAACCAGTGGGGAACGGGGGCGGCTGGTGACCGATCAATACCTCCGGAGTAGCGATGATGAAAGTCTGTTCGTGGCCGGCGACAACATTCATTACATTCCGGCAGGCGCGTCCGAGGCGGTACCGCGCATGGTGGAGAACTGCGAACAAAGTGCCGCGCTGATTGCGCACAACATCTATGTGTCAGTCACTGGTCAAGGCCGGCTTAAAGCGTATAAACCCACCTTCCATGGGGTGATGGTCAGCCTTGGCGGCCGGTATGGGGTGGCGCGGGTCGGCTGGCCCGGGTTCATGGTCAATCTTCCGTCTTTTTTGGCGATGTTTACGAAACATTTCATTAATATCGTTTATTTTGCGCAAGTGCTTGGATGGAACAAAATATTCAGCTACCTTAAGCATGAATTTTTTACGATCCGCCATCAACGTAGTTTCGTCGGGGGGCATCTGAGCAACCGGACGCCCAGTTTTCTGTTGGTTCCCCTCCGTCTTTGGCTTGGTGGGGTCTGGCTCTTTGAAGGGATCATGAAGATTGTGGGTGGATGGTTGCGTTCCCCGCAACTGACCGGTTTTTTCGGCGGGGCTAACGCCTGGTACGCTTCGCTCCTGGGGAAAGCGGTTGATGGGGTGAACACGGCGACAAAGGCGGCGGCCGCCGACGCGGTGACGGCGGCCAGCGTGATGGCGGCTCCTGTTGCTGATGCGCTGACAGCCGCAACCGAGGCGGTGGCCCCGGTTGCTGATGCGGTGGCGGCCGCTACTGGAGTGGCGGCGCCAGTGGCTGACGCCGTAGCTGCGGCCACCGGCGCCCTACCGGAAGCTATGGCGTCCGCGGGGACGGTACTTCTGAACTGGGATATTTTTGGGGTTATCAAAATGCTTTTTGTCAGCGGCAAGCCGGTTCTCGAGTCGACAATTGCCGATTATGCTTTTAAGCTGGATATCCCGCTTTTAAACTGGTTTATTAACAACTATGTTTTACCTTACGATTGGGTGCAAATGCTGATGCAGACCTTTGTGGTGGCGGCGGAGATTCTGATCGGGCTGGCGCTAATCGGGGGTTTGTTAACGACACCGGCTACTGCTTTATCGCTCGCTTTGCTGTTTATGTTTACTTCAACGACCGGTTTATACCTGTCAAGTTTCTGGATGATCTTTGCGGCGATTGCCCTGCTCTGGGGAGCGGGGAGTATCTTTGGTCTCGATTATTATGTGACCCCCCTTCTGAAGAAAGGTTGGAAGCGGTTGGGTTGGGTAAGGCGGTTATATATCTATCATGATTAATATGGATCAAGTGCGGTTGGCCTCGGTAAGCAAACCTGATCTGGCCAAGGACAAACAGGAATATCTGGAGTACGACCAAGCGGTACACCGGGTGGAGTTGAAGATCCGGAAACTGCTCCAGACGGCGCCCCCGTTGATCCGGCGTCAGACGTCCCATCTGGCCCGGGCGTCCGGGAAAGGGATCCGCGCCCGGTCTCTTCTTGCCTGCGCCATGGGCAGCGACGGCCTGGTCGGCCCGGGCGCGGTGAAGGCCGCGGCCGCTGTTGAGCTGTTGCATCTGGCCACGCTGATTCATGACGACATTATCGACGAGGCCGACACCCGCCGTGGAATTCAGACCTTGCATCTGAAATTTGGCCACAAGATCGCGGTGCTCTGCGGGGATTATCTGTTCTGCCTGGCCTTTGACCTTGCGGCGTCGATTCCCCCCCGGGAAGTGGACCGGAATAAAGTGGGCGGAGTTTTGCCCTCCTACTTTACCGAGATCTGCCTTGGCGAAATCCGGGAATTCAGTAACACCGGCAATCTTGACCTGACCGAAGGCGAGTATTTCCGGATCATCGCCGAAAAGACGGCCGCTCTGTTTCAGGCGTCCTTTCATGCGGGTTTTCTGCTCTCCGATGAACCACCGGAAGTCAAAGATATCTATCTTACGGTCGGTAAAGAAATGGGGATCATCTTTCAGTTGGCCGATGACTGCCTTGATTTTATCTCCTCGCAAAGAAAGGCCAAAAAGCCGGTTCTCATTGATTGCCGCCGGGGGGTGGTCACGCTTCCCCTTATCCATGCTTTGCGGGTCGATCCAACCCTGCGCGGCCGGATCGAAACGGGCCTGTCGGAACAGGAGTTAAAAGCGGCCGTCTTGGCGGCGGGTGGGATCGATTATACCCGGTCGCAGATTGAGGAACGCCGGGGCAAGGCGGAGCAGCTCCTATCGGTACTGCGTTCCGCCGAGAAGAGGAAGCGTTTGACAGGGCTGTTGCACCGGGCGGCTGCGGTGTAGACCAAACGGGGAAAGGGAAAACGAGCATGCATTCGGGTTTGGAGAATTGGCGGGAACAAGCAAAGGGACAGAGCATTGTCCAGCGGTTTTTCCACTATGTGGAGCTCAGGACCAAAATCACGAGTGTCTTTTCGTTTCTAATGGGACTGGCCTATCTCTTTGCCTCCGGCTACAGGATTGAACCGCTTAAGAGTGCCGTCTTTTTTGGGGGCATGTTTTGTTTTGATCTGACGGCGACGATGCTCAATAATTACTGTGATGCGAAAAACAACCGGCAGCCCCTCCCGTTTTCGCGGCACACGGCTAAAGCGCTTTTGCTTTTGCTGCTTGCGGTTAGCGGCGCTTTGGGACTATACCTGGTTTATCTGTCCGATCTGGTGGTATTGTTCCTCGGGCTGCTTTGTTTCTTTTTCGGGATCATATACTCTTATGGACCGGTCCCCATCTCCCACGGACCCTACGGAGAGTTGGTCTCCGGCTTCTTTTACGGGTTGGTCATCCCGGCGATCCTGTTTTACATAAATGTTCCCGGCGGCGGCTTTTTTTCTTATACATTGGCCGGCGGGAATTTGTCGATCGTTGTTGACCTTCGCGCCGCGACCGGCCTTCTGCTGTTATCGATTGTTCCCTTCTGTTTGACCGCCAATATTATGCTGGCCAATAATATATGCGATCGTGAGCGTGATGTGGCGGTCGGCCGGTATACCCTGGCCTTTTACCTCGGGCGGAAAGCGCTGTGGTTGTTTACCGCGCTGTACTATATCGCGTATCTGTCGGTGGTCGTCCTGGTCGGGCTGGGCTTCCTTTCACCCCTCAGCTTGTTCCTGCTGCTATCGGTGTTCCCGGTCCAAAGAAACATTAAACGGTTTTTGGCGCAGCAGTCCAAGGAAGAGACCTTTACAGTGGCGGTGCAAAACTATTTAATGGTGATGATTTTGCACACCGTGTTAATCTTTTTGGGGCGCTTTTGGTCGGCTTAATTGTCCATTTATGTATACTTTGGACGAGAACAAATAAAAGGGGGTTAAAGGTTGAAAAGGTTAAACCTGTTTATCTTGGTGGTGTTTCTTGCCGTGGGACTCCTGGCGGGTTGCGGGAAGGCGAAGCCCGAAAAGGTGAAGACCGGCCTTGCCGTAATTACGACGGTAAATAAATCGACCCACGCCGGTGCGGAGCCGGGACGGGCGCAGATCGAGACCACAGCCGTCGCGGTCACCGTGGACCGCAATGGGAAAATTGTACGGTGCGTTATCGATGGGGTGCAAAGCACGATCAACTTCGATGCGTCCGGCCGCATTCTCACCCCGGTGACGACTGTTTTTCCATCCAAGAACGAACTGGGCGCCGGCTACGGGATGAAACGCGCCTCCAGCATTGGGAAGGAATGGCATGAACAGGCGGCTGCCTTCGCCCGGTATGTTACTGGCAAAACCCCCGCTGAAGTAGCCGGGATTGCCGTTGACGCGGCCAAGCGTCCGACCGGTCGGGATCTGCTGGCGACGGTCACCATCGGGATTGGGGATTTCCAAGCCGCCCTGGCGAAAGCAGCCGGCCAGTAGATGGACGGACGAAATCGAGGATTTATAAGCATTAATTATAATCAACACCCTCCGGTCGATCCGTTTTGTTCCACCGGGCGCGGTGGGAACTGAACCATTGCCATATTTTTTAGGATCGTTTACAACTGCGGAAAAGGAACAGTGGGATGAGACGACTAACCCTTGTTTTCCTTCTGGTGCTGTTGATGGTGACCGCCGGTTGCCGGCCCAAAACCACCAGATACCAGGCGGAGTTTTTAGGACTCTTTGACACCGTGACTACGATCATCGGTTATGCCGAAAGCAAGGAGGAATTTACCGCCCTTGCCCGGCAGGTTCAGGAACAGCTGGCCAAATACCACCGGCTCTTTGACATCTATCACAACTACGAAGGGGTAAACAACCTGAAAACCATCAATGACCATGCGGGGGTGGCCCCGGTTAAAGTGGACCGGGAGATCATTGCCCTGCTCCTTTTCGCCAAAGCGCAATACTACGCCACCGGGGGCGCGGTGAATATTGCCCTCGGACCGGTGCTCAAGATCTGGCACGATTACCGGACGCAAGGCATCCTGGACCCGCACGCGGCGGAAGTTCCGCCGCGGCATTTATTGGTGGAGGCGGCCCGGTATACCACGCTTGAAGGGCTGATCATCGATGAGGCCGCCGCCACGGTCTATCTACCCGACGCTAGAATGCGCCTTGATGTCGGGGCGGTCGCCAAAGGTTTCGCCGTCGAACGGGTCGCCCGGCAACTGGAGGCGGAGGGGGTTTCTTCCCTTCTCCTCAGTGTCGGGGGGAATATCCGGGCGATCGGGGGCAAACCGGATGGCAAGGGGGTCGCACCCTGGAAGATCGGAATAAAAAATCCGGACCCGGAGAGCCCTGTCCCTCAGCTGTGCAACGTCTTGATCAGGGGCGAAGCGGTCGTGTCGAGCGGCGTATACGAGCGGTATTATACAGTGGACGGAACAAGGTATCACCATATCATTGACCCGCACACCTTGATGCCCGCGGACTATTTTACCAGTGTGACCGTGATTAGTCGCGACTCCGGTCTGGCCGATGCGCTGTCCACGGCGCTCTTTATTCTGCCCTTGGAAACTGGCCTGGAGCTAGTGGAAGGGCTTGACGGGGTTGAAGCCTTGTGGGTGACGGACAGTGGCGAGGTGATCTCTTCCGCCGGCTTCAGTGCTTACTTGGAAGAGCAATCATGGTGACGGGCAGCATAAACGTTGGCGGCGTGTGGTATTATCCGGACCAAGCGGAATGGTGGCGCTAGGGGCCGGTGGTTTGTTGAACCAGGTCGACAACGGTTTGAGGGTCGTCGGTGACGGAAAATAACGCCAAGTCCTCCCGGTCAAGACAACCGGCTGACAGGACCGGGCCTTTTAACCAGTCAAGCAAGGGCTGCCAGTAGGCGGTGCCATAGAGGATGATGGGAAAGTGTTCAATCTTGTCGGTCTGGACAAGGGTGAGGGCTTCGAACAACTCATCAAGGGTGCCGTACCCCCCGGGGAAGATTAAAAAACCGACCGCATATTTAACGAACATCAGTTTGCGGACAAAAAAGTACCGAAAACGGAGGGCGATCGTCTGGTAGGGATTGGCGACGGGTTCCCGTGGGAGATCAATACTGCAACCCACCGAGGTTCCGCCCGCTTCAAACGCGCCTTGGTTGCCGGCGGCCATCAGACCCGGTCCGCCGCCGGTGATAATGGCGTATCCGGCCTCCGCCAGCAGCCGGGAACACGCGCGGCAGGACTCGTAGTAAGGGCTTTCCGGTCCCAGGCGCGCCGAGCCAAAAATGGCAATTGCCTTGGACAGACGGGAGAGGGCGTCAAAACCCTCGACCAGTTCGCCCTGGATGCGGAGGACGCGCCATGGGTCCTGGGTGGTAAAAGCAGCCCGGTCGTGTTCCCTCTTCGGCGGTGACCATGCCAATAATTCTTTGTCTTCATGATCCCGGATGTCAACGGGTTTTTTTAATGACTCCATCTTGCACTCCTTTTATCTCCCCAAATCGACCCAGGTTTCCGCCAACTCATTTAAGGCGGCCAGGGCGCCGCCGGTCTCCCCGGCGGCTACATATCCCTTCAACCGGGCCAAACTGTGCCGGAAATTATTGATTTCGTCCCGTTCTTCACTGAATTGGAGGCGGCGGACCACCTGACGCCAGGCCGCTTCCAGCTTGTCGACATTCTCCGCCGCCTCCTGCCATTTGCCCTGGATGATTAGTGTTGGCAAGCGTTGAAAATAGGGGGGGACCGGATCGGCGACCCCGTAATGCTTGAAAAAAGTGCCGCTGTTCATCAACAGAACGAAAAAGCCCAGCGTTACGGCGGGAAGCACTTTGGACAGGAAAAAACGGCCGATTTTTCTCACCCTCTTAAGAAATATTTTCGTAATCACTAAGGTCGGTCACGGGTTGTCCTTGGTCCTGGTAGCGATTGACATAAAGCTCGCCTTCGGTGTTGAGGAGGGCGAGAAAGACTTCGCGGGGGCTCTGGATGCCTTGTGCTTTTAACTGTTGTTCCAACCAGGCCCGGTCCAGGTTGAACCGTTTGAGATTAATGTCAATGACCTTTCCGTCATAAATGAGTTCTGTGCTTAAACCCTTGTATTTTGTGGGGATCTTTAAATCATGGGGGGTGACCGGTGCATACTGACTTTTTTTCAGGACCGAAAGCTGTCCGGTGGTTTCCAAGAGGGCAAACTCGACCTCTTTTAAGTCAAAGATCCCCCGGTGGCGCAGTTGGATGAGGAGATCATCCAGGGTATACCGCATCTTTTTTAAATTTTTCTCCATAATCTGTCCGTTCATAATTAAAATAACGGGTTCGCCGTTGATATATTTGGCCACCGCCCGGGAGCGTAAGGAGACCCACTGGAGAAACCAAACGGCCGCGGTCCAAGTGGCCAAGCCCACCCAGTGGGGCCAGGCCCGGCTGGATAGGTCGGTGGTTAATGTGGCGGCAATGGAACCGATGGTGATCCCGAGGATATAGTCGAAGAAGGTTAACTCACTGACCTGTTGTTTTCCCAGGAGGCGGGCGAAGATCAGAAGGATGAAAAAGGCAATAATCCCCCGTACAAAGACCACGGCCGCTTCGTTCAAGGGCCCACCTCCTCCGGAAAAAGTGATCGGTTTCTTGCTTTAGTTTGTCCCTTTCCCCCGGATCTACATAGCACGCACCAGAAACAATAAAAACCATGTACGGGAACGGTTCACTTTAGAATCTCTTCAATCTGTTGGCGTTCGGCCGGGGTAAAGTTCAAGTTCGCAAGGGCGCCGACACAGTCTTCAATCTGGCTGGTTTTGCTGGCGCCGATCAAGACCGAAGTCAGTTGCCCGTCCCGGAAGAGCCAAGCGATGGCCATTTGGGCCAGACTTTGGCCACGACTTGCCGCCAACGCGTTTAAACGGCGGACCTTGGTGATCTTCTCTTCAGTGATCTCCTCCGGGGTGAGAAAGCGGCTGCTGCTGGCCGCCCGTGAATCAGCGGGGATACCGTGTAAATAACGGTCGGTTAACAACCCCTTGGCCAGAGGTGAATAGGCAATACTGCCCACGCCTTCGGCTTGCAAGAGGGCCAACAGGCCATCTTCCGCCCAGCGGTTGAACATGGAATAGGACATTTGATGAATCAGACAGGGTGTCCCCAGTTCTTTCAGGATCGCCAGCGCCTTTTTGGTGGTTTCCACATCATAATTGGAGAGGCCCACATATAAGGTTTTGCCTTGACGCACCAGTAAATCCAGGGTGGACATGGTTTCTTCCAGTGGGGTTTCGGGATCGGGCCGGTGGTGGTAGAAGATGTCCACGTACTCGAGGCCCATCCGTTTTAAACTTTGATCAAGGCTGGCGACCAGATATTTTTTGGAACCCCAGTTCCCGTAGGGACCGGGCCACATCTCATACCCGGCTTTGGTTGCGATGATTAATTCATCCCGGTACCCGTGGAGATCCAGCTTTAAGATGCGGCCGAAGTTTTCCTCGGCGGCCCCCGGGGGCGGGCCATAGTTGTTGGCCAGGTCAAAGTGGGTGATTCCGAGGTCGAAGGCCTTTCTAATCATCGCCCGGCTGTTGGCGAAGAGGGTGACGTCGCCGAAGTTATGCCACAACCCAAGGGCGACCGCCGGGAGCTTTAGTCCGCTCCGTCCACAGCGGTTGTATTTCATGGTCGTGTAACGTTGGTCGCTTGGCAGGTACGTCATTCCATTGCTTCCTCCTTCTTTCTTTTCTTCTTGTCTGCTCCGGAGAACAACCAATTTTCTCCTCCGCTCCTTTATTTCGGGCGGAAACACATCTCCTCCTGCCGGCAGAACTCGCTTGGTGGTTAATATTTCGCTTTCAACAGTTTACTTAATAAAGAAAAAACGGATAAAAGTTCATCTGGCTTTAGCAGGTTCTTTTATCCGTCAAGGAGCTGTTCTGGCCGGTGCCGGAATTAATGGATTTATCTTTTCGGGTGATTGGGTTGGTAAGCCGCGACCGGCAGGAGGTCGGTTAAGGGCACAATCTCGTATCCCAAGGCCTGTAAGTTTGCGATCAGGGTGGGGATAACCGCCACGGTGGGGGTTAAATCTTGGCCATCTCCGCCGGCGGAATGCATCAGGATGATGGACCCTGGTTTCACCTGGGAGAGGATATTGCCCAGGATCTGGTCGGCCTGGTCGGGCCGCCAGTCCTTGGAATCTACCGACCAGTTAATCATGGTGTAGCCGGCTGCAACCAAACGATCCAGGCCCTCCGCCGTCATTTCACCGTAGGGCGGCCGGACCAAAGCCGTTCGCCGGCCGGTGATCCGGGCAACCAATTCTTCGGTTTTTTGCACTTCCGCCAGGATCTGTTCGGCGGTGAGTTTCCGGAAATCCGGGTGGCTGAAGGAATGGTTGGCGACGAGATGCCCTTCCTGGACGATCCGGGTAACCACCCATTCCTGGCCGGCGATATTGGCCCCTTTCAAGAAGAAGGCAGCCTTGACGCCAAACTGGCCAAGCAGGTCCAGGATCTGTGGAGTGTACTCCGTATCCGGTCCGTCATCAAAGGTGAGGGCGACCTGTTTCTGGGGGGTTGTCCCGTGGAGGAATACTTTTCCCGGATGCCGGGCCATTAGGTCGGGAATGTTCCAGACATATGATTTTCCGCTTCCGCCGGTGGAGGGCGGGGTTGCCACGGGGACTTTTAACCATTGTCCCGTGTAGATTTGATCGGAAGACAAATGGTTTCGCCTCCTTAACCAGTGCAGATCGGTCCGAAACTTTTGGGCGACCGTAAAGAGGCTTTCGTTGCTTTGTACGGTGTAAAGTTTTTCATCAACCAAGGTTGCGGGTTCCGGAATGGCGAGGGTCTGCCCGGGAATGATGAAATCAGGCCGGGTTAGTTGGTTATGGGCCGCCAG
>JAAYHQ010000037.1 GCA_012727425.1 Bacillota bacterium
GGTGATCTGATTGGGCCGGCCGACGGCAGAAAGTGTTTGGAGCTTCTGTACGAAGCCGGTTACCCTAATGAGGATGGTTATCCGGAAATGGAAATTCTGGCGGTGGACAGCCTGATTCCCCGGGAGATGGCCAAGACCATCGCGGAGATGTGGGAACTCAACTTGGGTTTGAAGACAAAAGTGAAGGCCGTTCCGTACGAAGAGTTTTTAGCGTTGGCGGCCGACCGGCGCTTTTATGCGGCACGGCAGGGGTGGACCGGTGACTATCCGGACCCGATGACCTTTTTCCAACTTTTCCATTCCGCGGCGGAGGAAAATTTCTCCGGGTACCAAAACCCCGAATACGATTACTGGCTTTCCATTGCGCAACAGAACATGGACAGCATCAGCCGGTATCGAATTTATCACCGCTTGGAGGAACGGTTGATCTCCGATCTGCCGGTGATTCCCCTATATTTTAGCGTCAAACCTTATCTGGTCTCGAGTAAACTGACGGGAATCAACTACACACCCCAAGGTTACCCGCTTTTCCAAAAGGCCATGAAACTGGATTAAAAAACAAGGGCTGACATAATGTTCTGGCGGTCGGGAAAAGGATTTGTTGGCGGGGTAGCGAAAGAACAGAGTGGAGAGGGCTCTTTTTAGGGTGTGGTATTTGGAACATGGTTGATCCACAGGTGACCATAAAATCGATCCAAGCATGGTAAAGGAAAGGGTAGCGAGCTTAATGCAGTTAGCGAAGATAAAAACCGTGTGTCTGGTGTTGGTGTTTGCCCTGTTGGCCGGGGTTTCAAACCCGGTGTTGGCCAGTACCCTCCGGGAAGTGGAGATCGTAGCCCAGCTGGTGGAGTTTGATCCCGATTCCCGGGTTTATCGGGCCAGTGGGGGTGTGATTTTAACCAGTGGCGATTTTCAGTTGCAGGCGGAGACCGTCTTTTATGACCAGGAAACGGAAGTCATCCGGGCGGAACAAGGGGTTAAGCTACAGACGGCCAACGGCAACTGGGAAGGGGAAGCCCTCGTCTACTCTTTTCGGGGGGAGGAGGGCACGCTGACCGCCTTCCGCGGCGCGATTGGTTCCTCCTATTACACCGGGCGGACGGGGGAGTTGCGGGAGGAAGAGATCCTGGTGCAAGGCGGTTCCTTTACCCGCTGTGCGCTTGCCTCCCCGTGTGTGAAGATTAAAGCGGAGCGGGTCCGGCTGGTTAATGACCGGGTGGAGGTGGGTGGGGGTTGGTTATACCTGAAGAACTTCCCGGTGCTCCCCCTGCCGCCGGTGGCTTTTACGCCCGACCAGTTTGAAAACTGGCCCCGATTGGAGCTCGGGGTCAATCGCACCCGTGGTCTTTACATGATTGGCCGGTTGACCCATCAAGTGAACGAACAGGTCCGCCTGAACTATGGTGGTGGGGTTGGGACCAACCGGTGGTGGAATATCCAGGGGGGAATCGATTGGGATCTACTCCCCGGTTTGGTCCTCAATTCGACGCTGACTTGGGAGGAATACTTCCGGGGCAGCGCCAGCCTGCGCTACAACTGGGCGCCGGTGCAGTTCCGGGCGGCGGTACAGCGGAATTGGGACGACTTAACCTCCGGGGAACATTCCCTTGCGGTTGGCGGACCGTTGACGGACAAAAGCCATTTGGAACTTAGCTATACTTCCAGTTTTGAGGAGGAGGAACAAGACGTACTGCAGCGGGCCGATTATGGTCTGCACTTGACCGGACGTTGGCTTTCCGGTTTTATTTTAGGCGCGGGCCTCTTTTACGGGGAAGGCGACCATCTAAACGATTATAGCCTGAATGGCTGGTATCTGCGGACCAACTGGTCCGGAGGGATTAACTTCGCCCGTACGTGGCGGATCCAGGTGGCCGGGGAAACCCGGTGGCAGGCGGGGATCGCGCCACGATGGGTGGAGAAACAGGTTAACTTGGTTAAAGACCTCCATTGCTTCCAGGTGGCGCTGGGTTACGATCTGCTGGATGAGAGTGTGAATTTTAACTTTATGTTGAACTGGTAAGGTGTGCTGCTGACGCTGCGAATCATGGTTATTATCCGTACGTTCTAATAGGTTTTTTATGAATTTGAGCGAAAAGGGGTATTTTCTGGGACAGGGGTTAACACATAAAACAAGCTGTTCAGGCGTAAACTAGCTAGTGAGGAATTGCCTGGAGGTTTGCCTGTGGAAAACTCCTTAAATGATCTGACCGGTGCGGAATGGCTATACTGGACGAACTCCCTTTACCCGACGAATTTCCCGCCGGACCTGACCCATCCGCTGCGGAAAAAACACGGGGCGATCAAGCCCCCGGAACTGATGGCCGAGATCATCTCTTTTTTTACGAAAGAAGGCGAATTGGTGCTTGATCCCTTTGCCGGTGTGGGCAGTACCTTGCTCGGGGCGGAACTGGTGAAGCGGCGGGCGGTCGGTATCGAGTTGAACGCCGAGTGGGTCCGGATTTATCAGGAAATCACGGCGACTTTCAGTATCGGCCGGCAAGGCCTGGTCCCTGGGCAAGCAGGACGGAAGATCAAGAGTCCGATGATCAACGGCGACTGCCTTGAGGAGTTAAGAAAGTGCCCGTCGGAGCAGGTGGCGGCGGTCATCACCGATCCGCCTTACGGCAGCAACCACCGGGTGTCTTTTACCCGGGAAACCAATTTTGCCATGTATAACCCGGGGGAAGAAAAGGATTTTGGTAATGTGGGCACCTTCTCGGCGTACCTTGACAAGATGGCGGCTTTTGCCCAAGAGGCGATGCGGATTCTGATGCCCCGTCGTTATTTGGTTATTCTGATCGGCGATCGCTACCAGAACGGAGAGTATTACCCCTTAAGCATTAAAGTGGCTGAAGTAATGCAACAGGCAGGCTTTAAATGGAAAGGAATGCGGATCTGGTGGAACCAAGCCACCCAACGGCCGCTCCGGCCCTATGCCATCAATCGTTGTTATGTACCGAATATTACCCACCAGAACATCCTGATTTTCCGGAAAGGATGAAGACGCGCCGGTAAGGGAAGGGTAAAGCAGGGAGCGAGGAAGGCGGCCAATTGGAAAGAGGAGGATCGTAAGTTAGGGTTGAAATCCTTTATAGTTATGGTATAATTTAAATGAATGGTGGTGACCTGTAAAGACCTCGACAGGTGGTGAGGATAGTGGTTCTTCATCTATCCAGAGAAGAGGTCCTGAAGGTTTGTAAAGAATGTAGTAATTATAACGAATCGAACGAGACATGTCGGGCCGATAATGATGCTCCCCGGACCTTGAACCTAGTACGAAGATGTGAGAAGTGGGATGAGTACTACGGTGGTAGATGTTTGTACCGTGGATAGCCCGGACCGGGCTGCTTTTTTCACCTGAAAGAAAACCATATGGGCCTGTAGCTCAGCTGGGAGAGCGCTGCGTTCGCATCGCAGAGGTCAAGGGTTCGAATCCCTCCAGGTCCACCAAAAAAAGATGAACCGCCATCTTATTTGATGGCGGTTTTTTGTTTGATAGCCGGTAGCGGAATGGGCATGGTGATTTGCAGGATGACGGTTTTTTATGGAGAACCTAATAGGGCGGTCCCTGATGTTATTTAGAGAAACGGTTACTGGTAATAAACGGGGTTGGTAAAGGAGAAGTGGTCAAATGCGGCTGCCTGAAGAATTTACCCAAAAAATGCGGCGTCTTATGGATCAGGAAGAATATGCGACTTTTATCCGTGAACTAAAGCGCAAGGTTATGATCCAGAGTCTGCGGGTGAACACCAAGAAAATTCCGGTTGGGGAGTTTCTCCGGATCTTTCCTTATGAATTAACACCGGTCCCATGGTGCGCGGAGGGTTTCTACCTCCCCAAGGGGTTTAAAGCTTCCAAACACCCGTATTATTACGCGGGACTGTATTATCTCCAGGATCCCAGTGCAATGCTGCCAGTGGTTGCTCTGGCCCCGCAGCCGGGAGAACGGATTCTCGATCTTTGTTCGGCGCCGGGCGGAAAGGCGACCCAGATTGGCGCCGCTACTGCTGACCGGAGTTTCCTGGTGTTAAATGATATTAACCCGAAACGGACGAAAGCTCTCCTGAAGAACGTGGAGAACTTTGGGTTGACGAATTTTGTGGTGACCAATAATCAACCCCAAGAATTGGCGGCGGTTTTTCCGGACTATTTTGACCGGGTCCTCGTTGATGCTCCTTGCTCAGGGGAGGGGATGTTCCGGCGGGAGCCGCGCCTGACGGTTGCCTGGCGCCGGGGTTATCACCCGGAGATTTGCACCCCGCTTCAGGCGGATTTGTTAAACCATGCCGCCCGGATGGTTGCGCCCGGTGGGCGGCTGGTCTATTCGACTTGTACTTTTTCGCCGGAGGAAAACGAGTTACAAGTGAAGAATTTTCTAGAAAACCATCCCGATTTTGATTTGGTTGCCATTGACTTGGAAGGGGTCAGTCCAGGCCGGGCGGCGTGGGCAGGAGAGGATGTCCGCCTGCAAAAAACCGGTCGCATCTGGCCCCATCTGTCCCGTGGGGAAGGTCAGTTTGCGGCGGTTTTGGTGAAAACAACGACTGGGCCCAGAGGTGACGGTCGTTCCTTTCCCTATTCGGAACCGGCGGCGGACTGCCTTGGGCCGTTTTGGGATTTCTGTGCGGAAGTGGGGATCACACCGCCCGTGGGCCGCTTTTTACAAGAAGGCGCTGATCTGCTGCTCTTGCCGGCGGATTTGCCGGATTTACGTGGCTTGAATGTGGTGCGGCTTGGTTTGTTTTTAGGAGAAATACGCCACGGCCGCTTCCTTCCGGCCCACCCGTTGGCGTTGGCGTTGGCGCGGCAGCAAGCAAAGCGTCAGCTCGAATTGCCGCCTGGCGGTTCAGAGGTGATCAAATACTTGAAGGGGGATACGTTGATCGCGACGGAGGAGGCGCCGTCCGGCAACGGTTGGATTCTGGTGACCACGGACGGGTTTCCGCTGGGTTGGGCAAAGCGCGTGGGGAACTTGATCAAAAATTACTATCCTCCGGCTTGGCGGATAAAGTAGCAAAGAGAGCGGGGACTTATGAGGGTTATTTTCATACGAGTGACGCGCGACGGGTGGACGGGAAGTATTTTCGAAACGAGGAGTGGACAATGGGGAAACGGCAGCGGCTTGATAAAATGCTCGCCCATGCCGGTTTTGGGTCGCGGCGGGAAGTAAAAAACCTCCTCCGCGCCCGGCGGGTGACGGTGAACGGACAAGTGGTTACCGGGGGTGAGCTTGGGATTGACCCGGAACAAGACCGGGTGCTGGTCGACGGGCGGCCGGTGCAATACCGGGCATTTGTTTATCTGATGCTGAACAAGCCGGCCGGTTACCTTACCGCCACCAAGGACCGGTACGCGCCCACCGTGATGGATCTGATTCCGGAGTGCTGGCGGGTACGACGGCTGGCACCGGTCGGCCGGCTCGATAAGGACACGGAGGGGCTTTTGCTCTTGACCAATGACGGGCCCTTGGCTCACCGCCTTCTGGCCCCTGCTTCCCGGGTTCCTAAGACCTACTTGGTCCGGGTGGACAGACCGGTGACACCGTTGGATTTGGCCATGTTGGCGACCGGTGTGGTTCTGGATGACGGGTACCGGACCCTGCCGGCGCAGGCCGTCCCGGTTGACGGCAAAAATTTGACGTTGGAATTAACAATCTACGAAGGGAAATTCCATCAAGTGAAAAGAATGCTGAAAGCCGTCGGGAAAGAGGTGACCTATCTTCAGAGAAGGTCAATGGGCCCGCTCCGCCTTGATCCGCAACTGGCTTTGGGGGCTTGCCGGGAGTTGACAAGGGGAGAGATTGAGCGGTTAAAGATGTTTGAAAAAACGAATACGGTTAATTTATAGATTTACCAGGGAATTTTTGCATAACCTAAAAATTTGTTATAATAAGACCGATTATACTGTATAAACAGCAAAAAACGGCCAGCCATTGGCCATCTGGTGGATTAAAGATGAAACAGAAGATAACCGGTGGTTATGGTGAATTTATGAAAAAAATCATGGTGGGACTGGTGCTGGGGGTGGCGTGGATTATGCCCGGACTAAGTGCCGGGGTGATTACTGCCGCCACCGGTCTCTATGAACCGATCGTCCATGCCCTTGCCAACTTTCCAAAGGAGTACCAAAAAAGTATCCGTCTTCTTTTCCCCTTGGGCCTTGGTACCGGTATCGGTCTCCTCCTTTTCAGTCGGGCGCTGCAAGAACTGCTGGTGATTGCCGAATGTTCGGTGCTTTATTTGTTTCTTGGTCTGGTTGCCGGCAGTATCCCGGCTTTGTTTAAAGAGGCCAACCAGAGTGGTTTTCGTAAGCCCTTTTTTGGGGTGGCGCTTTTTACGTTCGGCCTTGTCGTGGCCACCGGGTACCTTCTACCCGGTTTGTCCCGAACCGGTGGCGGTACGGAGTTGAATGGCTTGGCGTCGTTTCTTTCCGGTGCCATTCTGGCGTTTGGTTCCATTGTTCCGGGGATCAGTTCCTCTTTGATCCTGATGTATCTTGGCTTTTACGATCAACTTTTGGCGGCGCTGACCGGACTCAAGCTCCGGATTTTGGCCTTGGCGGGGGCCGGCTTTGTGGTCATTGCCTTGCTCATGCTGAAACTGGTTGATTATGTCTTCCGCAAATACCGTAGTTTTGCCTACTATGGCGTGGTCGGCGTCTTGTTCGGTTTTATGGTGCTTACTTTCCCCGGGTTTCGCCCGGGGGTGGCTTTGGTGCTAGACCTGGTTCTCTTTGCCGCCGGCGCCACCCTCAGTTTTGGAATGGCGTATTTATCGGCGAAACAGCAACAAACTCCTTCACCACAGTGAAGGAGTTTGTTATTGCTTTATGGACGGTTGCGGCGTTGGGCGTAGCAATCCCGGCAGTAGACCGGACGATCGCCGCTGGGTAGGAACGGAACCTTTGTTGCTGAGCCGCAAGCGGCACAGACGGCGGCATGCAGTTCCCGTGTTGGCCGTGGTTCAAAACGCGAATTACTGTTTCTCCGTTTACGCTCCGCCCGGCATTGGACACAGCGGCCCGGCTCGTTGGTAAACCCTTTCTCGGCAAAGAACGCTTGTTCCGCAGCGGAAAAAATAAATTCGTTGCCGCAATCGCGACAGACCAGTGACTTGTCATGGAACATCAAACTGGAATCCTCCTCATTTTTATTGCCCGGAACGGTTTAGGAAAACGCTTGATTTCCCTGTCTAGGAGCAACGAAAAATGAGAAGGGAAACCGTGTATTCACTAAACTTTCACGTGCGCACCTGTAGTATATCACCAACGGGTATAATTGTAAATGGCAATCAGCAATAAGGGGAAGTGTGGTTGGGGTCTACTTCTTCCCGGTATTTGGCCACTAGCGCCTGAATATCGTGCCAGACATCGATCTTCCGGCGGGGATCCCGCAGCAGGGCCGCCGGGTGGAAAGTGGGCATGAAGAAAATTCCGTCCCGCTCCTGCCATTTCCCCCGCAAGCGGGTGATGCCTTGCGGCGTCTTGAGGACAGCCTGGAGGGCGGTGGCCCCCAGCAGAAGAACAATTTTGGGTTTGAGGATTTTGATCTGGGCTTCCAAATGGGGGAGACAGGCGGCACACTCCTGGGCGGTGGGGACCCGGTTCCCTGGCGGCCGGCATTTTACCACGTTGGCGATATAGGCATTGACCTGGCGGTCAAAACCACCGGCGGCCAGGATTTTATCGAGCAACTGGCCGGCGGCGCCGACAAAAGGACGGCCGAGGTGGTCTTCTTCCGCGCCGGGCCCTTCACCGATGACCATGAGGCCAGGGCGGCCTTCACCGAAGACCACCTGTTGACACCCGTCCCTTAACCGGCAACGGCGGCAAGTCAGGACTTCCTTTTTTAGTTCTTCCAGTTCAGCTAGGATTGTTTGGGACATGCAAACACCCCCGGTAGGTTCTTATTGTTTTATTTCCGCAGCGGGGGGAGGGAACCCTTCTTCCGGCATTTCTTTTCTTTCTTCCGGTTTTATGGTAATCTTTTGTTGACAAGTTAGACGAGTTATTTCAGGGAAAACAGTTGGAGGGATCATCATGGCTGAGATCGATCAGGTACCAGTCAGAGTAGGGGACGAAATAACGGTGGAGATTCACGGTTATGCCAATCAGGGTGAAGGGGTCGGACGCTATAGGGGCTTTACCATTTTTGTCCCCGATTGTCTGGATGGCGAGCAGGTGCTGACCAGGATCGAGTTGGTCAAGAAAAATTACGCCCGGGGTAAGCTCTTGCGGGTGTTGCAGAAATCGCCCGACCGGGTGGCGCCGGGCTGTGGAATTTACGGCCGCTGTGGCGGTTGTCAGCTTCTGCATATGAAATACTCGGCGCAGTTAGCGTTTAAACGGCGCCGGGTGATCGAGGTAATGGAACGGATCGGTGGCTTTAAAGCGATCACTGTTCATCCGGTGATCGGCATGGATAATCCCTGGGAGTACCGGAATAAAGTACAGTATCCCTTTGCCCTGGATGAGCAGGGCAAAGTCATCATTGGCTGCTACCAGAAGGGAACCCACAATGTGGTTGACACGCGGGAATGTTTGATTCAACACAATTTGAACAGCCGGATCATGAACCGTGTGCGCCAGTTGGTTCAAGGAATGGGTATTTCGATTTACAACGAAAATACCGGTCAGGGGCTGCTCCGTTATGTTCTGGTCAAAAACGGGTTTGAATCGGGAGAGGCAATGGTGGTTTTGGTCACCAACGGCCCGGAGTTTCCCGAGGGGAAAGAGCTGGCTAAACTGCTGGCCGGGGAGTTTCCGGCTCTGAAAAGTGTGGTCCAGAACATCAATACCAGCAGGGGTAATGTGGTTTTGGGCGAAAAAAATAAGGTCTTGTACGGAACGGACGGGATCATAGACCGCCTTGGGGAATTGGAGTTTAAAATCTCGGCCACTTCCTTTTTCCAAGTGAACCCCGCTCAGACCGAAATCTTGTACGCCAAGGCCTTGGAGTATGCAAACCTGACCGGGAAAGAGCGGGTCCTGGACGCCTA
>JAAYHQ010000038.1 GCA_012727425.1 Bacillota bacterium
AGTTGCTTCGCCAGATGTGCCACGCGGCATCTTCCTTGTTCGTTCAGGATCGCCAGGATCTTTTCCCTTCGTTCTTCCGGAAACATCCGACCACCTCTATTTCGATTTTACGATTGTTTTCTTTTCTTGTCAATTATTTTTGTTTTTTGGGGTGTTAACTTTCAATTCGAAAGGAGTAATAATTCCTCTGCACCTAGGTTACTTCCCGCCCGCTTTCCGACCGCAAAGGAGCCTTACCGGTAATATACAGACGGTTCCTTATCGCCTTAGGAGCTCATAATTTAAACGTACTAACCATATTTCGTAGTTCAAAAGCCATCCTGGAGAGGGTTGAAGCCGAGTGTAAAGCCTCTTCCAGGCTGGCGACTTGTTCTTCGGTTGCAGCCGCTACTTCTTGACAACGGTGCGACGACTGTTCGGCAATCGCAGCAATACTCCGACTACCGTCTTCTACTCGCCGGATCTCCGTCTTCATTCTCTCCAATTCTTGATTGATCGCCTTGATCTTGGTGTTCACGTCTTCACTGGTCGCAACAATATTTTTAAAGGCGGCCAGCGCCTCCCCGGCAACATTAATCCCGGCTTTCACTTCTTGGACACCACCGACCATCTCTTCGGCGAAATGATTGGCTTGGGTCTGGATGGCTTCCAAGATCGAAGCGATATTCTCCACATAGTTCCCGGTATGCTCCGCCAACTTACGCACCTCCGAAGCGACCACGGCAAAACCACGGCCGTACTCTCCAGCACGTGCTGCTTCAATGGCGGCATTTAATGAGAGTAAATCGGTCTGCGTCGCGATCTGAATGATTACTTCTAAAATAACTCCGATCTCATCAGTATATGTTTTTAACCCTTCCGTCACAGTCTGGATAGAGTTGATCTTCGTTTCAATGACCGTGATTTGGTTGAGTAATTGGTTGATCTTGGTATTTCCAGTTGCTGCCGCCGTCGTTGCCTTTTCCGCCGCGACCAATACCTGTTGGGCGTTGGCTAAGACCTTTTGGTTCCCGGTCAAAAGTTCATTGATGGCCTGAATGGTTTGGCGCGTCTGGGTCGATTGTTCATAGGCCCCACTGGAGATATCTTGCATATTGGCGGCAATTTGTTGACTGACCTGTGCCGTTTGTTCGGCCACCTCTTTCAATTTATCGGCTGAACGGGCCACCTCTGAACTGCTCTCGACAATCTTTCCAATAAGCATCCGCAAATTAGTCACCATCTTGTTAAAAGAAGCGGCCAGAATCGCTACTTCGTCATTGGAGGAGACCGTAATGTGCGAAACTTCCAAATCGCCATCGGCGATTCTCTGCGCCGCGTACGCCAACCCGGAAATTGTCCCAATGATTTTGGTAAGATAGATTACCGTGTATACTGTGCTTAATACTGCGGTTATGATAATAACACCGAGAACAATAAGCCCGACCATGCGGGAACGTTGTCCTAGGGCAGCGTTAACAACATAATAATAACGTAATTCGGCAGTAATCAACTCTTCAACAGCGTCTTTAACATACCGGGATACACGCATCGCATCTTCTATTGCGGTATCCAATTCCCGGACCATCTCGTAAACCAACTGGGAAACATCTCTTAAATCGCCAGCGTTAACCGAATCAACCCTCGTGGCCCCAATCTGGTCAATTAAAGCCAACGCACGAACGGTTATTTCCTGATAAGTAGTGAGGATCGCCTCCAGGGAATATAAACAGTCCAGTCCATCCTCGTCATGATATTCTTAGCCAGCAAAGCCATATTTTCATTAATTATAGCCAGGCTCTCTTGAATTCTCTTACGGTCCGTTTCCTGTTTATTAAAATAATAGTTCCTAATTAAGTCCGGAATCTCCAGAGAAGGCGCGATAATATTGTTGGCTATAACGGTCGTTTCCACCATAATTTGCATCTGGTTAATAATTCCGCGTAGCGCCCAATGGGCAGCTATACTCACCCCGCCGATCACCAAGATCACTGCGGCAAATCTCAATAGCAGTTTAGTTTTTAAGGAACTTTTCCACACCGACTTGAAGAAGGGTTTGCGTTTCCACATTCATAGTTCCTCCTTGATTAAGACAAGGCCCGGTCGAAAAACCCAGCGATAAAGAAGGGGGAACCAGAGTACAACCCCTGTTCTTCCCCCAGTTCGGCTTTACAGTAAACTTGCTTCCGGCAAACAACCTTAGTTCGGCATCTTGGTGGCCGGGTTCACCCATCAACAGGACATATTGGAGCACACCGTCTTTATTTTTATCTGCCTCCGGATGGGTTTTCCAATATTCGGCAATGATTTCACCGGACATCGTTCCCGATTCTTCGGCCCGCGCGCCGACATAATAAACCTTATCCCATTTTTGCATATCATCGGCGAACGGCTCCCAATTTTTTTCCTTCATATGAAATGGGGGTAAATATTACTTTCGATATCCTTTTATTGGGATAAAAAAAGACCGGGGTATCCCGTCGCCCCAGTCTCTTTGGTCTATTCCTCGGTTTTTCACCACGTCCCCGATTTAAACAGCATCTCTCCCCGGTTAATTGCCGCGTAAATCTGGTCCGCACGGTCTACTCTTCCTTAGCCCTTAATGGCGCCGGCCGCCACCCCTTTGATAATATACTTCTGTAGGGCCAGATAAAAGAGGACAATAGGCGAAGCCGACAGGACCAGGGAAGCCATGGCCAACGCCATCTCCTTCCGGTACATCCCGAAAAAGATATGCTGCGCCAATTGCAGGGTGGAACGGCTTGGAAGAATGATGAGGGGTAAGAGAAAATCGTTCCAGATCCAAAGCACATCAAGGATGGCAATGGTCGCGTGGATCGGTCCCAGGAGCGGAAAAACCAAACGGAAGAAGACGGTAACCACCGACGCGCCGTCGATCGCCGCCGATTCCTCGATCTGCACCGGGATCGTTTTAATGAAGCCGTGGTACATAAAGACCGCCAACGGGCAACCAAGCCCTATGTAAATCGGGATAATCCCCATCACACTCTTTAAGTTCAGGTTAGACGCGGTCACATTAAGGGGGATCATTATGGTTTGGAAGGGAACGACCATGTTGAAGACAAAAAGAAAATACAGTGCCCAGCTAAGCTTGCTACGGGTACGGACTAGAATATACGCGGCCATCGAGCTGACCAAGATGATCCCGATCGTGCTTAACGCCGTAATGACAAATGTGTTGCCAACAACCACCGGAAAGTTAATCTCTTGCCAGGCCTGAACGTAATTGGTCAAACTAAAACTCTTGGGCCAGGCCAGCGGATTTAAAACGATCTCGGCGTCGCTTTTAAAGGAGTTGATCAAGGTCAGAAACGCTGGAAACAAAAAGACAAAGGCTGCCAGGAACATCCCAATCTCCAATATGATCCAGGCCATCTGCTTGGCATTGACATCCTTCTTCCCCAGGCGCATGATCTCGTCCATCGTCGGCTGCTTCGCCATTACAATTCCACCTCCCGCTTTTTCATCAGGGACAATTGGATACTGGTCAGGATAATAATCGCCACACACAGGACGATAGCTTTGGCCGTGGCGTAGCCATACCGGTTTTGCATAAAGGCCGTCTTGTAAATATCAATCACAATCGAAGTCGTGGCGTAGCCTGGACCGCCCTGATTCAGAGCCCATAAAATATCAAA
>JAAYHQ010000039.1 GCA_012727425.1 Bacillota bacterium
GTCGACGGCTTTTTTCGTCCATCTCCAACTTGGTTTGGGGAAACCGTTCCAAAATTGTTTTTTTGGCGCGGGCGGTAAAACGGTGGGAGATCAACTCAAAACTGAGGCTGGGCGGGCGATGCGGCCGCAGCCAAGCGGCCAGGTCTTTTAGCAACCGCCGGTAGTCGGCCTGCCAATGTTCGTAAAGGAACAAGGGGGCAATAATAAAACCCAGGGGGTAACCGGCCGCCGCCATCTTGCCGGCCGCCGCCAACCTTTCGCTCAGCGGAGCGGTGTTGGTTTCGAAAGTTTCAATGACATAGGCGGAGTTGATACTGAAGCGAAACTTGGTATGTCCTTGGTGGTCCAGGTCGAGGAGGCCGTCGACGTTGGCGAATTTACTGACCACCCGGAGTCGCCCGTACGCTTGACGGCCGAAGAAAGCAATGGTCTTACGGAGGGAGCCCGTTAAGTGCTCAATCGCCAGGGGATCGGCGGTGCTGGCGGCTTCAAAACTGGTAATGTCCGGGCGGTTTTTGTCGATATATGATTTGACGGCCGCTAAAATCTCATCGACATTGACATAGACGCGGACGTAGGGTTTGCGTCCCAGGGTGGTAGCGAGATAACAATACTGACAGCCACCCGGACAACTGGTCCCGAGGGCAAATTCGTAATCGGCGGAAGGACGGCAGGAATTGAGTTTCAGCGATTTTTTGATCCCCACGACCAAAGTGCGTTTGGCTTCGCGGTAGGCGATCTGGGGCGTTTCGCCGGGAATTCCTAGCACGCGGTTGTGGGAGGAAGTGAGCCGGCAGGGAATACCCTTTGCGGTCATCAGCTCATAAAGTTCCCGGCCTAAGGGGTAATCAAGAGCGCCGGGCTCAAAGAAAACCCGTGTGGGCATAAAAAGTTCCATGGCATTTCATCCTTTCTTAATTCATCAGTTTAGTCTTTACGAATGAAGACGGAACATACGTTTAGAATAAGGAAGCGCATGGCGCGTGCCGAACAACGGGTGACGAGCATAGGACGAACTGATCGAGGTGATTTGATTGAAAAGTAAGGACTGGCGGGAGGCGTTAATTGCCGAGGTTAAACCAGAACGTTTCCGTTATGACGAACCGCTGGCCGGTTATACTTCCTTCCGGATTGGCGGGCCGGCGGATCTATTGGTGGAAGTGAATACCCGCGCCGAGTTGGCGAAGTTGATCAGTTATTGCGAGCGGATGGCCATTCCCTGGTTTTTCCTCGGGCGGGGGACCAATGTTTTGGTTGATGATACCGGTTTGCGGGGGGTAGCTTTGCGTTTCGGGCCGGATTTTGCCCGGATTACGGTGGACGGGGTTTGCCTGCGGGCCGGGGCCGCCGCCCCGTTGGCCCTGGTGGCGGAGACGGCCGCCCGCCATGGCTTGAGCGGGCTCGAGTTCGCGTCGGGGATCCCCGGTTCCCTGGGGGGCGGGGTCTTTATGAATGCCGGGTCCTACGGGGGCGAGATGAAGGATGTGGTGGTGGCGGCGGAGGTTTACCAGCCCGGAATAGGGTTTGTCACTTTCAGCCGGGACGAAATGGCGTTCGGTTACCGTACCAGCATCTTGCAGAAGACCGGTGGTATTCTGGTGGAGGCGCTTCTCCAGTTGACCCCCGGGGACGAGACGGCGATCCGGGCCGAGATGAAGCGGCTCAACGCACAGCGCCGGGCGAAACAGCCTTTGGACTACCCGAGTGCCGGTAGTGTCTTTAAACGGCCGGCGGGCGCCTTTGCGGGGCAATTGATCGAGGAGGCGGGGCTTAAAGGACGCCGGATCGGCCAGGCCCAGGTTTCGCCAAAACATGCCGGTTTCATTGTCAACCTGGGCGGGGCCACGGCCCGGGATGTCTTGGCGCTGATTGAAGAGATCCAAACCATTGTCTTTCAGCGGACCGGATACCGGCTGGAACCGGAGATCCGGATTCTGGGGCGGGAATAGATTCCAGCAGGAGAGGGTCGTCAGGAGCACGAAGTAAGGGGGACGGAGGGAACGGACGTGAAACGAAGCAAGCTTTATCTTTTCTTGATTATCCTGGTTTTCGTTTGTGCACTGGTGCTCACGCCCGCTTTGCAAGGAACGGAAAAGAAGTCCGGGCCCGAACGGGTCATTCCCGGCGATTATGATGTGTGGAGTTTGGATTGGGCGTCCGACGGCCGGATCGTCTTCTGCGGGAAACAGGAAGGAGAGGCGGCAACCGCAACGCGGATTTGGTTATACCGGCCGGAACAAGCAAAACCGGTTTCCTGGACGGGAACCGGGAGCCTGATCGATTCGTCGCCCAAATGGGCACCGGACGGTAGCGGGGTGGTGATGGTACGAAAGACCGCACCCACGCCGGAGCGGCGGGAATTTACCACGGGGATCTGGTGGAAAGAGTATCCCTCCGGTGCCGGTTTACGGCTTACCTCCGGTCCCCAAGACCGGGATCCCGACTGGGCGCCCTCGGGGGAAACCCTTGTATTTGTACGGGGGAAAGGTTTGTACAACTCCGCGTTGTTGACGATCGAAAAAAACGGGCTGGGCCTGACGACCTTGGTGGCCAATGTCCAAGGGTTTATTACCACCCCACACTGGGGGAAAGACAACAAAATTTATTATACATTGTTCCGGCAGCGGAAAACCATGGTGGAAGTGACTGGTCAGCGCCTGGAGTGTTGGGGGCTTGACCGCGGCAGCATTTGGGTTTATGATCTAAAGACAGGCGAGAACCGGCCTTTTTTGGAGAACGAAGATGATAACCGCCATCCGGTGTTGTCACCGGACGGACGTTACCTGGCTTACGTCTCGACCAACGGACATTCGTCGGCGGAGGAGCGGGTGGTACGTGACCGGGGGAGTCTGTTCGTCCTTGAGCTGGCGAGCGGGACCCGGTTTCGGGTCTGTGACGGCGTCAGTCTAAACGGCGGACCGCCCTGCTGGAGTCCGGACGGAAGCCGGCTGGCCTTTTTCAGTTTCCGTGATAACCGGCCGGCGGTTTGGAGTCTGCGTTGGCAGGAGCATGCCCGGCCGGAAACCGCCAACCAATAGTTTCACCACCAAAATCCGGATTTGTTTGAACCACAGTTGAAACGAAATCGTTATCCTGTGGTTCTTTTCATCTTTGGGGTTTGGTGTATAATAGGGGGCAAGTGGGAAGAAATGTTTACCGATTTTAAGCGAGGACCAAACCGGCCGGCTTATCTGCAACTCAAGGAGTACCTGAAGGAACAGATTCTCAGTGGAATTGTCCAGGCCGGGGAACGGCTGCCTTCCACCCGGGAATTGGCCACGACCCTTGGTTTGAGCCGGAACACGGTGATCCAGGCCTATCGGGATCTGGAAGAGGAGGGCTTTATTGCCACGGTTCCGGGGCAAGGCTCCTTTGTCGGTGCCGTGGCGGTTGAAACCGGGGCCACGACCAGGCTCCCCTGGAACACGCTGACCACTCCCTACGCCGCCGATGCGGTTCGGCTGGATATTGAAAAGACCGAGTTGAAATGGGAACGGGGGATGATCTCCTTCAAGAGCATCGCTCCCGACGGCAGGCTGTTTCCCACCGAGGATTTTAAACGGGCGTTTCTTAACCGTTTTGCCCTGGAAGGGGAGAAGCTCCTTAATTACGGCTACGCCCAAGGTTACCGGCCGCTTTTGGAGTATCTGACCGGTTATCTAAAGCAAAAAGGGGTGGATCCGGAAGGAAAGGCGATTCTAGTCACCAACGGCTTCACCGAGGGTCTGAATGTGGTTCTGGCCGGGATCTGTGCCCCCGGCGACGGGATTGTCACGGAGAATCCCACCCACAATACGGCGTTGAAGATCTTTAAACTCCGGAACTTAAAGATTTATGGGGTACCGATGACCCCGGACGGCATTGATGTGGACGCCTTGGCCCATACCCTGGCTACCAAACCGGTGAAAGCGGGTTTTTTGATTCCATCCTACCACAACCCGACCGGGCTGGTGATGCCGCCGGCTAAACGCCAGGCGGTACTGGAGGTCTTCGCCCGCTATGAGATCCCGGTGATCGAGGATGGTTTCAACGAAGAACTTCGTTATTCCGGCGCCCATGTGGCCCCCCTTTTGGCGCTGGCCGGGAAGGGGAATAATGTGGTTTACATCGGTAGTTTCTCGAAGATTCTTTTCCCTGGGTTACGTCTGGGGTGGGTGGTGGCCGACCGGGAACTCATTGCCACGTTGGAGAGCATTAAAAGAAGTATGAATATCCACACCAGTTTTTTAGACCAGGCATTGCTCTATGAGTACCTGAACAGCGGTGCTTTTGAAAAATACTTGCGCCGGGCGCGCAAAGTCTATCGCCAGCGGCACGAAGCGGCGATCCGGCTGGCAACGGCGCTGATTCCCCACCGGCGGATCTGGGGAGAGGGCGGCCTGCACATCTTTGTCGAATTGGCGCCCGAGATCAACGCCCGCCAGGTTTTAGCCGCCTGTTACCGGCGGGGCGTCCTGTTCATGCCGGGGGACCTTTTTTATACCGACGGCGGCGGCACCAACACCTTCCGGTTGGGGATCGGCCGGGTGACCGAGGAAGAGATGGCGCATGGGTTTAAGATTATTGGTGAGGTAGTATCCATATTGGAGGAGGAGAAGGATGCGTCAGTTTAAAAAATCAAGCAAACTTGATCATGTCTGTTATGATATCCGGGGTCCGGTGATGGATGAAGCGATGCGTCTGGAAGCGGCCGGCTATGACATTTTGAAGTTGAACATCGGAAACCCGGCGCCCTTCGGCTTTGAAGCCCCGGAAGCGGTGATCCGGGAGGTCCGGGCCAACCTGCACCGGGCCCAGGGCTATACCGATTCCAAGGGAATCCTTCCCGCCCGCTTGGCCATCCAGGCCTATTGCCGGCAAAAGGGGATCCACGGTGTGGAGTTGGAGGATATTTACATTGGGAACGGGGTCAGCGAGCTGATCGTCAGTTCGATGCAGGGCTTGCTCGATAATGGTGACGAGATCTTGATCCCGGCCCCCGACTATCCCCTCTGGACCGCCGCGGTTAACCTGGCCGGCGGGGTTGCGGTCCATTACCGCTGTGACGAACAGGCCAATTGGTATCCGGACCTGGAGGATATTAAACGGAAGATCACCCCGCGCACCAAAGGAATTGTGGTGATTAACCCCAATAACCCGACTGGGGCGGTTTATCCCCGCGCCATTTTAGAGCAGATTGTCGAGCTGGCCGCGGCCCATGAGTTGATCGTCTTTGCCGATGAGATTTACGACCGCATCCTTTACGACGGCGCGGAGCACATCGCCTTGGCTTCCCTCTCCGATGACGTGCTGTTTGTAACGATGAACGGCCTTTCCAAGTCACACCGGATTGCCGGTTACCGGGTGGGGTGGATGGTGGTCAGCGGGAAGAAGGCGGTGGCCAAGGGCTATATTGAAGGCCTTAATATGCTGGCCTCAATGCGGTTGTGCAGTAATGTCCCGGCCCAGTATGCGATCGCGACCGCCCTCAGCGGGGAGAACAGCATTGCGGACCTGACAAAGCCGGGTGGGCGTCTTTATGAACAGATGGACTTTGCCTGGCGACGGATCAATGAGATTCCCGGTCTTTCTTGTGTGCGGCCGGCGGGGGCTTTTTACCTCTTCCCCAAGGTTGATGTGGCCCGTTTTCAGATCCACGACGACCAGCAGTTTGTGAAAGACTTTTTGACTGCGGAAAAGGTACTGTTGGTTCAGGGGACCGGGTTTAACTGGCCGGAACCCGACCATTTCCGGGTGGTTCTCTTGCCGGAGATCTCCGTTTTAAGCTCGGCCTTTGACCGGCTGGAGAGTTTTCTCCGCACCTATCGCCAACACGGGCAGGCGGTTAAACAAGTGGTCTAACTTGGTGTTAAAAAGAACGCAAAAGGAGGGGCCCCGGAGTAAGCCGGGGCCTTTTTGTTTTTACGGAAAACGCGGCGCGCATCACTGGTGGTTTTGTGAATTTTTTTTACCATGACGTATACATATTGACTAAAATCCGGCCAATCAGTAAAATAATTCTGGACTGACCGTTCGGTCGAGAGGAGGGGAAAGATGGTAAACGCTGATGAGTGCCTCCGGGAAGCGGTTCCGGAGACGAAAGACCGGATCTTGGAGGCGGCGCTCCTCGTATTTGGCGAGAAAGGTTACCACAATGCAACGATGGCGGAGATCGCGGAAGCCGCGGCGGTTGGCAAAGGGACACTTTACTGGTATTTCTCCAGTAAAGAAAAGCTCTTTTCCGGAATGGTCGAACACGGGCTCGGTCTGCTCGAACGGAAGCTGCGCGCGATCATTTCCGATCCGACGCTGTCCTTCCCCGGTTTGTTCAAACGGATCACCGGTTATTATTTGGAGTTCGCCTATACCCACCGTCATTTGGCGCGGATCTTTTTGAACAGCCTGCATAATCTGCATGATAATGATGAGCTTCATAACCAGTTTCTACAGCTTCATAACCGGTTTAACAAGTTAAACAGCGAGTTGATCCGGCGGGGTTACCGTGAAGGTTATCTCCGCCCGGATCTGGAGACGGAAAGGGCGGAGACGGCTCTGGCCGGGCTGCTTTCGGCTTTTATCGGACGGTGCATTCTGATTGACGGCGACCACCAGCTGGCGGCGGAGGCCGACTTTATGTACGATTGTTTCGTCAACGGGCTGGGCCGCCGTTAAATAAAGAAGCATACTCCGTCGGCGGTCAGGATTTGGAGGATAGTAAGGGGGTTTATTGTTGTGTTTAGCAACGGGAAAAAAAGTGGTTTTTATCTTATCTTTATCCTGCTCCTGGTGTTGACCTTGCCTGGAGGGGTCGGGGCCCGGGAGAATGGCATTACGCTTCAGGAGGCGATCGAACTGGCGTTGGCCAACCCCAACAATTTGGGGGCAGCCCAACAGGGGATTGCGGAGGCGGTGGCCAAGCAGGCACAAGCGGCCGCCGGCCGCTGGCCGACCATTTCCTTCAATACGCAGTACACGAAGGTGGGTCCTTATTCGACTGAATATCCGATGATACCGGGAACACCGATCGACGTCGACGCCACTGGTAGTTATAATACGGGTTTCAGTATGCAGATGCCCCTGTATATGGGAGGGAAGATCAACTCCGCCGTTAAGTTGGCGGATTACGGAGTGGACAGTGCCGAGCTGGTCTATGCGGCGGAAACTGACAATCTGATTCAACAGGTAATCCAGGCCTACATCGGTTATTTGAAGGCCGACCGGATGTGGGCGTTGAGCCAGGATCAGATCAAGATCCTCAAGGAACACTTGCGTTTGGTCGAGACCAATCTGCGTCTGGGCTATGCGGCGAAAACTGATCTGTTGGCGACGGAGATCCAGTTGACCCAGGCGGAGCTTGCGGCGGTCAAGGCAGAACACGGACGTAAGCTTGCGGCGGAACACTTGAGTAATCTTTTGGGGATTGACCCGGCGAGACTGGCCTTGTGTTCCGAACCCCGGATTAAAACCGGTTTTACCCTGCCGCCGGTGGAGGAGGCCCTTCAGCAGGCCGAGGCGGGGCGGCCGGAACTGCAAAGCCTGGCGGTGGCGATCCGGATGGCGGAGGAAAATCTGAAGCTGAGCAAGGGTTACTGGAAGCCCAATCTGGTCCTGGTTGGAACCTACGGCACGCAAAACCAGTCCAGTCCGACGCTGGAGGATGCGGTCTGGACGTACACCCTGAATCTCGATTGGAAACTGTGGTCGGGTGGTGCGGGCCGGGCGGAAGCTGAAGCTGCGGCGGCCAACCTACATAAGCTACAACACACATGGGCGCAGAGTAAGGAACTGATTGCCCTGGAGGTAAGACAGAGCTATTTGGCGGTGGCGGAAGCCGGCCGGGTGCGGGAGTTGACGGCGCTTATCCGGCGCCAGGCCGAAGAGAACTATGCGATGGTCAAGGCCAAGTATGAGCTGGGTGCCGCCACCAACCTGGAGTTGTTAACCGCCCAGACGACGCTGAATGGTGCGTTGAATGACCAGGCGACGGCGGAATATGATTACTATTTAGCGGTTGCGGCCTTCTACAAAACGCTGGGGCAAACGGCCCGGTTTTTACAGGAGGTAAGTGAGGATGCGTAAAGTTTTTCTGGTCATAATGATCATTATTGCCGTTATGGGCATTGGTTTTCTGCTGACCCGGGGCCCGGCGCGGGAAGTGGCGACAATGAATAACCAGGAAGCGCTGGCCCCGAGTTTGGCGGTGGAAGTTGTGGAAGTGACCCGAGGTGATCTACGGGAAACCGTGGCCATTAATGTGACCTTTGCGCCGGAGAGCACGGTACCGGTGATTCCCAAGGTCAGTGGGACGGTGACGGAAGTGTTGGTGGCCACCGGGGACCGGGTGCGCAAGGGGCAAACGCTGTTTTGCATTGATGATGCCCATTTGCGGCTGCAGGTGGCACAGGCGGAGGCGGCCTACGAGATGGCTTGTGCCAATTTGGCGCAGGCCCGAAAAGGCGCGTCCGCGGAAGAAATAAAGCAGCTTGAATCGGCGGTGGCCCAAGCACGGGCTTCGTATGAAAATGCGGCGGCCGAATACGAACGGATGGCGGAACTCTTTGCCCAGGAGATGATCTCCCGGCAGCAACTGGACAGCATCGCCCTCCAAAAGGAGCTTGCCGCGTCGAGCCTGACGGCGGCGGAGGCGCGGTTGGCCGCCGTGCAAAAAGGGGCGACCCAAGAACAACTGGATGCTTTGCAGGCCCAGGTCAAACAGGCGAAAAGCGCCTTGGAACTGGCTAGACTACAGTTGAGCTATACACGGGTGACCGCGCCGATTGCGGGGGTGCTGGCCCAGTTTTCGGTGGAGGTGGGGAGTATGGCGGCGCCGTCGGCTCCCGCCGGGGTGATCATTGATGACCGGAACATGAAGGCCCACGCCTTGGTGCCCGAGAGCTATGTGAATGCGTTGAAGCCGGGGGACCAGATTTTGCTGGAAGCCAAAGCCGTGCCGGGGACCAACTTTACCGGGACAATTACTGCCGTGACGCCCCTGGCCGACCAGACGACCCGGCAGTTTCCGGTAGAGATCGCGGTGGCGAACGCGTCCAGCTTGCTCAAGGCCGGGATGATGGGGACGGCCTATCTCACTGTGAATGAGGCCCGTAACCAATTGGTGCTTCCCGTGGAGACCGTGTTGTACGACGGGGATCAGGCCTATGTTTATGTGGTTGAAGACGGCCGTGCGGTGCGGCGGAACATCACCACCGGGCTTAGTTTTGAGGGGAGCGTGGCGGTGACCGCCGGCTTGGAGGAAGGGATGCTGGTGATCAGCAGGGGTCAGCACCAGGTGAAAAACGGGATGTTGGTTGAGGTGAGATAGATGAATCTACCAAGTTTTGCGATTAAACGGCCGGTGACCACGCTGATGATGTTTTTGCTGGTGTTGGTTTTGGGCGTGGTCTCCATTACCCGGATCAACGTGGAGCTGTTACCGGAGATGACCTTTCCGGTGGCTTCGGTGATTACCACTTACGAAGGGGTTGGCCCCCAAGAGGTTGAGAATCTGGTGACGCGCCCCTTGGAAGGGGTCCTGGCCACCGTGGCCAATATCGAAAAGATCACGACCTTTTCCGCGGCCGGTCAATCGGTGGCGATCCTGGAATTTAACTGGGACACGGATATGGATTTTGCCCTCTTGGACGTCAGGGAGAAGATCGATCTGATCAAGGGTTATCTTCCCGACGGGGTAGAAGATCCGTTGGTTTTTAAGTTTGATTCGTCGATGATGCCCATTATCAATCTGACCCTCAGTGGTGATACTGATTTGGTCACCCTGAAAAAGCTGGCCGACGAGGAGATTAAGCCGGCGTTGGAAAGGTTGGGCGGCATTGCTTCCGTTGATGTCGCCGGGGGGTTGGATTCGCTGATTAAGGTTGAAGTCGATCCGATCAAGCTGCATGCCTACGGCTTAACTTTACAGAATATTACCCAAGTACTCCAGGCGGAAAACCTGAACTTGCCGGGTGGAACTGTCCAGTTGGGCAACCTGGAACTGATGGTCCGGACGACCGGCGAGTTTCAACGGCTGGAACAGATTGCGAACTTGAATATTCCTTCCGCCCGCGGTGCGGTGGTGAAACTGAAGGATGTGGCCACCGTCTCGTTTACCTATGACGAGGTGAAAAGCTATGTGCTGTTCAACGGCCGTCCGGCGGTGGGTATCTCCGTCCAAAAGGAGACCGATGCCAATACGGTCAACACGGCCCGCCGCGTTCTCCGGGAGTTGGAGCGGATCAAGCGGGATTTACCCGCCGGGGTTGAATTGGACATTGTGATGAACCAGGCGGACTTCATTCAGTTTGCCATCGATAACTTGAAAAGCAACGCGGTGACCGGTGGTTTGCTTGCCATTGCCATTCTCTTTGTTTTCTTGCGGAACCTGGCCAGTACTTTGATCATTGGCGTGGCGATTCCGATCTCGATCATCACCACCTTTGTCGTGATGTACCTTAGCAAGTTGGAATTGAACATGATGACCCTGGGCGGACTGGCCTTGGGGGTCGGGATGCTGGTCGACAACGCCATTGTGGTGCTGGAAAACATCTTTCGCTTCCGCGACGAGGGCTACGGACTGCGGGAAGCGGCGGTTGAGGGCAGCACCGAAGTGGGCATGGCTATCCTTGCTTCCTCTTTGACGACGATCGTGGTCTTTTTGCCGGTGGTCTTTATGGGCGGGATGACGGCGCAGTTCTTTAGAGAATTGTCGCTGACGGTCACCTTCTCCCTGCTGGTTTCCCTCTTTGTGGCACAAACGCTGATCCCGCTGCTTAGCTCCAGATTCTTACATATCAAGAAGAAACCCAAACCGGAGGAAACGGCCGGTTATGGGGGCAGGAAAGAGCGGCTTGGTTGGTACAAAAAATGGCTGGCTTGGTCACTGGCGCACCGTAAGACTGTAATCCTGGCCGTTGTTTTGCTGATGGTGATCAGTCTGGCTATGCTGTTCAGGCTAGGGGCCGAGTTTATCCCGGAAATGGACCAAGGGTTGATCACGATCCAGATTGGGATGCCCAAGGGGACTGTACTCCGGGAGACCGAGCGGGTTGTGCAGCAGGTAGAGAAGGAGGTTTTCGCCCTGCCCGAGGTGGAGATGGTGGCGACCACGGTCGGGGGTGGCGGGCTTAGCTTATCGGGGCACGGGATGGGGTACTCCGCGGCCAGCAGTGACCATGCCAGTTTGACCATTCGGTTGGTGGAGAAGCAGAAACGGAGCCGTAGTGCGAACCAGGTGGCCGAAGTGCTACGGACCCAGATCGGCCAGATTCCGGGGGCCGAGATCCAGGTCCAGACCGCGGGGATGTCGATTTCGGGCGGCAAACCGGTCAATATCAAGCTGAAAGGGCCCGATTTTGACCGGTTGGGCGCGATCGCCGATGATCTGGTTGGGATCATTGAAGCCGTAGAAGGAACCCGGGAGGTTGAGTCCAGTCTGGATGAGGGCCGCCCCGAACTGCAAGTACGGATCGACCGGGAACGGGCTTCGGCTGTCGGGCTGAATGTCTATACGGTAGCTTCTTATCTCCGGACGGCCATTGCCGGTTCGACCGCGACCACCTTTAAAGTCGGCGGGGAAGAGTATGATGTGGTGGTGAGCCTGCAAAAGAACGAGCGGGGTCTGGCCGGGCTTAGCCAACTGATGATCCCGACCCCCCTGGGGACCCAGGTGCCCCTGGGTGAGATTGCCGACCTCCACATTGTGGAAGGACCGCT
Source organism: Bacillota bacterium (assembly GCA_012727425.1). Classification (GTDB taxonomy): domain Bacteria; phylum Bacillota; class UBA4882; order UBA10575; family UBA10575; genus Capillibacterium. Next base: position 11,692 of record JAAYHQ010000039.1, read on the forward strand.
AGTTATCACCCGTCAAGACCAGGAACGGATGGTGACGATTTCGGCTGCCTTATCCGGGCGGGATCTGAGCAGTGCCGTCCGGGAGATCAACGCGAAAGTACAGTCGTATCCTCTGCCCCCCGGGTACAGCATTGAGATTGGCGGCGAAGCGGAAGAGATGTTCAGTGCCTTTAGAGATCTACTGCTCGCCTTGTTGTTGGCGGTCATCTTCGTTTATATGATTATGGCCTCCCAGTTTGAATCTTTGCTCCAACCCTTCATCATCATGTTCACCGTGCCGCTGGGCTTTATTGGTGCCGTTTGGGGGCTGGCCGTGGCCGGAATGTACGTTTCGGTCCCGGCTTTGCTGGGGATGATTATGCTGGCGGGAATTGTGGTGAACAACGGGATTGTACTGGTGGATTACGTCAATATTTTACGGAAGCGGGGCCATACGGCGGAAGAAGCGCTGATGATGGCGGGGCCGATTCGTTTCCGGCCGATTATGATGACGGCGCTGACGACGATTTTGGGCTTGGTACCGATGGCGGTTGGCACCGGGGATGGGGCGGAAATGCAAGCACCGATGGCCGTCACGGTGATTGGCGGTTTGACGGTAGCCACGTTCTTGACCCTGATTGTTGTTCCCGTCTTCTATCTGAGTTTTGAGATGATCAGCCGGAAACGGAAAAGCCGCCGGGAGCAGAGGGCGGCACAGCGGGCGACGGGCATTATTTAAAAACCGGATTGTTTTCATCTGGCTGTAACATGGGGAATAGACAGGATTTTGCCAAAACGAGTCGAAACTAACCTTGAAAAGAAGATTTCCGTCAAGGCCAAGGGGCCGCAAGGAAGGGACGGAAGGAAGACCGGAGGTTAAGCATGAAGAAACTATGGCTATTCCCCATGATCTTTTTTCTTCTCATCTTGCTGGCCGGACAGCTGCGTTGGGAGAAAGGCCCTCTGCAACACGTCGATGCTTACCAGATCCAGCACCTGAAGGACCACTGGACGGGCCAACGGTGGGTGATCTTGTACGGAGGTTTGGCGGAGACAAGCGGTGATCCGGAACACCGGCCGTATCCTTTATATAGTGGTGAGTGGCTGCCCTATTTTCCCCAGGAAGAACTGGATTTGCGCCTGGAGGAGGTCTTGGGCCGCCCCGAGTATCATGGAAAACGTCAGTTGTTGCAGCAAAAAATTAAGGATCTGGAGATCCAGGCGGCCCGGGTGGCGGAAAACAAGGGCAAAGATTCGTTCTTGGCGGGGGTGGAGCCCGAGGCCATTCATCAAGCCCTGTCTGAGGCCACTTGGGAGTTGGACACCCTGTACACCGGAGCGAAAAAGGTGTTGCTGGCCGAATATCGCGCGGAGGCGAAGAAGCGCGAGCTCCTGGCGACGATCATCTGGGGCTTGCTGTTGGTGGTGACCTTTAGCGTTGCCCTCCATTATTTCATCGCCGAAGTGAAACGGTGGAAGCAGGTGCATGAAACCTACGAGATTGTCGAGTATGTGACGAAGAACAACCGTTATCCGTTGGGGAAATAAGGGCCGCCCGCCTTATAAACCTCCTTTTGGTTGGGGACATTAAAAAGAAAAAGGAGGTTTTTTTGTGGGCAAACTCAAAGTCGGGATCATCGGTTGCGGGCTGGCTTGGGAGCGGTTGCATTACCCGGCCTTTCAGGAACTGGCCGACAAGTATGAACTGGCGGCGGTCTGTGATCGCCACCAAGAAGTGGCGGAGGATTGGGGCCGGCGGCTCGGTTTGGACCAAAGTCGGGATGTTTTTACCGATTACCACCGGATGCTGGCCCGCCCCGATCTACAGGTAATCGATATCCTGGTACCGATTCCCCAGAACCACACGGTGGCTGCGGCCGCCGCCCGGGCCGGGAAACACGTTATTCTGGAAAAACCGTTGGGTGCCACCTACGAACAGGCGGTGGCCACCACGGAACTGCCGGCTTTGTACGGGATTAAGATGATGATTGCGGAAAATTACCGGTACAGTGAAGAATTTAACCTGATCCGCAAACTGTTGGCCGAAAAGAAGATTGGCGAACCGGTCTTCTTTATCCATCACCGTAGTAGTTGTTTCCCCTGCAAAATGGAGAAAGATACCTTTGCGGCCACCGAGTGGCGGCAACATCCCGCGTATCCGGGTGGGGACCTCTTGGATGCGGCCATCCATGATCTGGCTGGTTTGCGCCACTTGTTTGGTGCGATCCGGCATCTGTCCGCCTTTGGCGTTCCGCAGGAGGACGATTTCAGCCCGTATGCCGTGGTCACGGTGAATATGGAGTTTATGAACGGAATCGTGGGCGTCTTTACCTATTTCCCGGCCGGACGCGAGGTGCAAAAGCCCGCGGTGGGACTGCGGATCTTCGGCACCCACGGACAGCTCTACCTGGAAGACACCGCTTGCGGGGTGGTTAACATCTTCTATCATGACGGCGGTCATGAACTGCTGGGTTACCAGCCGAACCGCGGCTACTATAATGAACTCCTCAACTTCTACCATGCATTGCAGGGGACGGAAGAGATTGCGGTTACCCCGGAGGTGGAGATCGGTGATTTCCGGACGGTCTACGCGATTCTCCAGTCCATCCGGGACCAAGATATTGTGAAGGTGGACCGGACACCCGCCTACGCCATGGGGTAAGCGGATCTTTAGTCCCCTTGGTAGTGGCCGGGGCCGTTCGAGCCTGTAGAAGCAATAAAAACTAAGGTTAAACATAGGATGATCCATGGTTTGATAAGGAGTTTGACAAGGAGGTTCCCAAAATGGAGCAAACCCAGGGTGCGTTACCCGAGCGTACGGAGATTCCGGCGGAGTACCGTTGGCGACTGGAGGACCTTTATCCCACCGCTGAGGAGTGGGAGCAAGACCTGAAAACTGTGGAGACGCTGGCTGCCGAGTTTGCCGGCTACCAGGGGCGGATCGGGGCGTCGGCGGCGACGCTGCGGACGGTCTTGACCCTCCGGGACCGGCTCGGCCGGTTGATGGATAAAACCTACGTTTACGCCAAGATGCGCCGGGACGAGGATAATACCAACCCCCGCGGGCAGGCCATGGTCGAACGGGCTCAAGCCCTCCTGACCCGGGTCGGGGCGGAGACCGCCTTTTTTCTCCCGGAGTTGATGGCGGTACCCCAGACAACGCTGGACGCCTTTCTCCAGGCTGAGCCGGCGCTTGAACAGTACCGGCACTTCCTGGCCGACCTGGCCCGGCGGAAGCAGCATATTCTCTCGCCGGACGAGGAGCGTATTTTAGCTTTGAGCAGCGAGATTGCCGGGAGTGGCGAAAACATCTTTACGATGCTGAACAACGCCGATCTGGAGTTTCCGGCCATCCGGGATGAAGAAGGACAGGAAGTACCTTTAACCCACGGCCGTTATCTGCGTTTCCTGGAAAGCAAAGCACGGGCGGTCCGGAAAGATGCCTTTTTGGCGTTGCACCGTACCTACCACCGGTACCGGAACACCCTGGCCGCCGCTTTAAACGCCGGGGTAAAAAGCAACGTCTTTTACGCCCGGGCCCGCCGGTATCCGTCGGCGCTGGTGGCGTCGTTGGATGATGACAACATCAAAACGGAAGTCTATGATAATTTAATCGCCGGGGTGCATGCGGCGCTCCCCGCTTTCCACCAGTATTTCAAACAGAAGCAGAGCATGCTCGGTCTGGAAGAGCTGCACTTCTATGATTTATATGTCTCGCCGGTGGCCGATTTTGAACTGCAGATCGGGTACGAAGAGGCGAAAGAAGTGGTCAAGGCCGGGCTGCAACCGTTGGGCGGGGAGTATGCGGCACTCCTGGATCAAGCCTTTACCGGAGGCTGGATCGATGTTTATGAAAATAAGGGGAAGACCAGCGGCGCTTATGCCTGGGGGTGTTACGACAGCCACCCCTATATTCTGCTGAATTACCAAGGAACAGCCAATGACCTGTTTACACTCGCCCACGAGCTGGGGCATGCCCTCCACAGTTACCTTTCCAACCGGACACAACCGTATATCAACGCCCAGTACCCAATCTTTTTGGCGGAGATCGCTTCGACCGTCAACGAGGTCCTGCTGGTCCTCCACCTGATCGAAATGGCCCGGAGCCAACAGGAGAAGGTTTTCTATCTCCACCATTTCCTGGAGCACTTCCGGGGGACGGTTTTCCGCCAGACGATGTTTGCCGAGTTTGAAAAGCTCATTCACCAACAGGTGGAACAGGGCGAGGCCTTAACGGCCGAGTGGCTGGAGCACGAATACTATAAACTGGCCCGGTTTTACCATGGGCCGGAGGTGGTTCTGGATCCGGAGTTGAAGGCCGAGTGGTCGCGGATTCCCCACTTCTTTTATAATTTCTATGTCTATAAGTACGCGACCGGTTTCTGTGCGGCGGTCGCTTTTGTCCAGCGCTTCCGGGCGGAAGGCCGGAAAGCGGTCGAAGCCTATCTGGAACTTTTACGCAGTGGGGGTTCGGATTACCCCTTGGTCCTTTTGGCCCGGGCGGGGGTGGACCTGTCGACCCCTCAGCCGATCAACGACGCGATGGCGCTCTTTCGCCAGTTGTTGCCCGAGTTTATCCTTTAGGTACGGTTTCGGTGCGGGTGCCGGCGGGGGACAAACCCTTCTTGGGCGGCAACGGCCCGCAAGCACTTGCTGGGCACGTTCTCCGTCCGCACCCGTGGCCGGCGGCCAGTTAGGGTGGGGGAGACAGTGGCGGCCAGTGGCGACTTTGCGAGCGGGTGAAAAAAATTGTGGTTGTGGGGAGATTTTAGATTTGATATAATAAAGAAAGTTTACCGGATCGATTTCCTGTTCGGACTTTAAGACCGTCAGGCGAAGACGGTCTTTGGTTATTATAAAACACAATTGGAAATGGACGTGAACAAGAAGCAGGAGGTGTTTTTTTTATTGTCAAAAAAGAATAAAGTCGCCCTGATCCCGCTGGGGGGGTTGGGCGAGATCGGCAAAAACATGTGGGCCGTGGAGTACCGGGACGAGATCCTGGTGATCGATGCCGGTCTCATGTTTCCCGATGAGGATATGCTTGGGATCGACGTGGTGATCCCGGACATTACTTATTTATTGGAACATCGGGAGAAGGTCGCCGGGATCATCTTAACCCATGGGCATGAAGATCATATTGGGGCCCTGCCCTATGTGATTAAACAGCTTAATGTGCCGGTGTACGGTTCCCGGTTAACTTTGGCCCTGGCCGAAACAAAACTGAAGGAGCACGGTTTAGAGCGTAAAGTCCAATTGATCCCGGTCAACCCCAGAGACATGCTGAAGATCGGTTCGTTCAAAGTTGAATTCATCAATGTCAACCACAGTATTGCCGGGGTGCTGGCCGTGGCCATCCATACGCCGGTGGGGATCATTGTGCATACGGCCGACTTTAAAATCGACCACACGCCGGTTGAGGGTGAACCGCTGGATTTTCATAAATTTGCCGAATTGGGCGAGAAAGGCGTGCTGGTCCTCCTGTCCGACAGTACCAATGTGGAACAGGAAGGCTATACCGTTTCGGAAAGGGTTTTGGCCGAAAAGTTTGAAGAGTTTTTCCACGGGGCGGAGGGACGGCTGATTGTCACGACTTTCGCTTCCAATATCCACCGGGTGCAACAGGTGGTGGACGCCGCGGTCCGGCACCGGCGGAAAGTGGCCTTTATCGGCCGGAGTATGGTGAATGTGGTTTCGATCGCGAAAGAACTGGGTTACTTAAAGATTCCGGACGGGCTGGAGATTGACTTGGACGAAGTCCAGCGTCTACCGGCAAATGAGGTGGTGCTGGTGACCACGGGCAGTCAGGGAGAACCTCTGGCCGCCTTGAGCCGGATGGCCATGGGCGAACACCGTCGGATTACAATTATGCCCGGAGATACGGTGATCATCTCCGCCTCTGCGATCCCCGGGAACGAGAAGCTGATTGCCCGGACGATCAACCACCTCTACAAGCAGGGGGCCCGGGTTATTTATGAGGCGCTGACCGGGGTCCATGTTTCGGGCCACGCCCGCCAGGAGGAACTAAAGCTCATGTTGCAACTGGTCAAGCCAAAGTTTTTTGTCCCGATCCACGGTGAGTACCGGCATCTGGTGCAGCATGCCCGTTTGGCCCAAGAGATCGGGGTGGCCAGTAAAAATGTGTTCATTGCCGAGAACGGTGATGTGCTGGAGTTTACCGCCAATTCGGGCCGCATTGTGGGCCGGGTACCGGCCGGGCGGATCTTTGTTGATGGTCTGGGGGTCGGTGATGTGGGCAATGTGGTCCTGCGGGACCGGAAACAACTTTCGCAGGATGGAATCTTGATTGCCATCATCACCTTGGACCAGGAGAACGGGCAGGTTTTGGCCGGACCGGATATCATCTCCCGCGGGTTTGTCTACGTCCGGGAATCGGAGGCCCTGATGGAAGAAGTCCGGGTTAAGGTGAAGGAAGCGCTGGATAAATGTCAGAGCCAGGGCAATAATGATTGGGCCTTCATGAAAGGGGAGATCCGGGAGACGCTCAGCCGCTTCCTCTATGAGCGGACGAAGCGACGGCCCATGATTTTACCGATCATCACTGAAGTCTAACGAGGAAGAATTCTCCTGCCGCGCGGCAGGAGAGTTTTCTTTAGTGGCGAGGGGAGGCAGAAAGATGCAGATTGCGGCGGGACGTTTGTTTGGTTTGTTCGGGGATCCGGTCGGGCATTCCCTCTCCCCGCACCTTCAGAACGAGGCCTTTCGTCTTCTGGGGATTAACGGGGTTTACTTAAGTTTTGCGATAAAACCGGAGGAACTGGGGACGGCGGTGGCCGCGGTACGCTGTCTGAAAATGGGCGGGGTCAACGTCACCATCCCCCACAAGGAAAGGATCGGGCCTTATCTGGACCGGTTGGCGGATGATGCCCTCCTGACCGGATCGGTGAATACGGTGGTCCCGGAGGATGGTCAACTGGTCGGATACAGCACCGATGGGGAAGGATTTCTCCTTTCCCTCCGGCACCAAGGGGGGATGGAGCCGGTGGGGAAGAAGGTGGTGCTGCTGGGGGTTGGTGGGGCCGCCCGGGCGCTGGCCTTCCGCCTGGCGCAGGAGAGAGCGGCCGCACTTTATCTGGTCGGGCGTAATCCGGAGAAGACCGCCGCGTTGCAGGCGGCGCTGCGTGACCGGATCGGCTTTACGGCCGTGGGGCTAACCTTTACCGAAAACGACTTGGCGGCTGTGGCGGCGGAGGCCGATTTGGTGATCAATGCGACCCCTTTGGGGATGTTTCCGGCCACTGCCGAGCGGCCTCCTTTCCCGCTGGAGGCTTGCCGTCGCAGTTGTCTGGTGGCCGATCTGGTTTACCACCCGCTGGAAACGGCTTTCTTGCGCTACGCGCGGCGGTTGGGCCTGCCCACCCTGGAGGGGTTGGGGATGCTCGTTTACCAAGGGATTTTAGCCTGCCGTTTATGGACCGGCCTGACGCCGCCCTTTGACCCGTTGTACCGGCTCCTGCACGGGTTGCTGCAGAAAGAACTGCCGCCGGCGTAATCGGAAAAGGAAAATCCTGGGTACAGCAGGAAAAACTTTACCGGTCGCGAAGTAGATCATGCAATAATTGGACAAAATCCGGGGAACCGGAGAATAAGCTTTTTGCGGGCAAAGACAGTGCAGAAAGCCCATACATAAGAGGGTGCAAACATGCTGTACGTTAGAGGGCGGAGGTATCTTCGCCGGTTGTTACCGCTTCTGTTTTTTTTGGTGATCTCTTTGGTGTTGTCGGGGGCGGAAGCGGGGACCAGGACGTTACCCGAAGTGCATCTGGACAATGCTGACTTGAGGGTGGTCTTTCGCAGTCTGGCGGCGTGTGGGGATTTTCCGGTGATTTTGGGCCCTTCCGTGCAAGGGAGGGTGACCCTTCCGCTTAAACCGGGCTTGACAGCGAGAGAGACCGTTGAACTGTTGGCGAAAATGCATGGCTACCCCTGTCATTGGGTGGAAGGGACAGCGCTCGTCGGCGCGGATCCCGCTGCTTTGGACCGGCGGACCCCTGAACGCTTTCAATGGTCACGGGCGAGCGGAGAGGCCGTGGTGGCCGCTTTAACCCGGGTTGTGCCCCGGGAGCGTCTTCAGGTGGATGCGGAACAAAAAGAAGTACATGTTCAGGCCAGTGCTTTGGAGGCGGAAAACATCCGTGAAGTTCTGTTGGCGGTGGACCATGCCGCCACGCCTTTCCTGATGGTTGCCGAGTTGGTCGAGATTGAGCTGGATTACGCACAGGAAAAGGGGTTAAGCTGGGCGCTGCCCGGGACATCCGTACATACCCCTTTGCGGCTGGGGACGTTTACGGCCAGCGACACGTTGTGGCGGACGACGGTGGGGCGACGGCTGGCGGGCGCACGTTTTTGGGCGGAAGGGAACCGGTCCGGCATGGCCTTTCTGGGGGATCAGTATCCAGTCATTACGACTAACCCCAACGCACAGGTCAATTTTGTTCAGTACCAAAAGGTCGGCGTAGGGATTGAAGTTGTCCCCCGCCCCCGGGCGGACGGAGAGATCGATCTTGAGCTGGCCCTGACGGTGAGCGGGATCGGGGGCTGGATCGAAACCGCCGATGGCCGTCGTATACCCAAGATTGAGAACAATGAAATTATCGTCCATCAGACCCTGGCCCCGGGGGAGACCTGTGTGCTTTCGGGTTTGACTTTTACCGGACGGACGGCGTCGGCCTTGCTTCTGACAGCGGGGCAAGAGGGGCCTTCGAAAGAAAAAACCGTCTGTTTGTTCCTTACCCCCCAACCGGAAGGAAAGGAAACCACAAGTAGCGGTGTTGCCATGGCGGCGGGTCCGGTGCCGGCGGCCTCCGGTACGGAGGTGATTCATATTGAAATCTTCAGCAGTAACCAACCGGAAACGGTGACCGCTAATCCGGTGCCGCCCCCGGCACCGCAAGTCCTGGCTGAAGTGGTTGGTTTTGAGACGAAGCCGTCCGGTGGCGAGCCAGCGGTCGCGGCCGGAGCACCACTGGAGCCGGAGCGGGAGACGGGGCCGACGGTGGCGGACGAGGGACCCATGGTGGTAGATCCAAGCGGTGACGCACGGCCGTCCGTAGCGTTGCGGGTGGCGTACCGGGTGGTGAAAGGTGATACCGTTTATTCGATCGGACGTAAGTACGGAGTGGATCCGGCGGCCATCCTGCACGAAAACGGCCTGACGGCAACCAGCGTACTCCAAGTGGGCCAGACGCTCCGGATCCCGATTCCGCCAGACCACCTTTACCAACTACAGCCCAAAGAGACGCTCTGGCGGATCGCCCAGCGTTACGGTACGACTGTCGAATTGTTAATGGAGATTAATAGTATCACCGATGCGACGATGCTCCGTACGGATCAGATCATAATTTTACCGGTCCCCGTCGACCAGGTGGTTAATGAAAACTATTGAGCGGGAATTGGGGGGAGAAGGGGATGAAGAACTATATGGAAGACGTTGTGCTTGAGGTTTTGGACGTAGCGCTGCGCCTCAATCCTGATTTTTGCCGGTGTGAAAAGTGTCGTAAAGATGTGGTCTTAATTGCGTTGAGTAATATTAAAGGCAGTTACGCTTCGAGCCCGGTGGGGGAGATCTTTGCCTGGGTGGGACAGAGTGACCGCCAGGTACGGACCGATGCTTTGCTGGCTGTCATGCAAGCCCTGGAGAAGGTTGCGGCCAACCCGCGCCATAATGGGCAGATTCAATTGAAGGAAAATTGAGCAGCAATCATTACGGTGAAGTGATGGAGGGTGAGGATGCGTTTTTTGACTGCAGGCGAATCCCATGGGCCGGCTTTGGTGGCGATTATTGAAGGTTTTCCCGCCAAGGTGCCGGTGACCCAGGAAGCAATTGACCGGGAATTGGCCCGGCGCCAACTGGGTTATGGCCGGGGCGGGCGGATGAGAATAGAACGGGACCAGGTGGAGATTCTGTCGGGAGTCCGGTCCGGTGAGACCATCGGGAGTCCGATCTGTTTACGCATTAACAACCGGGATTGGGTCCGTTGGTCGGCGGTGATGGCTCCCTTTACCCCAGCGGCCGCGGACACGGTGACCTTGGCGGCCGATCCGCTCCTGGACAAGGTTTCGACGGTTGTGACGACGCCCCGTCCGGGTCATGCCGATCTGAGCGGGGCTTTCAAGTACGGCTACACGGATCTGCGGAATATTATCGAACGGGCCAGCGCCCGCGAGACGGCGGCGCGGGTGGGGATTGGGGCCTTTGCCAAGCTCTTACTGGCGCAATTCGGGATTTTTATCGGTAGTTATGTGACCCACCTTGGAGGTGTCGGGGAGGATTATGGGGAACCGCTGACCCCGGCGGAGCAGGCCCGGGTCGACCAGTCGCCGGTCAGAGCGGTCAATCCGGAGCTGGCGGCGGCGATGGTGGAAGCGATCGAAGCGGCCAGGGCGAACAAGGAGACGCTGGGGGGCATCTTTGTTGTTTACGCCACCGGTCTTCCGCCGGGCTTGGGTTCCCATGTCCACTGGGACCGGCGGCTCGATGGACAGCTGGCTCAGGCCGTGATGGGGATCCCGGGGATTAAAGGGGTGGAGTTTGGTGCCGGATTTAGCGGGGCCCACCTGATCGGTTCCCGGATGCATGATCCGATCCATTTCACGCCGGAGCGTGGATGGTACCGGGCTAGCAACCAAGCCGGGGGGGTCGAGGGCGGGATGACCAATGGGGAACCGCTGATTCTGCGGGCCGCCATGAAACCGATCCCCACTTTGTACCAAGGATTACCGTCGGTGGATCTCAAAACCAAAGAGCCCCGGACTGCCGGGGCCGAACGTTCGGACTTGACCGCCGTGCCCGCCGCCGGTGTGGTGGCCGAGGCAATGGTGGCTTGGGTCTTGGCCGTCGCTTTGCACGAGAAGTTTGGCGGAGATACCCTTCCCGAGCTTAAGCGGGCCTTCCACTCCTACCGGGAGGGATTGCATGCGGGACCGGAGGGCAGTTAAACCGAACCTGGTCTTGACCGGGATGATGGGTTGCGGAAAAACAACCGTCGGCCGGATTCTCGCGGCCGAACTGGGTTGGGAGTTTATCGATACCGACCGGTTGATTGAGACGGTCACCGGCCGTTCCATCCCGGCGTTGTTCCGGGAGGAGGGGGAGCCTTTCTTTCGCCGGGTCGAAAAAGAGGTTATTCATGGTTTGGCCGGAAAGAAACGGGCGGTGGTGGCGACCGGTGGCGGTGCGGTTCTGGATCGGGAGAACCGCCGGGTGCTCCAGGCGCTTGGCCTTGTTATTTATTTAAAGACTTCACCGGCCGTTTTGGACCGCCGCGTCCAAAGTAGTAGTGACCGGCCCTTACTATCCGGGGCAACCCCCGGGGCCGTTCTGGCGGCACTGCTCCAGGAACGGGAAGAATATTACCGGGAAGCGGATGAAGTGGTCGCCACCGACGGACGCACCCCGACACAGGTGGCGGCGGAGATAATGCGGCTGGCACAGCGGTGGGGAATCGGCACGGGGCCGCTTCACCGCCGGGCGCAGGAGGAGGGTGAATATGGCAATGGTAAAACGGATGGAAATAAAGGCGGGTGCTGAGACCTATCCCCTGTACCTCGGCTCCGGATTGCTGGCGCAAGCCGGAGCTATTCTGCGGGAGGAGGGATTGGCGGGGAAGGTTTTAGTGGTGACCAACCCGACCGTCGGTGCCCTGTACCTTACGGTGGTGGTTGAAGCTTTAGAAGAAGCTGGCTTTGAGGTCCTGACGGTCACCATTCCCGATGGTGAGGCTTACAAGCGGTTGGACCAGTTGGCCAAGGTCTACGATGCGGCGGCGGCCGGCTGTCTGGAAAGGGATTCGGTGGTTCTCGCCTTGGGTGGCGGGGTAATCGGCGATCTGGCCGGTTTTGCCGCCGCTACCTACCTCCGGGGGGTGCGCCTGGTTCAGGTCCCAACGAGCCTGTTGGCGCAGGTGGACAGTTCGATCGGTGGCAAGGTGGCTGTTAACCACCGGGAAGGCAAGAACCTAATCGGTTCCTTTTATCAACCGTCGGTTATCCTTAGCGACCTTGATGTGTTGACTACCCTCAATGAACGGGAGTTCAAAACCGGGCTGGCCGAGATCATAAAAGCCGGGTTGATAGGCGATTGTACCCTCGATGCCTTTCTCCGTCAGCACAGTGAAGCGGTGCGCCAGCGGAAGCCGGAAGCTTTGCTGGAGATTATTGGCCGGGCGTGCGCCTTTAAAGCCCAGGTGGTGATGGAGGATGTGCGGGAAAGAGGGCGCCGGGCGGTCCTTAATTACGGGCATACCATCGGTCATGCGCTGGAGGCGGAGACCGGTTATACGGTTTACCGACACGGTGAAGCAGTGGCGATCGGGATGGCCGCGGCGGCTGCGATCAGTGTGGCGTTGGGCCTGGCGGCACCGGAACTGAGCCAGGCAACCCTCGAAATCTTGCAGCTTTATGAGTTACCGACCACCATCGAGGAGGGACTTGCGGCGGAACAACTCTTGGCCCGGATGGCTTGGGACAAGAAGGTGAAGGACGGCCGTCCGCGCCTGGTTTTAAGTCCACGCATTGGTGAAGTGTTGGTCAAGGATGATGTGCCGCCCGAGGTGATTCTGCCGGTCTTACGTCAGATGGGCGCGGTTTAGAAATGCTGTTTTGGGAGGGATTGGTATCAGGATCCTGGTTTTACACGGACCGAACCTGAATCTTTTGGGGGAGCGGGAACCCCAGATTTACGGCGGGATTACCCTGGAAGCAATCAACACGGAACTACGGAAATTGGCGGCCGAACTCCGGGTGGAACTGGCGATCTTCCAGTCCAACCATGAGGGGGCGTTGATCGACCGGATCCACCAGGCCCGCGGGGCCGAACAGGGAATATTGATCAACCCGGCCGCCTATTCCCATACCAGTATCGCCCTGCGGGATGCGTTGGCGGCGGTCGCTCTTCCCGTGGTCGAAGTGCACCTGACCAATATCTACGCCCGGGAGTCCTTCCGCCACCAATCGATGACGGCGCCAGTGGCCACCGGTGTGATCTGCGGTTTTGGCAAGGACAGTTATATGTGGGGATTACGGGCCTTGGTGCAACTAGTTACAGCCCGGAACAAAGCAGCCCCCGATTAAACAGTATTCAAAAAGAGGCCTTGGGTTTGACCCAAAGCCTCTTTTTTCATCTGTGTCCTATTGGTCTTCAGGGTTATCCTCAGGGAAATATTTGACCAGCAGTTTGATGGCGGAATAGATAATGATCATGCCGAAAAAGGTCACGCCCAAGCTCTGCAGGAGAATGCGTAAAGTGGTTACGATGCTGTCGGTCATCACGGAACCTCCTTCTTTACGATAATCCGAGGGAACTCACCAGATAGATGAGGACGCCTGCGGCCAAAATTGAACCAACCTGCCCGGCGACGTTGGCACCGACGGCCTGCATCAGGACGAAATTGCCGGGATTCTCTTTTTGGGCCATCTTCTGAATGACCCGGGCTGACATGGGGAAAGCGGAGATTCCGGCGGCCCCAATCATCGGGTTGACTTTCCGGGGCAGAAACAGATTGAGGAGTTTGGCGAACAAAACGCCGCCGGCCGTGTCAAAGATAAAGGCAAAAAGGCCCATACCCAGGATCATGATGGTTTTCCAGGTTAAAAATTTCTCGGCGACCATGGTGGACCCGATGGTGATCCCCAGCAGCAGGGTGACCAGGTTGGAGAGTTCGTTCTGGGCCGCTTTGGAGAGCTTGTCCAGGACACCACATTCCCGGATGAGGTTCCCGAACATCAAGGAGCCGACTAGGGCGACGCTTTTTGGGGCAATCGAACCGGCGACCAGGGTCACGATGATCGGGAAAAGAATCCGGGTGGTCTTGGAGACCGGGTGGAGATTAAGATCCATCGTGATTTTTCTCTCCTCCGGGGTGGTCAGGGCCTTGATTACCGGCGGCTGGATCAACGGTACCAGCGACATGTAGGAATAGGCGGCGACGGAGATGGGGCCGATCAAATCACCGGCGAAGAGGTTGGCTACATAGATCGAGGTTGGACCATCGGCGGCCCCGATGATCCCGATGGAGACCGCTTCTTTCAGAGTAAAACCCAAACTGCGGGCCAGCAGGGTTGTGACAAAGATGCCAAACTGGGCGGCCGCGCCGAAAAAGAGCATAAAGGGTTGTTGCAAGAGGGGACCGAAGTCGATCATCGCTCCGATGGCAATGAAGATTAAGATCGGGAAAAGTTCGGTGTGGATTCCCGCATTGTAGAGAATGGTCAGAAAACCGTTTTCTTCGATGGCCGAAGAAAAGGGGATGTTGGCCAGGATGGCACCAAAACCGATCGGTAGCAACAACATGGGTTCATAATCTTTCTTGATGGCCAGGTAGATTAAGACCCCGCCGATGGCATACATTACCAGGGTTTTCCAGGTGATTGCTTGGAAGGACGCCAGTAGGACTGCCAATGCAAGATACCTCCTTAGTCAACCGTTCGCATGCGCGAGGGAAAAGATGATGGTTGGTGTACAAGCGTACTTTTTCATAATATAACAATAAACAGGAAGGAAAAAGGGATTTAACAAAGATGCAACTTTTTGTTTCCGCCGGACGATCCGGGCGACGAAATTTGCGTACCGGGCATTGATTTTCAGCCGATGAAAGACACAACGACCCGGGTTGGCGCGAGGGCTCGAAACCCGGATCGTCTAGGTGGAGTTGGGTTTGGTACTGTTGTTCCATAATGAGGGTCTTTCTTCCCGGGACGGAGGGAGTAAAAAAGGGGTCCGTAAGCCTGCGGCCCCTTTTTTAGTCAGTGGTTTCAGCGGTTTCGTCCCCTGCCGGTGTACCGCTTAGGCGGGCTTCCAACTCTTTGACCCGCTCTTCAAGGGCGGTGTATTCTTCTTTCCTGATGTAGCCGAGGTTTTTCATAAAATCTTCCACAGTTTGTTGGATCGTCTCTTGTAACGCTTTTTTTTCCTGTTCCCCTTTTTCCATCAGCGTCGTGAGGATTTTTCTTCCTTCCGCCGCGGTGACTTCGCCCCGTTCTTCCAAGTCGCGGAGGAACTTCTCCGCTTTTTCCCGGGTTAGCGAGAAGGTGCCCAACCCTAATACCAATGACTTCTCAAGAAGACTTTTCATCGGATTCCTCCCTTCTTCCGCTATTATGAACATGATCGTCTTGAATTATCAGCACCCTTTGCGGTACCAACTGGTGAAAGCACTGTACCACCCAACTAGTGGTTGGATTGGAATCAACGAAAGGAACGGCGGAGGAAAACCGCGAGGAACTGACCAAAGGGACCATTGAAGCAGTTTAGGGCGAGGCACCAGTTAAAGGAACCAAATGAAACCGGTAAAAGGAACCGCTGGGCAAAGGGCGAAATTAGAGAGAAAGGCGATTTATTTTACCGGTGGAAAGGAATGATTTCTGATGCGGAAGGCAATAATCATTATTTGTGGGTTCTTACTGCTGATCATTGGCGTGGGCGGGCTTTTCCTCCCGGTCTTCGTTTATTTTTGGGTACGGGAATGGACTTCTTTCCTTTTGACGTTGGGCTTTCCCTTTTTTCCCGTTTTTTATCTCCCTTTCACCCTTGGGCTTCTGGTGACGGGAGGAGGACTAATTGCCCGACGGCAGTGGGCCTGGTATGCGGTGCAGACTTTTTGGCTGTTTCTCCTCTGTGTCGGGGTGTTGGTGCTGGTCGGCTTTAATCTTCTGTCTGAGGTCATGAAACCGCTTCTTGGTGGGGGGATTCAGTGGCGCGGCGCAGGCAATCTTATGCTTGGCTTGTTGCTGATCTTTGTACCCGCTGGGGGCCTGGTCTTCTTTGGCTACGCTCGCCAATTATTCTTCACGGTGGCTAAGGAGGAGAGCCCGTGGGCAAGGTGGTCCGCGGGGGCGGAAGAACAGGACTACCAATGGTAAGGGCTATGGCACTTGGGGTATCATCTTGGTATCATCTTAAAGAAAAGGATGGGAAGCATGAACATGTTAACAGGAAAACAGAAAGCTTTTTTGCGGGGTCTTTTGAACACCGAACCCGCCATTTTTCAGGTGGGGAAGGAGGGGCTCACGGAAAATCTTCTCCAGCAATTGGATGACGCTTTGGAAGCGCGAGAGTTGATTAAGATTACAGTTCTCAATAATCAAAAGGAGGCCCCGGAAGTGCTGGCCCGGACGATCGCCAGCCGGACCGGGGCGGAGGTGGTTCAGGTCATCGGGCATAAAATTGGGTTGTACCGGCGCGCCCGAAAGCCGCGGCTTGTTTTACCCGAATAAGGATTCTTAGGCCAGGCCGCGATTGGTCAGTTTTGGCTGCGTTTGCGTAACCGGGCGCGGGTTGTGCGGTCGAGGATTTTTTTGCGCATCCGGAGCGCCTTTGGTGTGACTTCCACCAGTTCATCCTCGGCAATAAATTCCATCGCCTGTTCCAAAGTAAAACGAAGGGGCGGAATCAGGCGGATCGCTTCCTCGGCGGTACTGGAACGGATGTTGGTCAGGTGTTTCTTCTTGCAGACATTGATATCGAGATCTTCCTCCTTCTGATGGATCCCGACGATCATTCCAGCATAGACTTGCTCGCCGGGTCCGACGAAGAGCACGCCACGGTCTTCTGCGCTGTGCAGGCCGTAAGCGGTGGTTTCGCCGTCTTCAAAGGCGACCAGTGACCCTTGGTGGCGTTGGATAATCCCCTCTTTCCAGGGACCGAAGGAATCAAAGAGGTGGTGCATCACCCCTTCGCCCTTTGTGTCGGCTAAAAACTGGGAACGAAAACCGATTAAACCGCGAGCGGGGATTAAATACTCCAAACTCAAATTGGAACCAGCGGGTTTCATGTTCACCAGTTCAGCACGGCGTGCGCCCAGCTTTTCAATGACCGGACCCGCGGCAGCCTCCGGAACCAGGAGAAAAAGGCGCTCATAGGGCTCCAGCAGTTGGCCGTCGACGGTTTTGGTAATGGGTTCCGGTTTGGAGATCTGAAGCTCATACCCTTCACGCCGCATGGTCTCAATCAAAATGGCGAGATGGAGTTCGCCCCGGCCCGAGACCTGAAAGGCATCGGGGGAACCGGTGGTGGCCACTTTTAGACCGACGTTGGTCTGGGCTTCCTTCCATAACCGGTCCCGTAAGTGGCGGGAGGTTAGGTATTTGCCTTCCCGTCCGGCAAAGGGACTGTCATTCACCATAAACGTCATTGTGAGGGTCGGTTCATCAATCGTCAGTAGTGGTAAAGGGTGGGGCTGGTCAAAATGGCTGATTGTTTCGCCGATTTGAACTTCACTTATACCGGCCAGGGCGACGATCTCCCCGGCTGCCGCTGTCTCGACCGGGGAACGTTTGAGTCCTTCGTAAACCCAGAGCGAGCCTACTTTTCCCGGCCGTGTGGTCCCGCCGGGCGCGCAGATGGTGATCGGTTCGCCACTCCGGATGGTTCCGTTGGCGATCCGTCCGATCGCAATTTTTCCGACGTAATCATCATAATCCAAGCTGACGATCTGAAGCTGAAGGGGTTGCGTCGGGTCACCGCCCGGGGCCGGGATCTCTTTCTTGATCATCTCCAGCAGCGGCTGCATGTTGACTCCCGGGGTCTGCGGATCGGTGGTGGCGTAGCCTTGACGCGCCGAGGTGTAAACCACCGGAAAGTCCAGTTGCCAACTGGCGGCGTCCAATTCAACAAAGAGATCAAAGATATCATTTAATACTTCATCCGGCCGGGCTCCTGGCCGGTCCAGTTTGTTGATGACCACAATGATCCGTAAATTGGCGGCAAGGGCTTTTCTGAGCACAAACTTGGTTTGGGCCATCGGGCCTTCAAAGGCGTCCACCAGTAGCAAAGCGCCATCTACCATCTTCAAAACGCGCTCCACTTCACCGCCGAAGTCGGCATGTCCGGGGGTATCCACAATATTAATCTTCAGATCACCGTAGCGGATGGCGGTGTTTTTGGCCAGAATCGTGATGCCCCGTTCCCGCTCGAGTTCATTACTGTCGAGGACCCGGTCGATCATCTGTTCATGGGTGCGGAAAACCCCGGTTTGTTGCAGGAGGGCGTCCACCAAAGTGGTCTTCCCGTGATCGACGTGGGCGATGATGGCAATGTTTCTCAATTCTTTTCTGTGCTTCTCGTTCAAAGCTGGTCCCACCTTTTAATGCGGAAGTGTTTAGAAATTACGTTTACCATTAAAGCACGATTTAGCCTGAAAAACAATGGGCGGGGCCGGGTTTTGCGTTTAATTTAAACTGTTTCTTAACCTTCACCCGCCACCCATTTATTGTAGGCTATCCTAGATTACGGAATTTCCTAGATTTCTCTTGACAATTTAGAAACAAATGGTACAATACATAATATGTAAACTAAGTGGAGCCATGCGGCGCTGATCCCGACGAAAGCCGGCGGTATAAGGGACAGCAAAATAAGCGTGAAAGTCGGGTGAAAATTTAGGCGTATTTTTCCAGGTAAAGGGGACGGTACCCATTCTGTTGAAACCGGGGTTTTATCGCGATCCACAAACTGGTTTTTTAAACCTTTTTGGGTTGATGAGGGCGGTCAAAGAAGAGCGCCTGGGTGAACAAGGCGCCATCGCCTTTCTGCAGTTCACCCCAGACCACGGTTTATCAGAAGAACAGGGGCGGCGGCTGATGGAGGCCCTTACTGCTTTATCACGGAGATTAAAGGCGGCGGGAGAGCGGCTCAAGCTCATCCCGGCCCGGCTTGCTGACGACCAGTTGGTGTTGCTCTATCCGGGGACGAGCCCGCAGCGGGCGCGGAGCTTGACCGAGCAACTACAGACTGCCTACGAGCGGCGGCGGGCCGCAGCCGGTGGTCCGGGGTCCGGTTTTCGCATCAAAGTTGCCGGATATGGGCCCGGCGAAAAAGAGTTGGCGGCCTTCTTGCATCTGGTTTTCCGTCATTTTCTCCCGGACCCGGAAAGCACCGAAACGGGCTTGGGTGCCGCGCAAATCCTCCTGGCTACTTTGGTGCCGTATCTTGCTGAAAGTTATTCCCTGTTTGACCAGGCACAAAGTTTAGCCCTGAGTGATGATGTCTCCGGTTTGCCCAACCACCGGGCAGCCCAGACCGTCCTGGGAGAAAAGATTAACCGCTCCCTGAAGGAACAGGCCCCCTTTAGTATCCTCTTTGTGGACGGGGACAACCTCCGGCAGTATAATAAAGTCAGCTACCAGAAGGGGAACTCAATGATCCGCAAGCTTGGGGAGATTCTGGCCAGTCAGTTGCGCCGGGGAGATTTTCTGGCCCGCTGGTTTTCCGGGGATGAATTTTTAATTGTCCTGCCCGGTGCCGACCGCCGGAAAGCCTTCCGCGTTGGTGAACGCTTACGGCTGCTGGTGGAAGAGACCACCCGCGACTGGCTCTTTCCGATCACGATCTCGGTGGGGGTGGCCAGCTTCCCGGAGGACGGGCGGACGCTGGAAGAGCTGCTCCGCAAAGCCGAAGAAGCCAATGCGCTTGCCAAAAAGAGTGGTAAAAACCAGGTCTGTGAAGCCGGGGCGTGTTATGGTTAGGGCCCCGGGGTGGTTAGCTATAATAAAACAGTGTTAAAAGAATGATCCAGAAATTTGGCAATGATGGAAATTCCCGCAATTGACAAAGGGACGACCGCGTGATAAGATAAGGCAAAAATCTATAGTGAACTCGAGGATCGGGTGAAGTAGGGAATGGTTTTGGCGGGAGAGAGCCGGTGGGTGGTGCAAACCGGTGCGGGCCGTTTCCGAAGTTACCCCCGGGAGAGCGAAAACCTGAAGCTGCCGTGGGCAGGAGTAGGGTTTTCCGGCGTCAGCCGTTAACGAAAGAGTGGCCATTCCCTGGCAGGAATGGCAATTAGGGTGGTACCGCGAGCAACCTCTCGTCCCTTCCGGGACGGGAGTTTTTATTTTTACGGGAGGTAGTAAGGATTGATGAACGCGTTGGACATTTTGAAGGAAAGAGGATTTTTTAAACAAGTCACCCATGAAGAAGAGCTCCGTCAAACCTTGGCGACGACGGAAGTCACCGGCTATGTGGGCTTTGATCCGACGGCCGACAGTCTCCATGTGGGCCATTTAATGGGGATCATGGGTCTGGCTCACCTCCAAAGGGCGGGCCACCGGCCGATCGCGTTGGTTGGGGGCGGTACGGTTATGATTGGCGATCCGAGCGGCCGGACGGAACTGCGGCAGATGCTCTCCGTCGAGGTGATCAACCGGAACGCGGAGCGGATCAAAAAACAACTCAGTCAGTATCTGGATTTCGAGAGTGGCCGTGCCTTGCTGGTCAATAACGCCGAATGGATTCTGCCCTTAAACTATATTGAGTTTCTGCGGGAGATTGGGTCCCAGTTTTCGGTGAACCGGATGCTGACCGCCGAATGTTTCCGGGCTCGGTTGGAGCGGGGGCTTTCATTTATTGAGTTCAATTACATGTTGTTGCAAGCCTACGATTTTTTGGTACTGCACCGGAAATACGGCTGTACTTTACAGATGGGCGGCGATGACCAATGGTCTAATATTCTGGCCGGTACCGACCTGATCCGGCGCTTGGAAGGAAAAGAGGCGTACGGTTTGACCTGGCCCTTGCTGACAACGGCCAGCGGCAAGAAGATGGGCAAGACCGAAGCCGGAGCAGTCTGGCTTGACCCAGCGAAGACCACCCCCTTTGATTTTTACCAATACTGGCGTAACACCCACGATGATGACGTGGAGCGCTTTTTAGCCTGCTTTACATTCCTGCCCATGGATGAGGTGCGCCGGCTCGGTGCCTTACGCGACCAGGAGATCAACGAAGCCAAAAAAATTTTAGCCTTTGAAGTAACCAAGTTGGCCCACGGGGAGGAAGCGGCCAAAAAGGCGCA
The DNA here is from genome assembly GCA_012727425.1 of Bacillota bacterium. Lineage (GTDB taxonomy): Bacteria > Bacillota > UBA4882 > UBA10575 > UBA10575 > Capillibacterium. Next base: position 32,475 of record JAAYHQ010000039.1, read on the forward strand.
GGAAACGGCCGAGCGTTTGTTTGAAGAAGGCGCCCGTGGTGGCGGTGCGGCTGTACCGGTCACCAGGGTGCCGGGGGACGCCTACCCCGAGGGAATTCCCCTTCTCGACCTTCTCGTCTTGACCGGGCTGGTTGCTTCCAAAAAAGAAGGTCGGCGTCTGATCGACCAAGGGGGGTTGCGACTCGACCAGAAACCCGTCACCGAAGTGGGTGTGGTGATTCAACCCCAAGACTACCAGGAAGCCGGGCTGCTGTTGCAGAAGGGGAAGAAAGTCTTCCATAAAGTGGAGTTTAATTAGGGACCGAAAGGTCCCTGTTTTTTTTGATGAACAAAAGGATGTTCCGTTAGAATGTGGAATAGAAAAAGGGAAGGAGGGATCACTCTTATGAGCAAAACCCGGGGTGTTTTCTTTTTTTGTTTATCACTACTCTTACTCGTGCTTTCCCCCCTTACGGCGCAAGCCAACAGTGATCTGCTGAATTATCTGCCGCTGGGTGCGAATATTATCCAGTGTTTCGCCCTGGCCGAGTTTGACGCGGACTCGGATGGCGAGTACCTGGTGCTTTATACACTCAAGGACAATTACGCCTTAACGCTCCTTGATTTGATTGACGGTCGTTACCAAGAGGTTTACTATGTGAACCTTGGGAAAGGGAACAGTAAAACCGGTGGCAAGATGAAGTTCGGCGCTACCGGTTACTCCTACCGCATCCTTCACCTTGATGACCTGGATGGCGACGGGATCCTGGAATTCTGGACCGTCTTTCACCCGGAAGGATCTTCCTATGCGGAGTTGACGATGCACAAGTACAAAAACAACTGTTATATTGCGGTGTTTACCGCCCGGGCCCAGTATGATCTCCAGTTTATGGACTATGAGGGCCAGTTTGTTGTGCATGAGGTGAATTATCTTGACGGCAACCCCAACAGTGAGCTGTTGACGGTGACCAGCCGGGTGTGGGATCTCCGGGATTACCAGTTAAAAGGCGGAACCGAGGGTTATCAGATGACGCGGGAGGACTACCGGCATTTTTCCCGTTCCCGGCAGCGCCCGGTCCTGTTTGGACCGGAAGCCAAAAAAGAGCGGACCGTCTTGTGCTGGGGTAATGCCCTCAACAAACTGGCGGAGATCCCCTCCGGAGTGCGGGCGATCCTTCCTTTACTTCCCGGGAACGCCAACCTGCTCGAGTGGGAGATGGATCAGGCCCTGGACGATGATATCGATGAAGAATATGTCTTTACATACCTGGTTCCTTCGCCGGCCAGCCCCAGTAAGATCTTGATCCAAGCTGCCATGGCCGATTGGGATTTTGAACAATGCCGTTACCGCTTGGTGCCGCTATCATTTCAGGCTTACGGCCGGGCGCGGGACCAGGAGGGTTACCTATATAAATCAGTCTATATTTTACCCGGGACCGGCCTGAACCATCTGGCGTTTTTAGGGAACGGCCTTGAACTGCCTTCTTTAAAACTGACCATCCTCAACAATAACGGCCTTTTTCTGGAAGAGGCGGCCGTCTTTAACGCCAACTGGCATCTACAGCTGGTGGAGAAATACGAGAACCGGAGCCTCAGTTATCAGGTGATCACCGCCGATCTGGATAAAGGGACCGGGTTGCTGAAAACCAGGGTCTATGAGGCTCACCCGGAAGGGGCCTATCATGAGTTCGGTACTTTTGTGCTCTGTGGAGAAGATGTCCTGACGACCAGGGGTTATAAGGAACGTTATTACCACATTGAGGAGCCGGTTTGGAAGGCCGGCGGTTATGAATATCTGCTCTTTCGGACCTTTCATGAGCAGATTAATCCTTTTGTCAGCCGTTTACCCGAGGCCAATTATTCCGGACCACTGACCGATTATATCTTTAAATACCTGACGCCTTTCCGGATCCACCATTGGGTGGTACGGGATTTGGACCGGGACGGCAAGGAAGAGGCTTTGCTGTTGATGCGGACCGACGATGACCTCTGGGGGTGGCCCGAATACCGGGTTGGCCTTTTGCGGCAGGAGAACGGTTGGTTACAACTGCAGGAACTTGGTCCGGTCTTTGCCAACCTGGGGGAAGGGGAACCGGCCAGTGGGGTTTATCTTGCCGATCTTGTGGGGGACCGGGAGTTGGAGATCATCTTTCTCCACAGGGAATATGACTTGCGCACCAGAAGCCGGAAGTTACGACTGGAGATCTATGCCAAACAGGGCCCCGCGTGGAAACGGGCCCATGAGATTGACTTGGTCTATGACGACCTGCGGCTGTGTGCGATCGATGGTGAACTTTGGCTCTATGGATTTGTGCGGGAAGGACAGAATAATGAGGCAGGAATCGTTTATGGTTTCGAGTGGCGGAACGGACGCTTTAATTACCGCCAAAGAAGTAACGTTTCCCGGTTCAGTGTCTTCTTGGAAGGTCTTTCCACATTGCGGACCGACTTCTTACGCCCCGAATACATGGTCTTTCCCCGCGGAGCGGAGCAGCCGGCGGCAACGGATCATCCGTAACCAACGGTGATGCAGGAAAGAAGGTTCTGGTGACCGGAAAACTGAAACGGCGGAACCAAAGGAGGGAGGCCCCTGGCTTACCGGCTGGTCGGGTTTGGTTTATGGGTTCTTTTGCTCGTTGTTGTCCCCCGGCGTGAGTGGCGCGCTTTGTACACAACCCTCATTTTCACGGCCTTGTTGGCGACCATCGCCGACCTCTTGGGGGTGGTCTTCGGCCAATGGGAGTACGTTGGGCCGACGACCGGCGGTTTGAGTCTTTGGTCGGATTTGGGTATTGCCCCCCCACAAGGGGGGCTTGCCGTTTATTTGTCAAAACGCTACCCCCGTTGGTCCTGGTTAAACTGGCTCTTTTGGATTGGGGCCAACGCCTTGGGGGAATGGCTCTTTGTGCAGTGGGGCTTGATCCGCTATCACCAGTGGAATACGTTTAAAGCCAGCCTTTTCTACGTTCCCTTTTTTGCCCTGATCTACCTCCAGGAGCAATGGTGGCGGCAGAAAAGGGCAGTTTAGTTTAATACGGTGAGAATGGAGAATTCAAGGAAGATGAAAGAGGAATCCAGGGAGCGCAAGGAACAGCAGGCTCCGGCAGCAACGGGGATCTTGTACATGGTGTCAACGCCCATCGGTAATCTGGAGGACTTAACCCCCCGGGCGGCCCGGATCTTGAAAGAGGTGGACTTAATCGCCGCCGAGGATACCCGACTGACCAGGAAACTCCTGGCTTATTTGGGGATTCAACAGCGGATCATCAGTTATTACCGGGAGAAGGAACAGGAAAGGGCGGAGTTGCTGTTGGACTTTCTGAAGAACGGGGCGAAGATTGCGGTGGTCAGCGATGCGGGGACTCCGGGCCTTTCCGATCCCGGTGGGGTTCTGGTGGCAAAAGCGGTGGCCGCGGGCATTCAGGTGGTGCCGGTGCCGGGCGTCTCGGCTTGTTTGGCGGCGCTGGTGGCTTCCGGTTTACCCACCGATCGTTTTGTGTTTGAGGGCTTTCTGCCCCGGAAAACAAAGGAGAAAAAGGCCCGCCTGGCGGCGCTGGCCGAGGAAGAACGGACGATTGTCCTTTATGAAGCCCCTCACCGCTTGGTTGAAACCCTCGAACTTCTGGTTGCGCAGTTGGGTCCGGACCGACCGGTGGTCATTGCCCGCGAATTAACGAAAAGATTCGAAGAGTTCTGGCGGGGCTCGCTGGCAGACGCGGTGCGGGTCTGGGCGGAGCGGGACGTGCGGGGCGAATTTACACTGGTGCTGGCGGGACGACCTGCGGAAGCCAAGGCAGAGCCGACGGCCGCCGATTATGAGCATTTTTACCGAGAAATCCAGGAGCGCTGCCGCGCCGGGGAGAAAGCCTCCGCCGTGATTCGCGCGATTGCCCGGCGGGAAAGCCTTTCCCGGAGCGCCCTGTATCAGTACTACCAAAAAAGAAAAGGGGGTTAACTCCCCCTTTCTTTACGGTAACGGATCATGCAACGTCGAATTGACAGGATAACGGGCCAGGCTTTTTAGGAGACCACTTTCATGTCATCCAAACAATTCTGGCAGATGTTCTTTTCCTTGAAATTCCGTACATTCTCGGCGTTTCCACAGAAAATGCAGGCCGGTTCATATTTCTTGAGGATGATCCTCTCCCCGTCGACGTAAATCTCTAAAGCATCTTTTTCTTCGATGCGCAGGGTCCGCCGCAATTCGATGGGAATGACAACCCGTCCTAACTCATCTACCTTACGGACGATTCCGGTGGATTTCATCATGACTTATTCCTCCTTTTCCGATATTTTTCGACAATCAACTACAATGCTAATTGTACCTTATTTTCCAGACAAAGTCAATGGTGGGAATAATTAATTTGGGAAATTTTATTAAAAAGGCGTGAAACTTGACAAACCGGCGGACAATGGGTATTAATAGATAATAGTTAAACTATACCGTAAAAGCGATAACAGCGATGATGGGTAGGAGTAGTCTTCCGGAAGCGGAGCCAGCGAGTCGGGATGGTGGGAGCCGACCGGGGAAGGAAAGACGAAGATGGACCCGGAGCAGAGCACTGAACGGGGCGCAGTCCCGCCAGTAGGTGTTCCGGCGGCGTCCGTTAACGCGCAAGGCCAGGGTTTAACCTTGGCCGTCAAGTCTCCGTTTTACGGAGAGAATTGGGGTGGTACCGCGGGAGATCCTCGCCCCCAAAGAAGTGTTCTTTGGGTGGGGAGGTTTTTTTGTTACCAAAATTTAAGGAGGAGATTAGTGTGGGAAAATACTATGTGACGACCCCTATTTATTATCCGAGTGACAATTTACATATCGGCCATGCTTACACCACGGTGGTGGCGGACGCGCTGGCCCGATACCACCGGTTGCTGGGGGATGATGTTTATTTTCTGACCGGCACCGATGAGCATGGGCAAAAGATTCAACGCCGGGCGGAGGAGGCCGGGAAAACACCCCAGGCCTTTGTCGATGAGATTGTCGACAATATTAAGGCCTTATGGAAATTGCTGGAAATTAGCAATGATGATTTTATCCGGACCACCGAGTCCCGTCATGCGGAAAGGGTTCAGAAGATCTTCCAACGCCTGTACGACCAGGGGGATATCTACAAAAGCGAGTACGAAGGCCTGTACTGTACACCGTGTGAAGCTTTTTGGCTCGAACGCCAGCTGGTAGACGGGAAATGCCCCGACTGCGGCCGGCCGGTGGAGAAAGTCCGGGAAGAAAGCTACTTTTTTCGCTTGTCAAAATATGCCGACCGTTTGATGGCCCACATTGAAGCGAATCCCGATTTTATTCAGCCGGTTTCGCGGAAAAACGAGATGATCAATAATTTCCTCCGGCCGGGGTTGGAAGACCTTTGTGTTTCGCGGACGACTTTTTCGTGGGGGATTCCCGTTCCCTTTGACCAAAAGCACGTGATTTACGTTTGGCTGGACGCCTTAAGCAATTACATTACCGCTTTAGGTTACCCCGATGAGACGGACGCAGGGAGCCTCTTTGCCCGCTTCTGGCCGGCGGACCTGCACCTGGTGGGGAAGGAGATTGTACGCTTTCACACGATCATTTGGCCGATCATCCTGATGGCGTTGGACTTGCCATTGCCGAAACAGGTTTTTGGCCATGGCTGGCTGGTGCTGGACGGCGGGAAGATGTCCAAGTCCAAGGGAAATGTGATTGATCCCGTCGTTTTGGTGGAGAAATACGGATTGGATGCTATCCGCTATTATCTCCTGCGGGAAGTTCCCTTTGGGGCCGACGGCGTTTATTCGGAAGAAGCATTGGTCCTCCGGATCAACACGGATTTAGCCAATGACCTTGGAAATCTTCTGCACCGCAGCCTCTCGATGGTGGAGAAGTTTGCCGGTGGCGTGGTGCCCGCGCCCGGCACCTACGGACCACTGGAAGAAGCCTTGATGACCGAGGCTAATCATACTTTGGAAAAGGTCCAAAACCACATGGACAAACTGGAGATCTCCGATGCGCTGGCCGCCATTTTTGCGTTGATTGGACGGGCGAACAAGTATATTGACGAAGCGGCCCCCTGGAGCCTGAATAAACAAGGAAACCGGGAGCGCCTGGGGACGGTCCTTTATACGATGGTGGAAGTGATCCGGTTGAGCGCGGTCCTGTTGACGCCGTTCCTGGTGGAGACGCCGGCCCGGATCTTTGCCCAGTTGGGATTGGATACCGACCCAACCGCCCAGGGATTGGTGGCGGGAAGCAAGTGGGGGCAGTATCCGGCGGGAACAAAAGTGCGGAAGGGCGAACCGCTTTTCCCGCGGATCGACTGGGAGAAGGAGAGTTGCGCGGAGAAGGAGAAACCGGCGCCGGTGCCGCAACCGCCGCAAAAGGCAACGCCCCCTGCGGTGGAGCCGGAGCAGATTACCATTGAGGAGTTTGCCAAGATCCATTTACGGGTGGCGACGGTCTTGGCCGCAGAAAAGATCGAAGGGGCCGACAAACTGCTGCGTTTGCAGGTCCGGTTGGGGAATGAAGAGCGGCAGATCGTGGCGGGGATTGCCCGGTACTACCGGCCGGAGGAGTTGGTTGGCAAGCAAATTGTGGTCGTGGCCAACCTGAAGCCGGCCAAACTGCGGGGGGTCCTTTCCCAGGGGATGATCCTGGCGGCGGATGATGGCGATAAGCTAGCCCTTGTTGTGCCCGAGAAAACAATGGCGGATGGGGCGGAAGTCCGGTGAGACTCTTTGATACCCATTGTCACTTGAATGACGAAGCCTACCAGGCCGATTTGGCGGCGGTTTTACAGCGGGCGCGGGCGGCAGGGGTAGTCCGGATGCTGGTGGTGGGGTATGATCTACCCTCTTCCCAGCGGGCTCTGGCCTTGGCTGCGGCCGAAGCGGGGGTTTACGCCGCGGTTGGGATTCACCCCCATGAAGCGGCGGCCGCGACCGCCGGCGACCTTGAACGTTTAGAAGAAATGCTGGCCCACCCGAAAGCCGTGGCGCTGGGCGAGATCGGGCTTGACTATCATTATGAGAATTCGCCCCGCCGGGTGCAACAGGAAGTCTTCCGGGCCCAGTTGGCCCTGGCGCGGAAGGCTGGAAAACCGGTGGTGATCCACGGACGGGAGGCCCACGCCGATTTGGTGGCCGCGTTGCAGGCGGAAGGCGGTCATTATCAGGGTGTGATGCATTGCTATTCCGGAAGCAAGGAAGCAGTTCGTGAGTATTTGGCGATGAATCTCCATATTTCGGTGGCCGGGCCGGTGACTTTTAAAAACGCCCGTAAACTGCCGGAGGTGGTGCCGGCCCTGCCGCCGGATCGTTTGTTGATCGAAACCGATGCCCCCTACTTAACCCCCCATCCTTGGCGGGGACGACGGAATGAGCCGGCTTATTTGGTGGCGGTAGCGGAGCGCGTTGCGGAACTGCTGGGGATGACCACAGAGGCGGTGGCCGAACTGACCTGGAAGAATGGAGCAGCCTGTTTTGGGCTACCGGCGGAAACCCCATTCGACTGCACCGGGCATACCGGGTAACGGCGGGCCATGGTCAGTATCCACCCCAGGGGCGAGCAGCGAACAATCAGCAACAAGTTGGAGGTAGAGAATGGGCGAGATCTTTGCGTATCCGATCGAAGACCGGCTTTATATCAATCTGACCAACCGGTGTCCAAACCGTTGTGTCTTTTGTATTCGCAACAACAAGGAAGGGGTCGGGTACGATCTGTGGTTGGACCGGGAACCGTCGGTGGAAGAGGTCCTGGCGGCGGCCGGTGATGTCGCGGCCTACCGGGAAGTTGTCTTTTGTGGCTACGGCGAACCGCTGCTCCGTTGGGAAGTAGTTGTCGGTGTTGCCCGCGCCCTGAAAAAACGTTATGACGTGCCGATCCGGATTAACACCAATGGTTTAGCCGAGGCGGTGCTGGGCCGGCCGATCCTGCCACACTTGGCGGGTTTGGTGGATGTGATATCCATTAGTTTAAATGCGGCCGATGCAGCCATGTATGACCGTTTGTGCCGTTCCCAACTGGGACCGGAAGCTTACCCGGCTTTACTTCGTTTTATTCGGGACAGTAAGTTGTATGTCCCGCGGGTGATCGTGTCGGTGGTGGCGATCCCGGATTTCGATCCGGAACCTGCCCGGGAGTTGGCGCGGGAGCTCGGGGTAGAACTCCGCATCCGCCCCTACCAAACCGAATAGGACCAGGCGGATATCTTCCCGTTTCTTTCCAGCAGGAGACAAATGGGGACAGAAGGAATAGGTTAGAAACAGAGCCAATTTCCGGTCCGCCTGGGCGGGGCTTTTTGTCCTGCAAAAAGCCTTTGAGGAGGGATGCTTTTGCTGTTGGGGAAATTATGGACGCCCGGATGGCGCTTACCTTTACAGTGTCGTACTTATTGGCCCAACTTCCTGGCGGGGTTGGTCTTTTTGGGGTTGCTTTTTTACGCGTGTCGCCTGCAGACGATCACGGTATACGTGGATGGTGCGCGGTTTGAACTGACGACGGCGGCGCCGACGGTGGAAACGGCATTGGCGCAAGCCGGGATTGTCGTCCGCGCTGGAGATGAAGTATCCCCTGGTTTCGATACAAGGGTACGGGCGGGGATGGCCATCGCGATCCGGCGCGGGGTTAACTTGGCGATCGATGTGGATGGACGACTGGTGGCGGTTCGCATGCCGCCGGTCACGGTGGCCGAGGCGCTCCGGCGGGCCGGGATCGATCTCGGTCCGGCGGACCGTCTTTCGGTTCCGGTAGATGCCCAAGTTTGGGAAGGCTTGCGCTTGAAGGTGACGCGGGTGGCTACGGAGCGTTTAACCATTGAAAAGGAGATTGCCCCGGCGGTCACCTATATCAACGATGCCAATCTGGACAAAGGGAAGCAGCGGGTTGTTCAGCCGGGCGAAGCCGGGATCCTGGCGCGGGAGTATACCGTGGTTTATGAAGATGGACAAGAGGTCGACCGGCAGTTGGTCGAGGAACGGGTGGTGAAACCGGCGGTGGACAGAGTAATCGCCCGCGGAACCCGGCCGGTGGTCCGCACGGCGACCGTGGCCCGGGGGCGGACGATCCGGTATACGGATGTGTTGATCATGGAAGCCACGGCCTATGAACCAGGCCCCCAGTCGTGCGGGATTTATGCTGATGGTTACACCTATACCGGAAAAAAGGCAACCTATGGGATTGCCGCAGTTGACCCGCGGGTGATCCCGCTCGGGACGAAACTTTATATCGAAGGGTACGGATTTGCCGCGGCTGAAGATATTGGTTCGGCGATTGAAGGACACCGGATTGATGTCTGCTACGATACTGTCCGCGAAGCGTTGCTCTGGGGCCGCCGGCGGGTGAAAGTTTATATTTTGGCGCCTTGAGTCGCCGGCAGATGACACTCGCGAAAAAACCGGTTTTTTCCGGTAAGCGAAGAGGAATAGATTGTCTTTCGTCGAACCAATGAATACGGAGGGAAAGCCAGGGGGGAAGGAGCGGTTTTTTGATGAATCTGGACAGGGTGTTGATAGCCGAGAGCGATCCGCACCTCACTGAGATTATGGTGATCCGGCTTTCAAATGCCGGTTATCAGATAGCCACCTGCACCCAGGGAAATGAGGTTTTGCCGAAGGCGCTTAACTTTAAACCGGGCGTTGTGATCATCGATCAACATTTATCGGATAAAGACGGGTTGGAAGTTTGCTATGAGTTAAGATTACACTCGGCCACCCGCAATGTGGGGATTATACTTTTAACCCAGGAGGAGATCAACCTGGCGGATCTGGCCGGGTTGGGTGTGCGGATTGATGCGCAGTTAACCAAGCCCTTCAAGCCAAAGGATATTTTGGCGGAAGTAAACACACTGATGGCGGACCGGCGTGCCACCACGAAGAATTCGCTGACCGGTTTTCCCGGCTGGGATGTGATGCGGCGGGAGATTACGGAACGGATTACGGGTGGCGTCGATTGTGATCTGCTCTTTATTGATATCAATAATTTTCGGATCTATAATCAATGTTACGGCTTTAGTGCCGGTGATGAAGCTCTCCGTTTGTTGTGCCGTTTGCTCTTGGAGGTCACCGATGAACTGGACTCTCCGGATATTTTGATCGCCCATATCCACGGTGATGATTTTGTCGTGATGTTGCCGGTGGGGACCGGTGAGCAAGTGGGCCGCACGCTGATTGACCGTTTTGACCGGGAGATCCTCGATCTTTACCTGGAAGACGACCGGGAACGGGGGGGGATGTATTTACAAAGACCCGACGGGCGTCTTGAACAATGGCCTTTGATGTCGTTGGGGGTTGCGTTGCTCAACGGCATCATCGATAAATACCGCCATCCTTTGGAAACCAAGATGGTCGGGGAAGAGCTGCTCAAACGGTTGAAGGTGCGGCCAGGCAGTAATTTGATGCGGGACCGGCCGAGGAATGGCAATTCTTCTGCTTAGAGGAGGGCCAATCCGTGTTTACGGCAGGAGGAGACAATTGATTGCGAAAGACCGCTTTAAGGAGAATCCATTGTGCCAAGAATAATGGAGAGGGCTGTAAATAAGGGATAATGAATACCGAAGGGGATTTTCTCCTTTACCAAGTCAGGTGGTGGAAAATTACGGAAGAAAAGCGACTGAATTTGACTTCTCCCCGCCAAGTTCAGCAGTTAATGGCCAAGTACCAGGTGGTTCCCAAAAAGGGTTTGGGCCAAAATTTTTTGGCGGATGCCAATATTCTCCGCAAGATTGTGGACGCAGCGGAACTGACCGCGGCGGACGTGGTCTTGGAGGTCGGGACCGGGGTTGGCGCGTTAACTACGGCGCTTGCCCAAAGGGCCGGGCAGGTGGTTACGGTGGAAACCGACCGTACGCTCGCGCCGCTTCTGGCGGAGGTCCTGGCCGGGCGGGACAATGTGCAGCTGGTGTTTGGTGATATTTTAAAGCATGATCCGGCGGCTTTATTGCCGGCGACCACGACCGCCCCGAAAGCCGTGGCCAACTTGCCTTACTATATAACCACCCCGATCTTCTTCCACTTGTTGGAAGCCGCTGTGCCGTGGCAATGTCTGGTCTTCTTGGTGCAAAAAGAAGTGGCCGACCGGATGGTCGCGCCGCCTGGGAACAAAGCATACGGCGCCCTCTCGGTAATGATCCAGTTGTCTTGCCATGTTGAACTGGTCGGGATTGTACCGCCGACGGTCTTTATCCCAAGGCCAAAGGTCCGGTCGGCGATTGTTAAACTGATCCCGCGACCAAGGAAGTCTTCCCCTGATACCGAGGCTTGTCTCTCCCTGCTGGTGCGGGCTGTTTTTTCTTCGCGCCGCAAAAAGCTTCATAATTCCCTCCAGCCGATCTATTCCCAACTGGGGGGCGAAGCAAAGGTGATGGCTGCCCTCAAAACCCTGGGGCTTGATCCGGATCAAAGGGGAGAGACCCTTGCGCCGACGGAGTTTTATGCTTTAGCTGAATACTGTGGAAAGAACTAGAAAACTAGGCCGAGGACTTAGGGTTTTACTGAAAAGAGGATGAAGATGAACTTTATCAGCCCAAGCAAAGGACGGCTCAGTTTCAACCAGATGTTCCGGGACCTCCTTGCCTACATTGACGAACACCCCGATGATACCTATAAGATGATTGTCGGCACCGACTCGCAGGAGCGGGTGGATGTTTATTATGTGACCGCGGTGATTATCCTGCGGGAAGGGAAGGGTGGACGCTTTTATTACACCAAGGAACGGCAGCGGGGCAAGCTCTCCATGAAGCAACGGATCTTTTTGGAGGCGGCCCGCAGTTTAGAGGTGGCTTCCAGGTTGGCCGGGAAGTTTATGGCGGTCGGCAAAACCGATTTAAATATCGAGATCCACCTGGATGTGGGGCAACAAGGCAAAACCAAGGAGATCATCCGGGAAGTGGTGGGGATGGTTACCGGCAGCGGGTTTGACGCGCGGATCAAACCCGATTCCTACGGCGCTTCCAAGGTGGCCGATAAGTTCACCAAATAATCGTGATTGACACTTTTGTCCTCTTTTGCTATACTCAAGGCGAACAAATGTTTGGGGAGGCATAAAGATGGCCGTTGATGAGAGGCAGAAAGCATTGGAGGTGGCGATCCTCCAGATCGAAAAGCAATTTGGCAAGGGTTCGATCATGCGAATGGGGGAAGCGGACACCAAGATGAACATAGATGTGATTCCAACCGGTGCGATCACTTTAGACTTGGCGCTGGGGGTGGGGGGAATTCCCCGGGGCCGCGTGATTGAGATCTTCGGACCCGAATCCTCGGGAAAAACCACCGTAGCCTTGCATATGGTGGCGGAAGCACAAAAACTGGGTGGAATTGCCGCTTTCATCGATGCGGAGCACGCGTTGGACCCTTTATACGCGCGCAAGTTGGGTGTGGATATCGATAATCTTTTGATCTCCCAGCCGGATACGGGGGAGCAAGCGCTGGAGATTGCCGAAGCGTTGGTCCGGAGTGGCGCGGTTGATGTGGTCGTGGTCGACTCGGTGGCGGCGCTTACGCCCCGGGCGGAGATCGAAGGAGAGATGGGCGATTCCCATGTGGGTCTGCAGGCCCGGCTGATGTCCCAGGCTTTGCGCAAACTGACCGGGGCGATCAGTAAATCACAGACGGTGGCGATCTTTATCAACCAAATCCGGGAGAAAGTCGGTGTGATGTTCGGGAACCCGGAAGTCACCCCGGGGGGACGAGCTTTGAAGTTCTACGCCACTATCCGGTTGGACGTCCGGCGCGTTGAGACCCTGAAACAAGGGGGCGATTTCATCGGGAACCGGACCCGGGTCAAAGTGGTGAAAAACAAGGTGGCCCCACCGTTTAAAGAAGCCGAGTTTGATATTATTTATGGGGAAGGGATCTCCAAGGTCGGCTGTATTCTCGATTTGGCCGTGGACAAGGATATTATCAGCAAGAGCGGCTCTTGGTTCTCTTATGGGGAGACCCGTTTAGGACAAGGACGGGATAATGCCGTTGAGTTTCTGAAGCAGAATCCGGAGATTTTAAACCGGGTTGAGGCTGAAATTTATGACAAATATGGGCTAAAGCGGCCGGTCAAAAAAGGGGAAGAACCCCAACAAGAGGAAGGAGCTAAGGCGGGGCAACCGGCCAAGAGTAAGCAAAAATGAGTCCGAAACGACCGGCGCTCAGTTACGCCTTGACGCTGCTTGGGCGGCGTGATTACTCCATCCGGGAACTGGAGCGCAAACTGGAAGGCAAAGGTTACCAACGGGACGAGATCAGGACGGCGGTGGCCCGGTTACAAGAATGGCATTATCTCGGTGATGAAACATATCTGCGCCGGCAGATCGATAAGTATCTGGCAGCGAAGAAAAGCCGGTCTTATATCCGCCAGCGGTTGCAACTGGCCGGGTTGGACCAGCAGATGATCGAGGAGGGGCTGGCCCGTTACTATCCGCCCGCCAAGGAACGGGAGAATGTCCGGTTTTGGTGGCAAAAATGCTTTGGGGAGGCGGATTTTTCACCCCAAGATAAAAGGGCGGTGATCCGGTGGGCCCGTCGCATGTATGCGGCCGGTTTTCCGGCCGAGGAGATCCGGCCTTATCTCGACTATGATAAGGAGTCTTGACAGCTTTTTTCAAAAAAGATACAATTAAATTTGGAGGAGAACACCAAGAAGCCGAGTTCTTACTCGGCTTCATTTAGTATTAGGTTAGTTGATAAAGGAGGTGTTGGGTATCGAATTTTGGTTAATTGCCTTGTTGATTCTTCTGGGGTTAGCCGGCGGTGTTGTTTTTGAAAAGCTTCGAACCGCAATGAATTTGAGGTCAGCCGAAGAAACCGCCAAAATGATATTACAAGAAGCCGAAAGGGAAGCCGAAGCAAAGAAACGGGAATCCATTCTAGAAGCGAAGGAAGAAGCCCTTCGGATTAAAAATGATTTAGACCGGGAGATCCGGGAGCGACGGAATGAGATCCAGCGGTGGGAGAAACGGATCGAGCAAAAGGAAGCGAATATCGACCGCAAAATCGAAGCGCTGGAGAAGAAGGAGGATAACCTTAATAAGAAAGAGCTTGAACTGGATAAGCTCAAGGCCGAACTGCAGGAGTTAAAACAGCAGGAACGGGAAGAACTGGAGAAGATCTCCGGCCTCACCGTCGAGCAGGCGAAAGAGTTCCTCCTGAATGAATTGAAGAAAGAACTGGCGCAGGAGATGGCGGTACGTGTCCGGGAACACGAGGCGAAGGTCAAGGAGGAAGCCGATAAGAAAGCCCGGGACATCATTGCCACGGCGATTCAGCGGTATGCGGCCGACCATGTGGCCGAAACCACGGTGTCGGTGGTGGTGTTGCCGAATGATGAGATGAAAGGGCGGATTATTGGCCGGGAAGGCCGGAATATCCGGGCGTTGGAAACCTTGACCGGAATCGATCTCATTATCGACGATACTCCCGAAGCGGTGATTCTCTCCGGTTTTGACCCGGTGCGACGGGAGATTGCACGGATTGCTTTGGAACGCTTGATCGCCGATGGCCGGATCCATCCGGCGCGCATCGAGGAGATGGTGGAAAAAGCCCGGAAGGAAGTGGAAACGGTCATCAAGGAAGAAGGGGAACAAGCCGCTATTGAGGTGGGGATCCCCAATTTGCACCCAGAGCTAATCCGCTTGTTGGGACGGTTGAAATACCGGACCAGTTATGGACAGAACGTCTTGAAACATTCGATTGAAGTCGCACATTTGGCCGGGATGATTGCAGCGGAATTAGGGGCCGATGTCAATGTAGCCAAAAGGGCTGGACTCCTCCATGACATTGGAAAAGCCATTGACCACGAGGTGGAAGGACCTCATGTTACGATTGGGGCTGATCTGGCGAAAAAGTACCGCGAATCGGCAGCGGTCATCCACGCCATTGCCGCCCACCACGGCGATATTGAGCCGCATACCGTCGAAGCCGTTTTGGTTCAAGCGGCGGATGCGATCTCCGCGGCCCGGCCGGGGGCCAGACGTGAGACGCTGGAGAGTTATATCAAACGGTTGGAGCGTTTAGAGAAGATTGCCGACTCCTTTGACGGCGTTGAAAAAGCTTATGCTATCCAAGCCGGACGCGAAATCAGGATCATGGTTAAGCCGGAAAAAGTGGATGATACAGCGGCGGCCTTTATTTCGCGGGAAATTGCCAAGAAAATTGAGGCAGAATTGGAATACCCCGGACAGATTAAAGTCGTTGTGATCCGCGAGATCAGAGCGGTTGATTATGCAAAATAAAGGCAGTAAGCCACTGAAGTGGCTTACTTGCCTTTTCATTACTATGAGAGGAATAGTGGGAAATGAAAGGTGTATTTAGTCGGGACGGTGAATCCTTCACTAGCTCCATGAGTTTAATTGTTTCTTTGCTGATCCGTTACCCGGAGATTGCCACCTTGAAGTTAAACCCCGCTGACTCTAGTTTAATCTTTAGCTTTATTTTTCGGCACAAGTTTGCAGCCGAAGAAAAAAAGGCTTTTCGGGAAGAATTAAAGATGAGCCTGGAAGCCCTGGCCTTTTTGGACCAGGTTAAACCGGAGATCATCGAACTGTCGTTTAAAAAACAAGGGGCACTAACTTTTTTGGAGATTAAACGGGATATTGCTTCCTTTTCCCCCGATGAACTTTCATTGGCCATCAAAATCATAAACAGCCACTATGCAGACAAAGTGGTTAAAGAGGAAGAGGGCGAAACCGGGGAGGAAGATCTTCTTTTTCAAGAAGAAATGATTGCCCACATGTTGGAAGAGTTGAAGGAATTTCCACAGAAGAATGAGTTAACGGGGATTCGTGAGGAAGGCCGCGTCTTGATTTTCAATCACTCCGACCCCACCTGAACACAGGGCTGGGCGAGGGGAGGGGGAGCGTAGTTTGAAGATTATATTTTTAGGCGACATTGTGGGCCGGCCGGGACGGAGGCTGGTCAAGGCGCTACTTCCGGAGTTGATTCAGCAGTATGAACCGGATTTAACCGTCGTGAACGGGGAGAACGCCGCGGGGGGGTTTGGGCTGACCCTGGAGGTGGCGGATGAACTTTTTCACAGTGGTGTGGACGTGATTACCCTGGGTAACCACACCTGGAAACACCGGGAGATCAACCAAGTCTTCGACCGTTACAAACAGGTGTTGCGTCCCGCCAATTATCCGCCGGAGACACCGGGGGAAAGTGCCGGTTTGTTTGTGGCGAAAAACGGGTACCCAGTTGGAGTCCTTAGTCTAATGGGCCAGGTTTATTTCGAGCCGGTCCTGGATTGCCCCTTCCGTGTGGCGCAGGAGAAAGTAAGCCTCCTGAAAGAAGAAACCCCCTATATTCTGGTGGATTTTCACGCTGAGGCCACTTCGGAAAAGATCGCCCTTGGTCACTATCTTGACGGGGCGGTCTCCGCGGTTCTGGGGACCCATACTCATGTCGCCACCGCCGATGCGCGCGTTTTGCCCGGGGGGACCGGATACATTACCGATGTGGGGATGTGTGGACCGGTCGATTCGGTCCTGGGTGTGAAGAAGGAATTGGCAATTCAAAAGTTTATCACAAAGCGACCGGTGAAATTTGAAATTGCAAAAGGGCCGGTGGAATTGAACGGAGTCTATCTTGAGCTGGACGAAAAGGGACGGACCAAGCGGATTGACCGCATCAGTTACCTTAAAAATTTAAAATAAGTGATAAAATTAAAAGGAATTTACTGGTCGGCATAAAATATAATAGATGTAGTTAACAAAGTCGACATGGTTTAGGAGGGGTATAAAGCAATGGAAGTATTAAAAGTTTCGGCAAAATCAAACCCAAACTCGGTAGCCGGGGCATTAGCTGGAGTCTTACGGGAGAAGGGAGCGGCGGAAATCCAGGCGATAGGTGCTGGTGCGCTCAATCAGGCGGTAAAAGCGGTGGCCATTGCCCGTGGTTTCGTTGCGCCCAGTGGGATTGATTTGATTTGTATTCCCGCGTTTACAGACATAATGATTGAAGGACAAGAACGAACAGCGATTAAGCTAATCGTTGAACCACGCTAGTTCTTATCCGCAACTCCGCTCGGGACCTATAAATTTTTATAGGTTCTTTTTTTTGTATAAAGCAGCAATCAACCATGAAAAGAGGCAAGGAAAGATGGAAAGGGAGTTTGGACCGGTCTTGGATGGGCACGCCGATACTTTGGTCCGGCTTGTGGAAGAGGGTGGAAGCCTGGGGCATGCTCCCCACCTCCAGTTGGATCTGTCCCGGTTAAAGAAGGCCGGGGTGGTCCTGCAGGTGCTGGCCGTCTGCGCCGCCGGGCGGTCGGAGGCCTATGCCTGGGCGCAGCGGGTGATCGCCCGGTGGCGGCAGGAATATGACCGCTGGCGGGAGCAGTTGATCTGGATCCGGTCATCGTCTGATTTTGCCGCGTGGCGCGACGGTCAGAAGATCGGGGTGCTTCTGGCCTTGGAAGGACTGGAACCGCTGGAGGGAAAGCTTTCCCGGCTGGAAGAGTTTTATGAACAGGGGGTGCGGATGCTCTCGCTTACTTGGAACGGGGAGAATGCTTTTGCGTGCGGGGTCGGGGTGCCAAACGATACCGGCCTCACCCGGTTGGGGAAAGCGGTGGTCAAGATGGCCGAGGAACGGGGGATGATTTTGGACCTGGCGCACCTGGGCCGGAAAAGTTTCTTTGAGCTGATCGAACGGGTCCGGCAGCCAGTCTGCGTTTCCCACGCCAATGTGGATCCGGTTCATGCGCACCCGCGTAATTTGACGGCGGAACAGATCCGCTTGGTGGCGGCCACCGGGGGCACGGTGGGGTTGACTTTTTACCCGCCCTTTATCGGGAGCGGGAACGTCAGCAGTACCGCGCTCATCCCCCATCTGGAAGCCCTAATCCAGATTGGGGGCGAGGATTGTCCGGCTTTGGGCAGTGATTTTGACGGGATTGATTGTAGGCCATCCGATCTGCCCGATGTGACCGGCGTCCCTAATTTTCTTAGGAACTTGGCTGCCTTTGGATTCGGCCGGGAAACCATCGGGAAGGTGGCCGGGGGCAACTTTGGCCGCTTTCTTGGTACCAAATTCGCGGTAACGCGCTGAAAAAGGTGTTAAAAAGCCCAGAACACCTATGTCCTACCGGTTTTTACTTGGAGGAGTAACGGGGAAACAACCGAAGATCTAGGTAGTCGTCACGCTGGTGGCCGCCGCGTCCGTCACGCCGGCGATATTAGCTTTGCGAAGGGAATTCATTTTATATAAATCAACTACAGAAGCAGTAAAGCATCGTTGTAAGGTTCAAAGCACGTGTTGCAGTTTATTTGTCGAAGGGGTGGCTGTCCATGCCGAAGCAAGCTGATGCCGTTCGCCTCCGTCCGTTGGTGAAGGAAGATCTTTCCCGGCTGGTCCGGTGGAATTGTGATCCGGAGGTGGAACGCTTTGTTGATCTAGGCTTACCGCGTGATCTGGCCGCGTGTGTTGCCTGGTGGGAAGAGAACAGACGAAGCAAGAACATCCGGCTTTTTGCGCTTGAGGATGAAAAGGGGCAGTTGATCGGCGATCTGGAACTGGCCCATATTTGCTGGCGGCGACGCGAGGCGGAACTGCGGATCCGGATTGGGGAAAAAAACTATTGGAACAAGGGTTACGGAACGCTGGCTTTGCAACAGATCAAGCGTTATGCCTTTGACGTGCTCGCGCTTGACCGCCTGTATCTCCGGGTGTACGCCTTTAACACCCGCGCGATCCGTTGCTACCAGAAGCTGGGTTTTAAGAAGAAGGCCGTTCTGAAGCGGAAGGACGACCGGAATTGGAAAGATATTTACCTGATGACGGTGGAAAAACCGGTGGCGGAAAGGGAAATGAGAAATAAAGATTTACCTTTTACAGCAGGAAATGGTAAAAGGATGTAGAAAAGAACTGGGGAAAGGAGGGGTGTTTTTGGCAGAAGATTGCATTCGGGTCGTGTTGGCTGATAACAACCGAGAGCTCTGTAAAGTGTTGGCCGAACATATTAAGCTCCAGGACGATATCGAGCTGGTGGGGATCGCGTATGATGGTTTACAGGCGATTGAACTGATTCAAGCCCACAAACCGGATCTTTTGATTCTGGACATCACCATGCCTTATTTGGACGGGATTGGCGTGATGGAGCGTTTGGCGGAGATGAACGATGCGCCGCAGGTGATTGTGCTGACCGCTTTTGAACAGGAGTCAATGGTGCAGCGGTTAATTGCGATAGGTGCGGTCTATTATATGGTTAAGCCCTTTGACACGGCAACACTCTTGGAACGGATCCGCCAATTCGGCCGCCACCAAGGAAATTATGTCCAGGAGAACCGGAATTATTATAATCCATTGCCCGTATCGGCGAAGAATTTTCCCCGTCAGCAATTGGAGCTGGAAGTGACCAAGGTCTTTCATGAAATGGGCGTGCCGGCCCATTTCCGGGGTTATGCGTATCTGCGGGATGCGATCATCATGGCCATCCAAGAGGAGGATATTCTCGGTAATATCACCAAAAACCTTTATCCGCGGATTGCGGAAAAATACAACTCCACGGCCAGTGGGGTGGAGTCCGCAATTCGGCATACCATTGAGATCGGCTGGGAGCGGGGTAATTGCGAATCGTTTAAGAAGATGTTTGGGACTGATCAATACCAGACGGATAAAGCACGCTTTCCGACGGCGGCCTCGTTCATCGCCAAAGTGGCCGACCGGATCCGGCTCCAATTACAGATTTCCGGCTGAGACCAGTAGTTATTATTTATTTTATACATACAGCGCCTCTTTTTCCATAAAACGCCCGTAGGAGGTTGTCACCTCGGTACGGGCTTTTTAAATTAATTGCGGACCCGGTGGGTATAATTTTAGAAGGAAAAGATTGCCGTGATGCGGAAAAGATCGTTGGCGTTATTTTGGGAAAGAGGAATGGGGGGACCGCTTGTTTGCAGATTATTGGTTTAAACCTGGAAGAAGTGGAAGCTTTGGTGCTTGAGCTTGGCGAACCCCGTTACCGGGCGCGGCAATTGTTGGATTGGGTTTATAAAAAGGGAATTGATGATTTTGGGCAAATGACTAATTTGCCCGCTCTTTTTCGTCACCGTCTTCAGGCCCGGGGGCTGACGGGCGGTGCCCTCACCCTGGCTGGCGCGGCGGAAGCGGCTGATGGAACTAAAAAATATTTATTTCGTTTACCAGATGACCTCTGTGTGGAAGCTGTTTATATCCCGGAGGAAAAACGAAAGACGGTCTGTTTTTCCACCCAGGTCGGTTGTGCAGTGGGCTGCGCTTTTTGCGCCACCGGCCGGCAGGGTTTTCAGCGCAACTTGACGGCGGGCGAGATTGTTGACCAGGTGCGGCGGATCGGGTTGGACCAGCAAACCCGGATCTCCCATGCGGTGGCGATGGGCCAAGGGGAGCCCTTGGCCAACTACGCGGCGACGGTAAAGGCACTTCGTCTTTTGAATGCCGATTACGGTCTCCAGATGGCCGCCCGGCATCTGACCATCTCCACCAGCGGGGTCGTCCCGGCGATTTACCGGCTGGCCGACGAGGGGCTTCAGCTTAACCTGGCTTTATCCCTTCACGCCACCAGTGATGAGTTACGTTCGCAACTGATCCCGCTGAACCGGACTTATCCGCTGGCCCAAGTCCTCCGGGCCTGCCGGGATTATGCTGCCAAAACCAAACGCCGGGTCACCCTGGAGTATATTATGCTGGCCGGGGTGAACGACGGGGAAGCGGATCTGGTGCGCCTGGTGGAGCTGGCGTCGGGTTGGCTTTGCCATGTGAACCTTATTCCGTATAACCCGGTGCCGGCGGCTCCTTACCGGCCGTCGCCCCTGCAGACCCGCCGGCGTTTCCTGGCTTTCTTAAGTGCACATGGGGTGGCGGCCAGCATCCGGCAAGAGCGCGGGGCAGAGGTCAATGCGGCCTGCGGCCAATTGCGGTCACATTTGAAACTGTAACTTATTTTTAATAGGAGATGTGTTATAATGAAGTTTAATCATTGGGTTTTACCCTGGGCGAAAGCCAGGGCAAAAACAAAACCTACACCGGTCCCCAAGGAAGATGACACCAAAGTTTTCGCCCGGATCAAGCCTTGTCGTGTTACCAGACCGGCCATGGCTTTGGTGGTGGTGGCCGGGCCCGACCGGGGACGGGAGTTTCTGCTTGCTCCCATGAACGTGAAGATTGGCCGGCAAGCGCAAAGCCATATCCGCTTAAAAGACGCGAAGGTCTCGCGGGAACATGCGGTTTTGCAATACCAGGCCAAGAAACAAACTTTTCTGCTCAAGGATCTGGGCAGTACCAACGGTACTTTTTATAATAACTGCCGTATTAGCAGTATCTTGATCGCACCCGGCGGTGAAATCCGGCTGGGTGAGACGGTGTTGAAAGTAATTGCCCTTGGGCACAAGGACCTTCCGGAGCCGGCTGGAGTAGAATCCCCTAAGGGCTGAGGGGAAGTAGCGAGGTGGGTAAAGTGAAGGTAGGAATGGCTTCCCATGTTGGTAAGGTAAGAGCGGTCAATGAGGACAGTATGGGCTGGAAGGGAACCCTTCTGGTTCTAGCCGATGGCATGGGCGGTCACCGGGCGGGTGAAGTGGCCAGCGCGTTAGTGGTGGAAAAGGTTTTGGCTTTGGATACCACCGAACCGGATTTTAAAACGGCGCTCACCTCCGTTTTGAACCTGGCCAATCAGGACTTGTTGAATTACGCCAAGACGCACCAGGAATGTAAGGGGATGGGGACCACCGTGGTGGTGGTTCAGGTGGAAGCGGACCAGATTAATGTGGCCCATATCGGGGACAGCCGGGCTTACCTTTGGCGGGCCGGCCATTGTTTCCAACTGACGCGTGACCATTCTTTAGTGGCCGAACTCGTCCGTAGTGGCGGGATTACGGAAGATGAAGCCAAAAACCACCCGCAACGGAATGTCCTGACCCGGGCCCTGGGGACTGTCGGGCCGGTGGAACCGGAATACCGGGAATTTGCGGTACAGGCCGGTGACCGTCTGCTGTTGTGTTCCGACGGTCTGACAGTGATGCTATCCAACCGTGAAATTGAGGAGTTTCTCGGCCAGGGTGATTCGCCCCAGGAAGTGGCCGACTGCCTGGTGGCCGTGGCTAATGACCGGGGCGGGATCGATAACATTTCGGCCATTGTCGCTTTTCTCTAAAGGGTTGGTTTGAGGGCAGGAATTTAGCCGGTTGGTGGAGAAAAAACTTATTTAAAAAAGAATACCGGCGGTTAACCCGGCTTTCCGGTTTTGCTTTGTTTTTCTTTGTTATCTTGTATCTCGCCGGTTTGGGTGTTTTCTTTTAATTTGTAATTATTACTGGGGTTTTTCGGCCCATTGAGGTGAATTTGTTGATCGGACGTTTACTGGGCAACCGCTATAAAATTCTGGAATTGATCGGTGAAGGAGGAATGGCCTTAGTTTATAAGGCCGAATGCACCCTGCTGCAACGGGTGGTCGCCATTAAAATCTTGCGGGCGCAATTTTCGGCGGACCGGGAGTTTGTGGAACGGTTTCGCCGGGAAGCACAGGCCGCAGCCAGTCTTTCCCATCCCAATGTGGTTAACATCTTTGATGTGGGTCAGGAAGACGAGATCCATTATATAGTCATGGAATATATCCCCGGCCGCAATTTAAAAGAAATCATCCAAGAGGAAGCGCCTTTTTCCTTAAATCGCGCCTTGCGGATTACTTTGCAGATTTGCGAAGCGTTGCGGCACGCCCATGAGCATAATATTGTGCACCGGGACATTAAACCCCATAATATTCTGATGACGGCGGACGGGACGGTGAAGGTCACCGACTTCGGGATTGCGCGTGCCGTGACGGCGAGTGGTTTTACGCAAACAGGGGTCGTTATGGGGTCGGTGCAGTATTTCTCACCCGAACAGGCGAAAGGGCTCCCGGTTGGGCCCCAGTCCGATCTGTACTCGTTAGGTTGTATCCTTTATGAGATGCTCACCGGGGAAGTGCCGTTTACGGGGGAAAGTCCCATTGCCATCGCCCTCAAGCACTTGCAGGAAGAGCCGCCTTTGTTGGGTTGGATTGCGGCCCGGCATCCGAAAAGCGTGGTTGATTTACTCAAACGAGCCCTGGCCAAAGATTTGGAGCAGCGTTACCCCTCGGCTTTGGTCTTCAGCCATGATTTGCAGGCGATTTTAGGTTTGCGGCCGGATGAAGCGGAATTTGAAGATTACCCCACCCAGATTCTCGATTTTACGCTGGAGCATGAAAACCTGACCGCGGACGAACCGGCCCCAAAAGAAAAAAGAAGTTTTAGGCAGTCTTTGCAAAACCTGGGGATTGTTTTGCTCTCGCTCTTTATTGCGCTGGGTTTGGCTGGTCTGGGGTATCTGTATTTGATTCCACCCCGGGCGGAAGTAACGGTGCCTAATTTTGTCGGTTTTGAGTTCAGCGCCGCCGAACGCCTCGCACAGGAGAATGGTTTAAAGTTAAATGTGGTGAAGAGAGAACCGGATGATGTGGTCCAGCCGGATGGTGTTCTTTCCCAGGTGCCCAAAGCCGGGATGGTTGTCCGGCGTGGGCGGGTGATTGATGTGGTTTTGAGTTCCGGCATCGAAACGGTGATCGTTCCGGATTTAACCGGAAAGACGTTGACGGAAGCCGAAATTCTGCTGGACCAAGCCGGCCTGAAAAGAGGCGACGTTTACGCCGAGAGCAACAAGAACGTGCCCAAGGACCGGATTGTGCGGCAGAAGCCAGCCCCCAACACCAAGATCCAGAAGGGGGCGGCGGTTGACATCTACCGGAGCCTGGGACCGGAGTATGTGGAGGTGCCGAACTTTATCGGTTCCACGCTAGTTAAAGTCCAATCCGAGCTGGCCAGTTTAGGTTTGGTCTTTAATGATGCGGTGGTCTACAAGACCAGTCCCTACCCCAGAGGGAATATTTTGGACCAAAGTCCCTTGCCGGGCGAGGTGGTGCCGTTGAATACAGAAATGCGTTTTACGGTCAGTTCCGGTCCGGCCGGGTTTAATTCGGAACCGGCCGGTACGGAGCGGATGGGCGGTGAGTAGTTCGTGTCAGCAAGTTTGATACAGGAGGAGTTTGTTTGCCGGTTGGGCGGATCAACAGAATAATCGGAGGCTTTTATTATATTAGCACAGAAGACGGACAAATAATTACAGCAGTGCCCCGGGGCAAACTGCGGCGGACTGACGGGATCGTCGTGGGGGATGTGGTTGATTATGAATTAACCGCCCCCGGACAAGGGGTGATCGAGGGTGTGCACCCCCGCCGCAACCTCTTAAAACGCCCGGTGGTTTCCAACATTACTCAGGTTGCTGTGGTTTTTGCGCATAAAAACCCCGATTTTAACTATCTATTAATTGACCGGCTCTTGGTGATGCTGGCGGCTTTGGACCTGCCGGCGCTCATCCTTTTCAACAAGACGGATTTGGTTGACCCGCAGACCGCTATAGAAAATACCGAACCTTACCGAAGAATAGGATATACCACGCTCTGTACAAGTACCGTGAGCGGACAGGGCAAAGAAGAATTACTGGCCGCCTTGCAGAATGAGACTACGACGCTGGCCGGCCCGTCCGGTGTCGGTAAGTCGGCTTTGATCAATATGGTGGTGCCGGGGGTCAAGCAGCAGACCGGAGCGGTCAGTCCAAAGATTGGGCGGGGGCGGCATACCACCCGTGAGGTCCGGTTGCTTCCTTTGCCGCAGGGGGATGGTTTTCTGGTCGATACCCCCGGTTTTACCCAGTTGGATCTGGATTTCATTTCTCCGGCGGAGCTGGCCGCTTGCTTTCCGGAATTCGGTCCGGCCGGACAGGATTGCCGGTTTCAAGGTTGTTTCCACGACCAGGAACCGGATTGTGGTGTGAAAGCAGCAGTCGCGGCCGGTGCGATTTTTCCTTGGCGCTATGAAAATTACCTTACCTTTCTTGCTGAAGTAAAAAAATGGGAAAGACAGCGACGCCAACAGCCCAGACGAACGCGTAAATAAAGGAGTTGATGATGATCACCGGAATTGAAGTTGCACCTTCGATTTTGAATGCCGATTTTGCGGACCTCCGTTCGGAAGTGGCGAAAGTGGCAACGGCCGACTGGCTGCATCTGGATATCATGGATGGGCATTTTGTCCCCAACCTTTCGTTTGGACCGGCGGTCGCCAAAGCTTTAAGGGCCCATTCGGACCTTCCCTTTGAAGCCCATCTCATGGTGGCAAATCCGGAGGTATACATTGAACCTTTCAAAGAAGCGGGCGTCGCCCGGGTGCTTGTTCATCCCGAAGGGACCATTCATCTCCACCGCCTGGTGCAGCAGATCAAGGAGTCGGGTTTGGAAGCCGGGGTCGCTTTGAATCCGGCGACCCCGCTCAGCGCGATCGATCTGCTCTTGCCCGATCTGGACATGGTCCTTTTGATGACGGTAAACCCCGGCTTTGGCGGGCAAAGTTTGATCCGGAGTGTTTTGCCCAAGATCCGGCAGCTCCGGCAAAAGTTGACCACAGCCGGTTTACACTGCCGGATTGGTGTCGACGGGGGGATCAATCAGACCACAGCCGCGGAAGTCATTGCGGCCGGTGCCGATTTTCTCGTGGCGGGAACCCATATCTTCCGGAACAATGAAGACCCCGCCCAGGTGATTGCTGCTTTGAAACAATTGGGTACCGCGAAGCTTGCGGACTAAGATGAAGGGGGTAAAGACATGACTTTCCAACACATTGATTCTTTTGTCCGTGCCGTACATAGCGTAATTGCCATGATGCTGGATCCCGACGTGAAAACGGGGAAACCTTTTTTTAATACGGATCCGCTGACCAAGTATGAATTAGCCGTATTAGTGGGCGTCCTCGGCGATTTGCAGGGGCAAGTGATCTGTGGAATGGACCAAACGACGGGGAAAAATATTATCAGCCGGATGTTGGGGGTCGAGAACCCCACCATTGATGAGATGGGCAAAAGCGCTCTTTGTGAATTGAAGAATATTATTGTCGGGAACGCCAGCACCAACCTGTCGGAAGTCGGTTACCGTTGCAACATCACGCCCCCACTGCTTTTGAGCGGCGGCAAAGTCCCTGATTTTCTCAAACACATCGATACTGCACTGACGGTACCGATTATGATTGGTCCCGGTACGATCGAACTTAACCTCTTCCTAAAGAAAGATGAACTTGCTTCGTAGGGTGTTTTTTGCGCAGAAGACAAATAATAGATGCGATCCGCGAAAATTGCTGCTGAGATATGGGGAAGTATCTCGGTGTTAAGGAGGTAAAGCTTGTGCATGACCAAACCATCCGCTTTGCGCCGAAGGACGAAGAACGGTTGGAGGTCAGAGCGGTTCTGAAAGAGGTCTGTGCTGCTTTAACAGAAAAGGGCTATGATCCGCTCGATCAGATTGTGGGCTACCTGCTTTCCGGAGATCCGGCCTACATCACCAGTCATAAAAACGCCCGCATCCTTATTCGAAAACTGGACCGCGATCAAATTCTGGAGGAACTGGTCCGGTATTATCTGGAAAGCGAGGGGGTTTAGATGTCTTTTTTTCGGATTGAAGGCGGTCGCCGGTTAAGCGGTACGATCCGGATTAGCGGTTCGAAAAATAGCAGTCTTGCCTTGATGGTCGGTGCGGCCCTGGGTGACGAAGATGTGATCCTTACTAATTTTCCCGGGGATTTGGATGCGGTTGTGCTGGCGGATATCCTCCGGGCGGTGGGCGTCAAGGTGGAAGAACTGGCGCCCGGCAAGGTGTTGATTAACGGTTCCGGGCTGCGGCGGAACCCGATCCCCTATGAACTGGCGCGGAAGATCAGGGGGTCTTTTTATGTGGCCGGGTTGATGCTGGCCCGTCTGCGCGAGGCGGAGGTTCCATTACCGGGTGGTTGTTTTCTGGGGCCGCGCCCGGTTGATTTTCACATCAAAGGATTTCAGGCTCTGGGTGCGGAGGTCAATATCGAACACGGTCTGATGAAAGCCAGGATGGGAAGGCCGCTGGAGAAAGGTTTCTTCATTAACCGGAGCAGTGTCGGGACGACGGTCAACCTGATGTATTTAGCCAGCCTGACGCCGGGGACTTTTGTGTTGGAGAATGCGGCCAAGGAACCGGAGATTGTGGATTTGGCGGTTCTTCTGAACGCAATGGGGGCACGGATCCGGGGGGCCGGGACGGAGGTAATCCGGATCCAAGGAGTCGAACGGCTGAAAGGGGCGGAGCATGCGATTATTCCCGACCGGATTGAGGCGGGTACTTATATGGTAGCGGTGGCAGCGACCCGGGGTGAGGCCGTGTTGGAAAACGTCATGCCCGAGCACCTCCGGACACCGATTATGAAGTTGCGGGAGACCGGTGTTCTGGTGGAGGAGAGAGAAACCTCGATCCGGGTGGCGGCACCGGAAACTTTGGTCAGCACCGACCTGGAGACCGCTCCCTATCCGGGGTTTCCCACCGATTTGCAGCAGCCCTTTGGGGTTTTGATGTCCATTGCCCATGGGACCAGTATTATCCGGGAGACCATTTTTGATAACCGTTTCCGTTATTTGGACGAACTGACCCGGATGGGGGCCGATGTGCGCGTCGACCGGGACCGGGCGATCATCAAAGGGGTGCCCTCCTTGAGCGGGGCACCGGTCGAAACCACCGATCTGCGGGCCGGAGCGGCTCTGGTGATTGCCGGCTTGGTGGCGGATGGGGTGACCCTGGTTTCGGGGGCGGAAAACATCGACCGGGGGTACGAAAATATGCTGGGTAAGTTACGGGGGGTTGGCGCCAAAATTGAACGCCTTCATGCCGTTGAAGAATGTAAAGAGGTCATCTGATTCAACCGTCGACACCGACGGTTGAATTTTTTTGTGGCCAAGTTAGGGCGAGCAGGACAGTCATAATTGGTTTGGGAGCAACATAAAAATGGGGGGCGGGGTGAAATTGATGCTCAAAGCGAACCTGGTCCTTTTTTTCTTCTTCTGCACCGGCTTGGTTTTTGGGAACAGTTTGGTAGCGGCCAGTGCGGGAACCTTGTTGGTCCTGAAGCTCTTAAACAGCCCGCTGCTGCTCGCTATTTTAGAGCGGCACGCTCTCCAATGGGGGTTACTTTTCCTGCTCATTGCGGTTCTGCTCCCGTTCACCAAAGACCAAAGCAGTGGAAAGGGTTTGCTTGCCGTTTTATTGACCCCCACCGGTGTAGTTGCGGTGGTGGGCGGGATTACTGCGGCCTATCTTTCCGGACAAGGACTGGGTTTACTCCACTTGAAACCGGAGATCATAATTGGACTGATCCTGGGGACCATCTTGGGGGTCTTCTTTTGTAAAGGAATACCGGTGGGCCCTTTAGCAGCCGCAGGACTGACGGCTGTTCTTCTCAAACTGATCGGTTTAATTGAGAAATGAGGTGTCCGGTGCTGGAAAGCCGTAATCTGGTTGGAATGTCGATCCTGAGGATCATCTCCGGCTTCTTGGAGATCGGTACCGCTTTTCTTTTTTTACATTTTAAAAAGGTCGAAATCGCCCTTCAGCTCAACGCGGTCCTTGGTTTAGTGGGGCCGATCATTTTTTTACTGGTTAGTGGCTTAGGTCTGATTACCGTAGCGACCAAGATCTCCCCGTTCAAGGTGGCGCTGGTGGCTTTGGGGGTGATCTGTATTGTTCTGGGGAGTAAAAATTAAAAGTGGGCAATGGGGAGATGGATCAAAGGGAGGAGTGGCATTAATGACCGGGATGGGAAGTTCAGGACGGAAAGGCCTTTTTTACTTTACGGCGTTCTGCTGTGCACTGATCACCCTGTCGCTGGGGATCTATCCCCAAGTCGGGTTGGCGGCGGCCCGGGAGGGCCTGGCGATCTTTGTGGAGGTTGTTCTCCCGTCGCTTTTGCCCTTCTTTATCCTATCCGAAATCCTGCTTGGCCTGGGGGTTGTGCATTTTATCGGGGTCTTTCTGGAACCCCTGATGCGTCCGGTCTTTAATGTTCCCGGGATTGGTGCCTTTGCTTTGTCAATGGGTTTGGCCGCCGGTTACCCGATGGATGCGGTAATTACAGCCAAATTTCGCCGGTTAAACTTGTGTACACAAATTGAAGGCGAACGGTTACTGGCTTTCACCAACACGGCGGATCCGCTTTTCATGTTCGGCGCGGTGGCGGTTGGGATGTTTGGTTATCCGGAGTTGGGCGTCATTATTGCCGTTACCCATTACCTAGCCGCTTTTACGGTTGGGATCCTTTTTCGCTTTTATGGAAAAAAAGAGGACCGGCCGGCGGCGGAAGCGCGGACCAGTGGTAATCTGTTGGCAAGGGCCTTGCGTGAAATGCGCCAGGCCCACCAGGAGGATGGGCGCCCCCTGGGGCAACTCCTGGCGGATGCGGTTAAAGATTCCATCTCCACTTTACTGATGATCGGGGGCTTTATCGTCCTTTTTTCCGTTTTATACCAGGTACTGGCGGAAATCGGGGTGCTCCGTTATATCTTACCGGTGGTGGAAGGCGGATTGAAAATCCTGGGCTTGAATCCGCAGTTGGGTTCGGCGGTCGTGCAAGGCTTCTTTGAGATCGATCTTGGGACGATGGCGGCGGCCAGAACGACCGGGGCGTTAACGGACCGGCTAATCGTCGCCGCGGCGGTTATTGCCTGGAGCGGACTGTCGGTTTTGGGACAGGTAATGAGTGTCATCCACGGGACGGATCTGCGGATTGGGCCGTTTATCGTTGCCCGCGTGATCCATGCTTTGGTTGCCGGTTTTTACACCCGTTTGCTTCTTGGAGTGGTTAAAGTGCCCGCCCGGGTGGTACCAGCAACCCGGACGTTTACCGGCGGGGTATTAACCCGCTGGACGATTACGGGCAAGCAGTTTTTGGTTATTACCGGGCTCCTGATCGCCGCCGGAATTTTCATGCGTTTGTTGTCCGGTTATCGCCTGGTCTGGCGGACGGATGAGCAGAAGCGGAGAAAGGGAGAAGTTGCCGGGAAGACTGGTCAAAAGGAGGAATAAAAGTTAGACCGTATTTTTGCCGCGACTTTATGGAAAACCAGTATGCGTAAAGAGAAGATCAGTGGTTAACGACGGCTAAAGGAGATAACAGGGCAGAAAGTTTTTTACCGGATGGTTGCCTCCCATGTTTATTATCGCCAAAACCTCCAAAGGAAAACTAGTTTTACGGCTCTGAGCTTGGGAAAGGCTAAGAGCGAAGGGAGGTGCTACATATGGGTTCCGGACAAAGAAGCAATACTTTAATGGTGAAAGAAGCCGCCCAGGCAATGGAGCAATTTAAGTACGAAGTGGCCAACGAGCTAAACATCAACATGCAGCCGATTCAGGGGGACTACTGGGGATACATGACCGCGCGTGATTGTGGAGCCGTGGGGGGTCATATGGTCAAAAGAATGATCGAGGCGGCCGAGCGGTCCTTGGCGGAACAAGCGGCTTATCAGGCCACATCTACTTTCCGGCAGACGGTTAACACCCAGCAAGCGGGGCAAAACCTGAGTGCCGGACCAGGTGGTCCTTCGGTATTAAGTTCGATCCCCGGCTTTACGCAGCCACAACAACCCCAACAGTAACCGGTAGCAACAACGGAGGCATTGGCCTCCGTTTAATTTTTAGGCTTTGCGGTTTGTTTTTGTCAGCAGGAGGAGGAGGCCGGTGGTGGCCAAGGGGTAAAAGAACAAAGCGGCAAAGACCAGGCCCGAGTCGTTGACGAGTAAACCGGTAACACCTCCCAACAGAGCAAGGCCGAAAAGGGCGGAGGGAAAAGGCCGGCCGGCCCCCAAATAAGACCCGGTAAAGGTGAGGAGGGCGGAAAAGAAGAGGAAGGTCCAGCGGGACCCGAGGAGCCGCAGATTGACCCGGAGTTTACGCCGGACAATTTCCATAAGGGCGGTGAACCCCCGCCGTTTAAAGCCCTCAAGGAACAGGCCGAAATGGGAGCGTTCGACGGGTTGGGCCAAAAAATAATCAAAGACCAACAGGAGCAGGGCAATAAGGACCAGGATGAACAGGCCGGACAGAATTAGCCGGACAGAAAAGGTTTTTTTTTGGTGTTGAGTAAAGGCCAGGGCGATGGTGAGCGCCATGGCCGTCAGCCCGGCGCCAAAATTGGCGCCAAATTGGGGCGGGGAAAGAATGAAAAAAGCCATCAGAAACAACCCTGGTGCCCAGCGGAACGGCGGCCGTTGGTTTTGCGCGGAGCGCCAAAGCAAAACTCCCAGCAGGCAACCGAGGAACAAGCCGGACAACTCGTTACCGATTCCGTAAAAACGGGCACCGAGGATGGGATCATGCCCGAGGACCGAGGAGGAGAGCAGGGGGGGATGACCAATGGAACCGAGGGGGATGAGGACGGCCAGGGCCACAAGGGGTAAAAGTGGCGCCGTGGTGGCAGCGGCCGGGCGTTGGGAGGTTCCGGCGGACCCCCGGGAAAGATGGCCGAGCAGGATGCTGAGGAACGTGAGGGCAAGGGCGATGACAAGGGTAGCCCCGGTAAACCAGGGTATGGCCGTCAGGGGTAGCGGCGAAGCCAAGTGTAAAGCAACGGGTTGGGCGGATAGAAAGATGATCGAAAACCTGAGAGCGGTGCGGATGTTTCCGGGAACACAACTAACCGGTAAATTCAGGAAAACAATGGCCAGGAGGGCCAATGGCAAGCAGAGGGCAACCCCGTTGAGATAGACCGGTAACACCCGGCGCCGGAAAAAGCTGGTTGTGTTTAATTTTGCTTCGAGCTGTAGTAAGGCAGGCAGCGTCCCTTTGGTGCCGGCCTCCATGCTCCGGCCCCAGGCCTGAACCGGTGTTTCCAAGTTGAAAAGCCGGAAAATCGTCGGGGCCAGATCAACATTGGCCACCAGACCCGGACGACGGGTTGTTGGGGACCAGAGAAAACCGGCGGGAAAATTCTTTCCCCAGATGAAGCAGGGCGTTAAATAGGCCCCTTGCTTGAGGTTAGCCAGGGATGGGGTGGGGGTAAGCAAGATGACGGTTTCATTTTCCGCGTCGAAAAGCGGCCAGATGGCTTGGGCAAATTGGTCTAGCCGGGTGAACAAACGCTTTTTTTCGGTGGTAATTTGGTGGTCAAAAAGATAGGGGGATAGGGCCTCGAGACGGGCGAAATCACCCAACTCCAGGACCAGGAGATCGGCTTTTGCTCTGTATTCCCGGTATTTTGCCACCAAGTGCCGGTAGTTGGTTTCCCAAGGTAAAAGGCCGGCACCCGGTTGCAGGGTATGGCGGCCCACGTCGCCATAGTCGACCAGGCCACGGTGGTCGGCGGCTAACCAAGGGGCAAAACGGTGATGGGTATAACCGGGGTCTCCTTCTTCGGCCGGGGCTAAATCCGCGTTGCCAAAAACAGCGGTGCGCCGGTGGTTTTCGTGGAGAACTTGCCCCAAGAGGCAGGGGATGGCCGTGTGGGTCGGGGAAAAGTTTAAACGGAACGCCTCGGGCAGGCGAAGCAGGATTACCTGGCCGGCGGGGCGACTTAGCTCACCGGTGAGTTGCTGATAGAGAAGGCCCGCCCCAGTACCCATCCATTTTTCGTCCGCATTCAAGGCCAATCCGCCCTGCTGGTCGCTGCGGGCGGGGGCCCCGGCCCCCAAGGTCGCATGGGTGTTGCCGGCGCTTCTGGTTCCGGCGGTATTGGTCGTCATCAGCGCGCAGGCGCTCTCGTGGAGACGGGCCTGAAGATAGGGACCGGTTTCGGTTAACAACTCGTGGAGGGAGACCCGATCCAAGAGGAGGACGGTCACTTTGACGGGTGCGGCACTCCATCCGGGTTGGGCACGGCCGAACAAAAGGCTCAAGGTCAGAAGAATGATGACGGTAAAAGAAGAACCGATCCGGCGCAAAAAACTTGGCTCCTTACACGGGAAAGTTCATGCGATCATCTTACCCGCTTCCGGCTTGAAAGATTCGCCGATGGTGCTTAAAAGGGCGCCCCCGATCAAAAGCAGACCGCCGACGACCAGTTTCCAAGTGAAAGGTTCGTAGCCGAGGAGCAGGGAAAAAAGGGTGGCAAAGGCCGGCTCGGTGGCGAGAATGATCGCGGTGGCCACCGGTGAAAGCCGCCGTTGTGCCAGGGATTGACAGCAAAAGGCAACGCCTGTGGCCGGGATGGCCAAATACAAGATGGCCCCCCAGGTTTTGGCGTTCATCTGGAGAACAGAGGGCACGCCGCCGGGGGTGAAGACCCAGGCGACCGTGGCCACGACGGCAAACTGAATGATGGTCAGAGTGGCCGGGTCGGAGCCGGCGACAGCGCGGCCGAGAGCAACAATATGCCAAGCGTAAAGGAGGGCACAGGCCAAGGTCAGCAGGACACCCCGGTCCAGCGTGAACTGCTCGGTTGGCCAGGTGATGAGGGCCAACCCGCAACTGGCCGCCAATAAGCCCAAAAGGGCCGGGCAGGTTGGTTTTTTGTGGTAAAAGACAATCTCGATCAGCGCCACAAAGACCCCATTCATCCCGGTTAGTAAGGCCGAGACGGCAGGCGTTGTATATTTCAACCCAAAAGTTTGAGTGGCGAAGGCGAACGTGAGGATGAGGCCCAAGCCAATTCCGGGCCGGAAAGCCGACCGCCAGTTCTGCAGGGCCGGGCGGCGGAAAAGGAAAAACAGAAAGAAAAAAGCGATCGTAAAGCGGTAAGCAATTACGGCCATGGGCCGTAAAATGTTTAGCGACTCCTTAACAATGATGAAAGTTCCACCCCAGATGGCGGCGGTCAAGAATAAAAGAGCGGCTGGTTGGTGCTTGTTCGACATGTTGATCCCTCTTTTTTCGATTGTTGACTGAACTTTTGCGCTGAAGTTCATATAAAAATTATTGTAGCATAGAAATCCTCCGGACGTAATAGCTGCTTGGTGCGGTCAGCGCGATTGCTGTTGCCATGTTGCTGTCGTCATTGCTTTTGTTGTTCCTGTTGTCGTCGGTGTTGGGATCGTCCACGCTGACGATTGGCCACCCCGGGAGAGAAGAAAGAAGCGGCCCGGTCAAAAAGGTAATTATTGGCTGAGCGATCTACGGACAAAAAGCCCTTATCGGCAGACCGGTGGTCTAGAAAATAATACCTTCTTAACAGTTCACCGGAGGAGGCTTGATCATAAGATGGCGGTAGAGGGCAGAGCTTTTGTGCTCTGTTGTCCAGGAGGTGAACCAATGATCGTTCGTAAACAGGATTTGGTTTTGTCAACGGAACGGCTTAAAGTCTTAAGGGTGATTGGGGAAAAAGTTGCTCAGGTCGTGGTGGAGAGTGAAACACCGATCAACGCCATAAAAATTGACAAGATCGATGCCCGGCTTGGACCCTTCGAAGATCACGTTTTCCACAACAAAGTGGTGAAGCAAGGGGTCATCCATAAACAGGTCTTTTATGTCGACCCGGAAAACTTTGTCCGGCACATCGCAGAAGAGATCCCTTATATGTTAACGGTGGAAATTCCGGGCGTGAAGCCTTCCGATTTTGTTGAAGTACAAAACCACTTAATCGATATTGACACCGACTTCCAGTTGGTCCCCGCCCGGCCGCGGCGGCACGCGCAAGATGGCGATAAAGAGATCGATGCGGGGGTACGCGCGATCCTGCGCCAGAAAGTGGCCGCCCATATCCTGGTGAAAGTTGCCGAGTGGGCCCAAGTCGATGTAGTGACCGGTGTTGACATTTTTCCCAAGGTGAACTCGATGCACCGCGCCTTTTGCTCCAAAACCAACCTGGTTAATACCCGGTTGTAACGGAAGAAACAATAGCAAAAACGGAAAACAAGGCAAGGATTTGCTCTTTGCCTTGTTTTTTAACTTTACCCTGGCGCCAAAACGGGGTATAATGGACTTAAGCTTGTTATATACTATAACAAAGTGCGAGGGTTGGAACCGTCCGGTGTGCTTTGCTTGGGAAGGAACCGTGGTCAGGACCAAGCGGGCGGGGCGGGGGGTGGCGCCAGGCAACGGAAAAAGGGGGGCCTTAATTGTCTACGGCGAACAACAAGGGTGGAAAAGATAAGGACAAAGGGATTCCTTTAACCGTAGTGAAAAGGCTTCCCGTATATCAACGGCTTTTGTCGGAGTTGGCCGCCAAGGAAGTAGAACGGGTCTCCTCCCGGGAGTTGGCCGCGCGGATGAAGATCAACCCTTCCCAAGTCCGCCAGGACCTGAGTTTGTTCGGTTCTTTTGGACAACAGGGGTATGGTTACCGGGTTAATTATCTTTTAGGTGAGATCAACAAAATACTGGGGATTAACGTCGAAACCAAGATGGTTTTGGTCGGCAGTGGACAGTTGGGGCGGGCGATCGCCAATTATAACAACTTTGCGAAACGGGGTTTTATCATCGAAGCACTCTTTGATTGTGATCCGCGGGTTATTGGCCGGACCATTAATAACCGGATCGTCCGTGATGTTCAAGGCCTGACCGCTTATTTACAGGCGGAGCCGGCGGAGATCGGGATCATTTGCACTCCGGCGGCGGCGGCGCAGGAAGTGGCCGATCAGTTGGTGGCCGGTGGCATCAAAGGGATTTGGAATTTTGCCCCGGTGGCCTTGAAGGTGCCGGAGACCGTCTGTGTTGAACATGTTCATCTCGGGGAGAGTCTGATGATCCTTTCCTTCAAGCTTAAACAGATGAATGCGGAAAGAATTAACCAAAAAAAATGAGCAAACACCATTGACAACCGGGGTAATATGTTGTAATATAAAAAAGCGTTGTTTTTTGGGTCATTAGCTCAGGCGGTAGAGCACCTGACTTTTAATCAGGGTGTCCGGCGTTCGAGTCGCCGATGACCCACCATGTGGTCCCATCGTCTAGGGGTTAGGACACCGCCCTTTCACGGCGGCGGCAGGGGTTCAAATCCCCTTGGGACTACCAAAATGCTTTTCCACCTGCCGGTCAACCGGCAGGTTTTTACCAGGGATATTGACTCTGATCCGGAATCATGTTATAATCTCTTGTACCGGTCGCGTGGCTCAGTTGGTTAGAGCGCTGCGTTCACATCGCAGAGGTCACTGGTTCGAGTCCAGTCGCGACCACCATCTATGAATGGAGCCGTAGTGTAGTCGGCTAACATGCCAGCCTGTCACGCTGGAGATCGCGGGTTCGAGCCCCGTCGGCTCCGCCATTCGAAATTCGATAAGTGCCAAGGTAGCTCAGTCGGTAGAGCAGGGGACTGAAAATCCCCGTGTCGGCGGTTCGATTCCGTCCCTTGGCACCATTTTTATAAACAATTAACCCCGCTTCCGGGGTTTTTTTGTGGGTGAAGTAAGGAAGGCTTTAAGGGATTTTTAAAATATTGTCCAACAAAAATTCATAAAGGGAGATTACAATATAAATGAGCCAGTGATAATAAAAATCATCGATCTTTAGAAAGGAGCAGATAGATGCCGAATTGTCCTTTTATCGCCGGTTGTCTGTTTTTTAATGACAAGATGAAGAATATGCCAGCTACTTCCGGGATTTATAAGCGTAATTATTGTCAAGGCGACAATACGAACTGCGCTCGCTTTATGGTCCGTCAGGCTTTAGGTGGTGAGCATGTGCCAGAAGATCTTTTTCCCAATCAACGGGAAAGGGCGGAGGCTTTGCTAAGA
The DNA here is from genome assembly GCA_012727425.1 of Bacillota bacterium. Taxonomy (GTDB): domain Bacteria; phylum Bacillota; class UBA4882; order UBA10575; family UBA10575; genus Capillibacterium. The sequence continues at coordinate 68,904 of JAAYHQ010000039.1, forward strand.
AAAGAAGATCGTTGCTCATGCTAGCTTTTGCCAGCTTGAGTGTGGCGCCGGGTGTCCTTTAGGCAACCGGCCTTTTTTATTCGATTTTTATGACTTGATACTTCCGGAAGATTTTAATTATTACCTTGGCATAAATTTCTACCCCTGCCGGCTGGGATTTGGCGGTTCTTTCCGCCCCTCAATTGTCTTTACTCACAATTAACAATGGGTTGCTTGGCAAAGTTGCAATCATGGGTTACAATTAGGGTGAGATTGTGAAAATAATCACAAGGGGAATAACCGATGCCAGAAGGATTAGTAATGTTCCCGAAAGCCACCATTGCCCGGTTCCCCATGTACTTTCGGGTGTTAACCGAGTATAACCACCAAAATATTGCGTTGGTCTCTTCCGAAGAGATGGCGCAAAAATTAGGGATCACTTCCAGTCAGATCCGGAAGGATCTTTCCTATTTCGGTAGTTTGGGGATCCGCGGCGCCGGTTATGATGTGGCCTATCTCCTGGCGAAGATTAAAGAGGTTCTAGGGATGGACAAAAGCCGGCGGCTGGCCATTATTGGCGCCGGTAAGCTTGGGCTGGCTTTAGCCGGTTATTCCGGATTGAAACAACATGGTCTGGAGGTAGCAGCCCTCTTTGATACCGATGATGCCAAATGGGGAACTAATAACGGGCCGTTGCCGGTCTTTCCGTTGACGGAATTAGCCAGCCAAAAAGAGAAACTGGGGATGGAGATCGCGGTCCTGACCGTACCGGCTTCGGCGGCGCAACCCGTTGCCAACCTGGCGGTTAAAGCCGGGTTCAAGGCCCTGTGGAATTTTGCCCCGGTCCGGTTGGTGGTGCCCAAAGATGTGATTGTCCAGTATGAAGATCTGGTGGTGGGGATCTTAACCCTTTCCCATCATTTAGCAAGGAAGTTCGGGTAATCTTTTCATCCTGGTATGTGAAACTTTTCACATGCAAAGGGCCAGGCAAGGAGGGGTTATATGAAAACGCTCGCGGTTTGTGTGGGGAGTTCCTGCCATTTACTCGGATCTTACGCGGTCATTAAAAGGTTGCAACAACTCCTGGCGGAACACCGGCTGAACGGTGAGGTGGAACTGAAGGCCAGCTTTTGTTTGGGGCAGTGTCAAGCCGGGGTCACGGTTTGTTACGAAGGAACCCTATATACGGCCTTGACCGAAGAGAATATTGACGCCTTTTTTTACCAGCACGTCCTGGCCGGCGCAGATGAAGAGTCCGGAAGAAAGGGGAAGCGCGATGGGGATCATCTCGACGATTGAAGCCAGCTGTCGTGATTGTTACAAATGTGTCCGTTCCTGTCCGGTGAAGGCCATTAGAGTTACCGGAGGCCATGCGGAGGTAGTAGAGAACCGTTGTATCGCCGATGGCCATTGTGTGTTGGTCTGTCCCCAACAGGCGAAGAAGGTGGCGGACGGGAAAGGGTTGGTCCGCGATTTTCTCCTGGCCAAACAAAAGCTGGCTGCAAGTGTGGCCCCTTCTTTTGTCGCTTTGGATGGATATTCCGACCCCGGCCGGTTGGTTTCCGCCCTCCACAAGCTAGGGTTTGACTATGTGGCGGAGACGGCGGAAGCGGCCGAATTGGTAGCCCGGGAACACCTGAAATTAGTGGCGGAGGCGGAAGGGGAGCCGCTCATCAGCAGTTGCTGCCCGGTGGTGGTCAACCTGATTGAACGGTACTATCCGCAGTTGATTAAGTATTTAGCGCCGGTCGTTTCACCTATGATTGCCCATGGCCGGCTCTTAAAAGCGGTTTACGGCGCCGATGTGAAGGTGGTCTTTATCGGCCCTTGTATCGGGAAGAAGGATGAGTATCGCCGGGCCGAGCTTCAAGGGAGTATCGATGCGGTCTTAACTTTCCATGAGTTAAAGGCCATGTTGGCCGAAGAAGGCATCGACCCGGGCCGGGAGGAGCCGGCGGATTTTGACCGTAGCGGGGGGACCGCGCGGGTTTTTCCTACTCCCGGAGGTTTGGCCAAGACCGCGCGGTTGAATACGGATTTACTGGCCGAAGAGGTTTTGACCATTGACGGCTTGGAGGCGGTGATCGACTTTTTGGCCCGTTTTGAGGAAGACAAAAGCGGCCTCCGTTTAGTGGAGCTTTTGGCTTGCCGGGGCGGGTGCTTAATGGGTCCGGGCCTGGAGAGTAATTTAGGCCTTTACAACCGGCGGCAACGGCTGCTGGATTACGCCCGGAGCCGCCGCCCGGCGGCGGACAAGCCGATGCCCGGTGGGGAAAGTCCGGCGGTAAAGGATGAACCCGAGGGTTCTTTCCTCTTGACGGACTATGCCAAACGCAAGTTGAATATCCCGGCGCCCAGTGAGGAAGCGATCCGCCGGGTGTTAAGTCAAACCGGCAAGACCAAGCCCGAGGATGAACTGAACTGCGGAGCCTGCGGTTACAATTCTTGCCGGGAGAAGGCGGTTGCGGTGTTGGAAGGGATGGCCGAGATTGATATGTGTATCCCGTATATGCGGGCCAAAGCCGAGTCCCGGGCCAATCTGATCTGTAGTATGACCCCGAACGCCATTATTGTGGTCGATCGTAATTTGCGGATTTTAGAGGTTAATCCGGCGGCCGAACGGAAGTTCCTCTGCCGGCAGGACCAGGTGGTGGGGAAGGACTTACAATTGTTGATTGATCCGGTTTACTTTGAGGAAGCCTTGCGGACGAAAAAATTGGTCACGGGTGAAGTGGCCTACCCGGCCTACGGGATTGTCACCTGGCAAGCCATCTTTTATGTGGAAACCGATGATGTCCTGATCGGAATCTTTGTTGATATTACCAAAGAACATGAACAACGGGAAAGGCTGGCTTTGGTGAAAGGCGAGACTTTGACCAAAGCCCAGGAAGTTATCGACAAGCAGATGCGGGTGGCGCAGGAGATCGCCGGTCTGCTTGGAGAGACAACGGCCGAGACGAAAGTTCTTCTTTCAAAGCTGATCAAACTCATTAAAAACGGGGATGGGAGCATCCAATGAGCATATACATCGATACCGAATGGGCCAGTCTGGCTAAATCCGGGGAAGAATTATGCGGCGACCATGTGGAAGTAGTCCGTACCCCCGAGGCGGTAGTTGCCGTCCTTGCCGACGGCTTGGGCAGCGGGGTGAAAGCCAATATTCTCGCCACTTTGACGGCAAAGATCATCGCCACGATGGTGAAAAATGGCGCCACTTTAGAGGAGACCATCGAAACCGTCTTCAATACCCTGCCGGTCTGCCAGAAGAGGAATTTAGCCTATTCCACTTTTACCGTTATCCAGATCGACCGGGATGGCCAGGGCTATGTGGCCGAGTTTGATAATCCCCCGCTCTTTTTCCTCCGGGCCGGTAAACTTTTCCCCCTTCCCTGGTCCGAACGGGAGATCGCCGGCCGGAAAATCCGGGAAAGCCGCTTTCAAGTGGTTCCCGGTGATGTCCTCGTGACTGTTTCCGACGGGGTGATTCATGCCGGTATCGGGGGGGTTTTAAACCTAGGGTGGCGTTGGGAAGAAGTAAGCGCCTACATTGAGAAACTGGTTAATTTACATCCCGATGCTCAAACCCTGAGCAAATGGTTGATTACCGCCTGCGGCCAGCTTTATGCTTCCCGGCCGGGGGACGATACCACCGCATTGGTCTTGAAGATCCGGACACCCCGGACTTTGACGGTAGCGGTCGGGCCGCCCCAAAACAAGGATGATGACGCCAAAGTCGCCCAGATCATTCGGGAAGAGACGGGCAGTAAAGTGATCTGCGGGGGGACCACCGGCTCCATTATTGCCCGGGAGTGGGGGAGCGACATAAAGGTCGATCTGAAGGACCTGGATCCGGAGATCCCGCCTTATGGCCGCTTACGGGGGGTTGATCTGGTCACCGAAGGAATCATTACTTTAAGTAAGACTTTAGAGGCGCTGAAGAATGAGGAAACCCGGAAGAAATACACCGGTCGGAAAAACGCCGTTTCCCTTCTGTCGCAGATCTTTTTGGAGAGTGACAGCATCAAGTTTATTGTCGGGAAGGCTTTGAACCCGGCCCACCAGAACCCGGATTTACCCTTAAATTTAGCCTTGAAAATGCAGGTGGTCAAGGAGATCGCCGAGACATTGGAGGACAAGGGGAAAAAAGTTGAAATGCTCTATTTTTAGGGAGTCGCTCCCGGCGGCTTCCGCCAGCCGGGTAAATGCGGGCAAAGGTAATTGAATTCGAAAAGCGACGAACGACGCGGAAAAGAGTTACGATCCTATTTCAATTTACGGAAAGGAGATAAATACGCGATGAAACAAGAAGGAGTAAACCAGGCGCCGAAGGAGGAACGTTCCACCACTTATCAACGGAAATTTGAAAAAGTCAATGAGATCATTAACCGTTTAGGCCGTTCCCAATCGGCCCTCATCCCAATCTTACAGGAAGTGCAGGAAGAATACCGCTATTTACCGGAGGAGATTCTCACCTATATTGCCACGGCCCTCGGGCTTTCACCGGCCAGTGTTTTCGGGGTGGCCACCTTTTACGCCCAGTTTTCACTAGAGGCCAAAGGTAAATATGTGATTAAGGTTTGTGACGGAACCGCTTGCCACGTCCGGGGTTCCAATCCGGTGCTGGCAGCCATTAAAAAACGGGTCAATTTGACCGGAGATAAGAAAACCACGAGTGACCTCCGTTACACGGTCGAGACCGTTTCCTGTCTCGGCGCTTGCGGTCTAGCCCCGGTTTTGATGATCAATGACAAGATCTACGGGCAGATGACACCGGAGGCGATCAATATTATCCTTGATCAACTGGAGAAGGAGGAAGCAGCAGATGAATAAGGAGCAATTGGAGCAATGGAAAGACCAGTGGCGCCGGGGTTTTGAACGGGAAAAGGCGCGGATCCTGGTTTGTGCCGGGACCGGTTGTGTGGCCAACGGGTCACTGGCGGTCTACGAGGCGCTGAAGAAAGAAGTGGAAGCACGGGGTGCGTATGTCACCGTCGATCTGTTACTTGAAGGAGAAAAAACCGGAGTTGCGGTGGTTAAAAGCGGATGCCACGGTTTCTGTGAGATGGGACCCTTGGTCCGTTTGGAACCCTCGGGAATCCTGTATACGAAGGTAAAAGCCGAAGACGCGGCGGAAATTGTGGAGGCTTTGTTGAGCGGCGGGGAGCCGGTGGCGCGACTTTTATACCGCCATCCACTGACGGGCCAGGTTTACGAAGCAGAACACCAGATCCCCTTTTATCATAATCAGCAACGCACGGCGCTGGCCCACTGCGGGCAGATTGACCCGGAAGATATCCGTGAATATGTGGCCGATGGCGGCTATGAGGGTTTGAAAAAGGCCTTAACCCAAATGACCCCCGAAGAGGTTTGCCAGGAGATTATCGCTTCCGGACGGCGGGGCCGGGGCGGCGGTGGTTTCCCCACCGGCCGGAAATGGGATTTAACCCGGATCGAAAAGGGACCGAAAAAATACGTGGTGTGTAACGGCGACGAAGGGGATCCGGGGGCCTTTATGGACCGGAGTCTCATGGAAGGCGATCCCCACCGGGTCTTGGAAGGGATGGCCATTGCCGGTTATGCCATCGGGGCCGATGAAGGATATATTTATGTCCGGGCCGAGTATCCGCTGGCCGTGCAGAGATTAAAGACGGCGATTGCCCAAGCGAAGGAGTACGGTCTCCTGGGCCAGAACATCCTGGGCACCGGTTTCAATTTTGAGTTAAAAATCAAGGAGGGGGCGGGGGCCTTTGTCTGTGGGGAAGAAACAGCCCTTTTGGCTTCCATCGAAGGACGAAGGGGGATGCCCTCCCCGAAACCGCCATTTCCGGCCCAATCCGGTCTGTGGGGCAAACCGACCCTCATCAATAACGTGGAGACTTTTGCCAATGTGGCCCAGATTATTGTGAAAGGGGCCGCCTGGTTCAGCAGTATTGGCGCTGAAAACAATACCGGCACCAAGACTTTTGCCATCACCGGACAGGTGGCCAATACCGGTCTGATTGAGGTTCCCTTGGGAACCACCCTCCGCCAGGTGGTTTTTGAGATCGGCGGCGGAATCCGGGGCGGTAAGAAGTTTAAAGCAGTGCAGATTGGCGGACCGTCGGGCGGTTGTCTGACCGAGGAACACCTGGATCTGCCTTTGGATTTTGACTCCTTGAAAGCGGCCGGGGCGATGATTGGCTCCGGAGGCCTGGTGATTATGGACGAAAACACCTGTATGGTGGAAGTGGCCCGCTTCTTTATGAATTTTACCCAGAATGAATCCTGCGGTAAATGCGTACCCTGCCGGGAAGGGACCAAACGGATGCTGGAGATCCTCCAACGGGCGGTGGATGGCGAAGGCCGGCCGGAGGATGTGGACCTCCTCCAAGAGCTGGCCGAGGCGGTCCGGGACGGTTCTTTGTGCGGTTTGGGGAAAACGGCTCCGAACCCGGTTTTAACGATGTTGAAATACTTTAAAGATGAGTATATCGCCCATGTGGTCGAGAAAAGGTGTCCGGCCGGGGTCTGTTCCGCCTTGAAAGGGTACCAGATCGATCCGGAAAAATGCAAGGGTTGCAGCAAATGCGCCCGTGCCTGCCCGGTCCAGGCGATCAGTGGCGAACTGAAAAAACCATATACCATTGATCAGACAAAGTGTATCAAGTGCGGCGCTTGTGTGACTAATTGTCCGTTTAAGGCCATTAAGGAGGGGTAAGCTTTGGAACAGAAAAATGCGGTATACATCGACGGCCAACTGGTGGAGTTGAATGGGGAAAAGAACATCTTAGAATTGACTAGAAAAATCGGGATCGAGATTCCGACCTTTTGCTATCATTCCGAGCTCAGCCTGTACGGGGCGTGCCGGATGTGCGTTGTGGAAGTTGAAGGCCGGGGGATAATGGCTTCCTGTTCCACCCCGCCGGCGCCGGGGATGAAGATCTTGACCAACAGCCCCCGGGTGCAACGGGTCCGCCGGACAGTGCTTGAATTGTTGCTGGCCAACCATGACCGGGAGTGTACGACCTGTGACCGGAACGGCAGTTGCAAACTGCAAGAACTGGCCAACCGGTTTGGAGTGAAAAAAATCCGTTTCGGGGAGCGCGATGTTAAACTGCCGTTGGACCATTCCAGCCACTCCCTGGTACGGGATCCCAACAAATGTATCCTCTGTGGCGACTGTGTCCGGATGTGCGCCGAAGTGCAGGGGATTGGGGTCTTGGATTTCGCCGGTCGCGGTTCTAAAACGGTGGTGACACCGGCCTTCCATAAAAACCTGGCTGATGTGGATTGCGTCAATTGCGGACAATGCAGCGCCGTCTGCCCGACCGGGGCGATTGTGGTCAAGGATGAGACCGACCGGGCGTGGGCGTTCATTCATAATCCGGAAAAGTTGGTGGTCGTGCAGGTCGCGCCGGCGGTCCGGGTGGCTTTGGGCGAAGAGTTCGGTTTACCGGCCGGTGAGATCGTCACCGGGAAAGTGGTGGCGGCGTTAAAACGCTTAGGTTTTGATAAAGTGTTTGATACTTCAATCGCTGCCGACTTAACGGTGATCGAGGAGACCCATGAATTTATCCAACGGTTACAGAATGGAGAAAGACTACCCCAGTTTACCTCCTGTTGCCCGGCCTGGGTGAAATTTGCCGAGCATAATGGGGTGGAATATTTGAAAAACCTATCTTCCTGCCGTTCTCCCCAACAGATGTTCGGTTCGCTGGTGAAGAAGTACTGGGCGAAGGAGATCGGGAAGAAACCCGAGGATATTATCGTGGTCTCCATTATGCCTTGTACCGCCAAGAAGTACGAGGCGGCCTTGCCCCAGTTTGCCACCGGCGGGATCCCCGATGTGGATCTGGTCCTGACCACCCAGGAACTGGCCCGGATGATCCGCGAGGCCGGGTTGGTCTTTGACCAGTTGGATGTGGAATCCTTTGACACGCCCTTCGGCTTTACCACCGGCGCCGGGGTGATCTTTGGGACCACCGGCGGGGTGGCGGAAGCCGTGCTCCGGGCGGCCCACGAGTTTGTAACCGGGAAGCCCATCGACCAGATCAACTTCGAGGCGGTGCGCGGTTTTGCCCACCGGAAAGAGGCAACGGTGGAGATTGCCGGTCAGCAGATTAAAGTAGCGGTGGTCCATGGTCTGGCCAACGCCAAAACCCTCCTCCAGGAGATAAAGGAAGGCAAAGCCGATTACCAGATCGTTGAGGTGATGGCTTGCCCCGGCGGCTGTGTCGGTGGCGCCGGGCAACCGATCGCCCCGACAATGGAGACGAAAAAGGAACGGGCGAAGGGGATCTATAATGCCGACAAGCTTTCCCAGTTGCGGAAGGCCCAGGATAACCCGGTGGTTACGAAATTCTATGACCAGTGGCTGGCGAAGCCCAATAGCGCGGCCGCCCATGAAGCCCTTCATACGTCCTACTCTAACCGGGGGCGGATCAACGGGGAAGAGATTGAACTGTTAACCAGTAAACAGCCGGATACGGTCGATATTGCCGTTTGCGTTGGAACCTGCTGTTATTTGAATGGTTCCTATGATACGTTGCAGAAATTGATGAAATTGGCCACGGCGACCGATGTTAAAGACCGGATTAATCTCCATGCCACTTTCTGCCTGGAACAGTGCGAACAAGGGCCGGTGATTAAAGTGGATGATGAGATTATCAACGGGGTAACACCGGATACGGTCGAAAAGGTCTTTGCGGAAAAGATCCGTCCGAAATTGGGGTAAGCGCGTCAAACGGTTACTAAAAAGTGGAGTGAACCATAGAGAAAGGCCTCTTTCGTTTGGAAAGAGGCTTTTCTCTTGGCGCCCGGGCGGAGCCAAAAGGGATTATCCGGAAAACGGCGAATAATAATAGAATACGAGAATACGCAGTGGATTCCGGTTGGACGGCCGAATTTGGGGACACGCTCAATAACCAGCAATAAATAGGAAACAGGGAATACCTTTTGAGCAACAATAACATAAGGGAAACGGGAAGCGGCATGCCGCCGCCAAGCGGGGAATACCCGGAAACGGACGGAGAAATTGAAATTGAGGAGTACGGACATGCGGGCGCGGACGGAGGTTAAATTTCGAAATTATCTATTGGATGATTTTCAGAAGACAGCCATCGATTATTTAATGGACGGTTATTCGGTGTTAGTTTCGGCGCCGACCGGGGTGGGAAAGACCTTAATCGCTGATTACCTGATTGCGCAGGCGATCAAGGAAGGAAAAAGGGTGATTTATACCGCCCCGATCAAAGCCCTTTCCAACCAGAAATTTAAAGAATTTAAAGAGTGGCACGGGGAAGAGAAAGTGGGGATTATCACCGGGGATGTGGTCATCAACTACGAGGCGGACGTCCTGATTATGCCCACCGAGATCTTCCGGAATATGTTGCAGCAGGAGAAAGAGGAACTAAATGGGCTTTCCCACGTTATCTTCGATGAGATCCACTACCTTTCCGATGAGAGCCGCGGTACCGTTTGGGAAGAGTCGATCATCTTTATGCCGCCGGGGATCCGGCTGTTGGGCCTGTCGGCAACGATTCCCAACGCCCAAGAACTGGCCGATTGGATCCGGGAGATTAAAGGCCATGAAGTCAAAGTCGTCCAGAAAACCGACCGGATTGTCCCGCTGGAACACCGGGTTTTTCATCCTCTGACCGGGATTACTACTTTAGACCGGCTCTACCGCTTCTGGGCCAAACAAAAGCAAGGGGAGGCGAAGGCCGTTCACCCGGTCAACCGGCGCGAACGGGCCCTATCCCATCTTGACCTGGTGCGCGCCGTCCGGAACCGGGATGGTTTGCCATGCCTTTATTTTGTCTTCAGCCGTATGCAATGTGAGCTCAAAGCGGTGGAATTAAGCGAGAAGATGAGTTTTCTCTCCCCTGGCGAGCAAGACCGGGTGGATCAGGTGATTGACGGGATTATTGCCAAATATGGGCTGGAAGACTGGCCGACGCTTCAGCGGCTGAAACCCCTTTTCCGGCAGGGGATTGCCTTCCACCACGCCGGGCTTTTACCCGCCCTTAAAGAGTTGGTGGAGACATTGTTCGCCATGAATTTGGTGAAGGTAATGTACGCTACGGAGACTTTTGCGGTCGGTATCAATTATCCGGTGCGGAGTGTCTGTTTCGATGCCCCGACGAAATGGGACGGGCTCTCCTTCCGGCCCTTAACTACCCTGGAGTATTTTCAAATGGCCGGCCGGGCGGGCCGGCGGGGGATTGATGAACGGGGTTTCGTTTATATCCTGGCCGATCCGGACCGTTACCGGAAGGAGGAGTTCCCGGGGACCGATCCGGCGGAGATCGAGGAGTTGACCAGCCGTTTCAACCTCAGTTATAACTCGGTGTTAAACCTCTTTAAAAATCACCAACGGCCGCAGATTTCAGCGATTTTGAACCAGAACTTTGCCACCTTCCAAGCCCGCAACGACAAGATCCGGTTGGAAAACCGCCTGTCCATTGTCCGGCGGGAAGCAAAGAATTTGCGGGAGAAGATCTGTCCCGAGTGGGGAAGCCTGGCTTGTCCGCAGGCCAGGGCTTTGGCCAAAAAACGCCTGCGGAAGCGGGAACGGCGCTTCCGGTTTATCAAGGGCAGGGCGGGAAAAGCGGCGGCCGCCAAGGAAATTGCCGAGTTAAAGGCAGCCCTGGCCGCGACGGCCGCCCGCGACTGTCCGGCGGAGGAACAGAACGCTTGTGTCCGGCGGATTGAATTTTACGAAAACCTTTACCATGAGCAACTGGGGTTGGAAGAAAGGGTCTCTTCCCTAAAGGTAGCCGGTCGATTTGAGGAGGATCTGGCTGCTAAAGCGGGTATTTTAGAAGAGATGGCTTATCTGAGGGACGGGAACCTATTGCCGCGGGGTGAGTTTGCATCCCAAATCTACGCCCAAGAGTTGTTATTGACCGAGTTCTATTTTGCCGGCTTCTTTCACGAGTGGGATGAGGATCAAATTAACGCGGTGATGGTGGCCGTGGATTATGAGCCGAGGAAGAATGAGCGGCTGCCCACGCCCGGTATGTTGCCCTTTGAGCAGAAACCGGTGAAGAGAATCATCAGGGAATTGATTTACCGCTACGGTGTGGATGAACGGGAAATCCGGTTCTTCCCCAGTTTGTCACCGTTGGCTTACCGGTGGAGTCAAGGGTGGGATTTTTTTGCGTTACTGGATTACACCGAACTGCAAGAAGGGGATATTGTCACGGCTTTCCGGCGGGCCATCGACCTCCTGCGGCAGGTCCGTGCCGCTTGCCTGGAGGAAGATCCGGGCCTGGCGGCGAAGCTGAAGAACTGTATGAATAAGATGGATCGGGATCTGGTGGCGATTAATTTATAAACTGGTCGCTCTGCCGGAGCCGGATGGTGTTTCCTTAGGAATTCAAGACGCTGGAGAAGACCATCCGGCCCCCGGCTGGACCAATGCAGGCAAAGGCAATCATGCCCACGAAGTGACAGTGAAAAGATGGGAAGGCGTTACGATGAAGAGAAGAAGTTTTAATGGATTAATCTTTATTTTCCTTTTATCCCTTTTTATCCTTGTTTTTCGGGGTGAACCGGCGGTTGCGGCCTGGCAGAAACTGCGGGGCGATGAAATTATTATCCGGGCAGGAGAGGAGATTGATGGCGATTTGTGGGTCTCCGGCGGTGTGGTCGAAATCGACGGACGAATCAAAGGGGACTTGTTGATCGTTGCCGAAGAATTGATCCTGCGGGGGGTTGTGGACGGCGATCTCCTGGGGCTCATCGGCCGGACGAAGGTTACCGGGGAGATCACCGGTGACTTCCGCGGTCTGGTGTTGGATGCACAGATTGACGGAGTGGTGGCGGGCAGTCTTTCCACGGCCGGTTCCAAACTGGTGCTCGGCGCCCGGAGCCGGGTCGGATCTTTACTGGCTTGGCACACGACGGTCCAACTTTTAGGGGAAATCGATGAGGCCGCCATGGTGAAAGCCGCTTTTCTCCTTTTCAACGGGAAACTGGACGGCGACTTCCAAGTCAACGCCGGACAGGTGATCATTGGTGAAAATGCCTTCATTAGCGGCGACCTTTCTTACCAGGAAGGAATGACTCCGGTCTTTAAACCCGGCGCCAAGGTAGGAGGGGAGATCCGGACGGTGGCGGACGCTGTTTCGCCCATATACACGGGGCTACAGGGAATTTGGTTTGTCGGGAGTCTCTTCTGCGGTATGGTTTGGCTTCTCCTCTTTGCCCGGCACTGGAACCGGATTTTGGAAGCCGGGATTCCCTGGCGGCGGCTGATCGGTTTCGGGGTGGGGAGTTTAATCTTTCTGCCTTTCCTTTCGATTCTGACCGGGTTGACTATCGTCGGTCTCCCGCTTGGGATCGGCTTTTTCCTTCTGTTTCTGGTCTTACTCCTTTTCGGGGAGTTGCCGGCTTATCTTCTAGTTGGTCGTTGGTTTTGTGGACTTTTTCGGAAAAAGAAACGGACCCATCCGGTTTTCTCCTTCTTAGCCGGCGGTTTTGTCTTGACCTTTCTTAAACTCCTTCCGGTCGTCGGGGTCTTTTTTGCCATCGCCGGCCGGATCATTGGGAATGGTTTATTCCTGACTTACCTCTTTTGGAACGAAAAAAACGGACCGGCGGTCTCCCTTGAGGCCTAAGAAATTTCCACCGGTAAGATGATCTCTTCATAAGCTTCCGTTCGTCCGTGAATACTAAAGGTATATGAGGTAGATGGCGACTTGAATTTTCCGGACGAGAGAAGGAGGCAAGTTTCGGCATGAGATTATTTACCGGGAAGACCTGGTGTTTACTGTTGTTTTTCGTTCTCTGCTGGCAACCAGTGCTTTTCGGGGCGGCGCCGGGTGGTTGTGCTTGCCCCCCGGAAACCGAAATCACCTTAGGCGCCGCCGGGGAAGACATTGCAGAGCTGCAGCGTTTTTTGAAGAACGAAAGGCTTTACGACCGGTTAATTACGGGTGTCTTTGATGCGGAGACCATGGAGGCGGTCAAAGCGTTCCAGCGGAAAAATCACCTGACGGTTACCGGTATGGTTGATCTTCCCACTTGGCAAGCGCTGGGGCAGAGTACGGCAACGGCGGTGACCACGATGCCCCCGCCGGGAGATCTGCGGATCATTGTGGATACTACTTATTTATCCCTTCTGGTCCTGGTTGACCAGGAGATCTTCGCCAGTTTCCCTGTGGCCATCGGCAAACGGGAGACCCCAACACCGGTGGGGAATTGGAAGGTGATCAACAAAGGACAATGGAGCGGTGGGTTTGGCACCCGTTGGATTGGACTGAATATTCCCTTCGGGACTTACGGGATTCACGGGACGAATAAGCCATGGTCCATCGGGCGGTTGGAAAGTCATGGCTGCATCCGGATGTACAACCGTGATGTGGAACAGCTTTACCGCTGGGTTAAGATTGGGACTCCGGTTCACATTATCGGCGATCCCTTTATGGGCCGTCGTCGCCTGGTCAAAGGGGAAAAGGGCGGGGACGTTATGTACTTACAAAAACGCCTCAAACAGTTGGGCCTCTACGATCAAGGGATCGACGGGATCTTCGGCTATGCTACCGAGCAGGCTGTTAAGAAATTTCAACAACAAAACCGGTTACCGGTCACCGGGCAGATCGGATGGCGCGAGTATGTGGCCATGGGCTTACTGAGTGGGGAATAAGCCCGTTGCTCCTTCCCGTAAGGGAAGGATTTTTTCATGAAAAAAAAGGGATTTACCAATCTTGACCGAATAAACAAATAAATATCATTCTGCACGAACCAAAGAAGGAAATGATCATTTCCAATTGCCTAATTTTTGCGAATTAGGCAATTTCTCTAACCATCGAAGGGGGTTTTTTTTTGAAAGCGGAATTTATCAATCCTTTTGTCGGAGCGGCTTATGACGTAATCAAAAAAGTGGCAAATATCGAAGCGAGCAAGGGGGAGCTGGCGATTGTCACTTCACCGATCCGGGGGGACGAAGTTAATGTGGTTATTGGGGTCACCGGGGATCTAACCGGGCAGATCATCATTTGCCTCTCTGAAGCCACCGCCCTGGTCTTTGCTTCGAAGATGCTGATGAATTTAGTGACCGACTCCTTAAACGAGTTGGCTAAAAGCGCCATCGGTGAGATGGGGAATATGATTCTGGGTAACGCCGTGACCGCCCTAAGTGAACGGGGATATTTCTGTAATCTGACTCCTCCGGCTTTGTTGATCGGGAAGGATATCGTCGTTTCGACCCAGATCTTAAAATTTCTGGTGATTCCCTTGGAGACGAAGGAAGGCCGGATCACAATTAATGTGGCGTTACAGGAAAATTTCGGGTAAGGAGGGACTGCTGTGTTCAGGATAAAAGTTGACCAATTAACCCCAGGGATGGTGCTGGCGCAGGATGTTTTAATACCGAGAACCGGGGTGACTTTACTGCCAAGTTCAACGACGCTGACCATGGAGATGATCCGGCGGATTGGTCACTTTAACATTGATGAAGTTTATATCGCTCCGATGGAAAAGAGTGATAAGGAAAAGAACGAGGAGATTTTAGCGCCGGTGATGGCGGAGACGCATGAAAAATCGGTGGCGGTGGTTGAACAATTAATCACCAATTATGATACGAATGATCAATCCGGCTATAGCCAAGCCGTCCTCGATGGTCTCGTTGGTGACCTGCTCGAACAGGTGAAAATGGATGCGGACTTGCTGCTCAACCTGACCCATATGAAAAGTTACGACAACTATCTTTTTTCGCATGCAGTCAATGTCAGCATTATCAGTATTTTAATCGGTGAACAACTCGGTTACTCCAAAGAGGAATTGAACTTGTTGGGTGTCGCCGCGCTCCTTCATGACATTGGTATGCTCAAGATCTCGGTTGAGACTTGGAAGAAAAACGGAACTTTAACCCCGACCGAACACCAAGAGGTTAGGAAGCATCCGGAGTACGGAGCACAGTTTTTAGCGGCCAATATGCCCGAAGATATCCGGGCGGTCGCAGCGGAACATCATGAACGGTATGATGGTTCCGGTTACCCAAAGGGACTAAAGGGGAGCGAGATCAACTACAAAGCCCGGATCGTGGCCTTGGCCGATGTCTATGATGCCTGTATTTCCGAACGTCTTTACCGGGAACGGCTCACCCCCCAGGAAGCCATCAGGTTAATTGTGGCGGACCAGAAGGGTTTTGATCCCCAATTGTTAAAGATCTTCCTCTTAACCATGGCCGTTTACCCCATCGGCTCCTTTGTC
This sequence comes from Bacillota bacterium, assembly GCA_012727425.1. Taxonomy (GTDB): domain Bacteria; phylum Bacillota; class UBA4882; order UBA10575; family UBA10575; genus Capillibacterium. Next base: position 84,081 of record JAAYHQ010000039.1, read on the forward strand.
CAGTTGAATACGGGTGAAGTCGGCCGCGTGATCCGGGTCTCTAAAAATCAACCTTTCCGTCCGGTCCTCTCCCTATACTATGACCGGAAAGGGGAACTTCTCCGTCAACCGGTCCGTTTGGATCTCAGTGCGGAAGTGAATCATTTGTTATACATCAAAGAAACCTTGTCCGCCAATGAACATAAAAAAGTTTCGCAGGAGGTAGCCAAAGCTTTCCCCAATCATCTATAAGGGTCTGCCTGACTGCTTTAAGCGGCAACCGCCGCCTCTCCGGAGGATGGCGGTTTTTATTTGGCAGCCTGATTTGATCCAGGATCTACCGGCGTTTTTAGCTCGAAAGTTATCTTTTTCTATGCTATAATTTTTTATGTCAATTAACTTGATCCCGGCATTAACATGGGCTTCATGAGACTTTTCATGACACTTACATTCTTAGGAAGGAGATTGCTATGTCCCGGAAATACTGGAGCCTGAGATCGATCATCTTTGTGATGGGTGTCTTTTCCCTCACCGCCGGGCTCCTGTTTGGTGGAGGGTTTTTGTACGAAAAGATTTTTCAGCGTAATCCGCTTGAGAAGTGGATACGGAGTAACCCGGCGGTTAACGCTTTTCAATTACAGGAGCAGGGGGAAGGAGTGAGCTTGGAACTAAAGCTCAATCCGGAGCGGGTTGATAACTTACAAACTCTACTCGAGCCGTTCCTCCGGGAGGTGCTGGCGAGAAAGGGCAAGGCGGTCACCAAAGTTTCCATTGCCAATGAACCTTCCCCGGCATTAGCGGAGATCTATTATAAACTAAGTTTTGCTTTGGAAGAGGCCAAAGCCACCGGTGAATATAATACTCTTTATGAAGTATTGCAAACTTTGCAAGCCGAAGCGGGAGAAGCGGATTTCCGGGTATACCTCGGCGCCGATTTTCTTTATGTTCAGTTAAAGCAAGGGAAAGACGCTTATTTTACAGTCCTGCCCAGACATAATGGGGCCACCGGATTGGCCGCGGGCGGGGGTTTGAAAGGAGGAAAAGGCTGATGGGGAAGGAAATCTTGATTGGGATAACCGGCGGTGTGCTCTGTTTTTTACTGGCCCGCGGTTTTGATCCAGTGCCGTTCCTCCTTTTGGGCGGGTGTTTCTTTATTTTCCGCTTTTACCTTCAAGGCCGGGGATTGGAGAAAAATTACGAAACAGTTGAGACGGTTGGTGAGAAGGGAGTTATTCCTCCGGTCACCTTTGCCGATATCGGCGGTCAAGAGATGGCCAAACGGGAGCTGATGGAGGCTCTTAACTTCCTGAAAGACGAAGAAAAAGTGAGAAAGTTGGGGATTCGGCCGTTAAAAGGGATTCTGCTGAGCGGACCGCCGGGGACCGGAAAAACGCTGATGGCCAAAGCGGCTGCTTCCTACACTGATTCCGTCTTTATTGCCGCTTCGGGTTCGGAGTTTATCGAGATGTACGCCGGGGTTGGCGCCCAACGGGTGCGTCAGCTTTTTACCCGCGCCCGGAAACTGGCGAAAAAATCGGGAAAACAAAAGGCCATTATTTTTTTGGATGAGTTGGAGGTTCTAGGTGGTAAAAGAGGGAAACACAGTTCCCATCTGGAATATGATCAAACCTTAAACCAATTGTTGGTGGAGATGGACGGGATTAAGCCGGTGGATGAGACCCGCATCTTAGTGATCGGCGCCACCAACCGGGCGGATTTATTGGACGAAGCCCTGATGCGTCCGGGGCGGTTTGACCGTCGGGTGCAGGTAGATCTGCCGGAGAAGGATGGACGCTTAAAAATCCTACAGATTCATACAAAGAACAAACCCCTGGCCGCCGAGGTTAACCTGGAGACCATTGCGGAGGATACCTTCGGTTTTTCCGGCGCTCACCTGGAAGCGCTGGTGAACGAGGCGGCGATTCTCGCTTTCCGGCAAGGAAAGCGGGAGATAGGCAAGGCGGAGCTGGAAGAGGCCATTGATAAAGTGATTCTCGGGGAGAAACTGGAACGGAAGCCGCGGCGGGATGAATTGCGCCGGGTTGCGGTCCACGAAATCGGTCACGCCATCATCAGTGAGACGGTCCGTCCCCACTCCGTTGGTAACGTCACAGTGGCCCCGCGGGGTAAGGCTTTAGGATTTATGCGCCCCAACGGAAAAAATGAACGTTTTCTTTACACCAAAAAGGATCTGGAGGACCAGATCGCGGTCTTTCTGGGCGGGGCCGTTGCCGAGGAGTTGGTTTTCGAAAGCCGGAGCACCGGCGCCGGTAACGATCTGGAACAAGCGGTCAAGATCGCCAGGGAGATTATTAAAAACGGCCTTTCGTCCCTGGGGATTGTGGACGAAGAGTGTACTCCGAAGGACCGGATTAATGCGGCTTCTAACGAGATCATCAGTACCCAGGAGGAGCGGGGGCGGAAGATCCTTACGGCAAAACGGCCGCTCCTGGAAGAAGGGGCGGAACGGCTCCTCACGACCGAGCGGATCTCCGGGGAAGAGTTCCGGAGTTTACTGAAGGAAACAGCGTGAGTAAACCGGGTTATTTTTAGGTGGAAGAAAGTTGGGGCAAGATGAAGCAACGATCATGGCAGTTAACGCTGGGACCAAAAATGAAGAAAACCGGCCTCTGGTTGCTGGCTTTACTCATCATCGGCCTAGGCTTGGCCGCCTTTGGTGAACTGCGGACTGAGGCGGGCCCTTTCGGCTTGAGACTGGGCTTTGCCTGGGGTTGGCCGGGGGAAAGCCGTTTCGTGATTCCGCCCTTAGGGGAGATCAGGGTTTACACCCACCGGTGGCCGGTGGTTCTCTCGGCGACTTTGGAACGGATTGATCTCCCTTTACTCCAGCATGAACTGTTAGGGGTGGCCGAGGCCAGTCTATATCTGGAAAGCTTGTTAGCTAAGTTAAGGATTAATCTTTATTGGTTTTTGGCCAAGTTATGCCTGGTGGGCGGGGGCGCCGGTTTATTTGTGGCAGTGCTCCTTGGCCGGCGCCGGTTTGCCTTTTTATGGCGGATGGCCGCCGCCGGGGTCCTTTCGGTTTTGCTCATCATCGGCGGGGTGCTAGCCGACTTTGACGAAACGGCTTTTCAAAACCCCCGTTATGAAGGGGTTTTGGCGGCGGCGCCTTGGGCTTTAAGCTTGATCGAAGAAGGGCTGGACCGTCTGCCCGCCTTCAGCGCTAAACTGGCGGAAGTAGCCGGAAGTTTAGATACGGTTTGGGCGAAAGTCAATACCCTTTCACCGGTCTCCAACGGAGAGGGGGAAGTGAAAGTCCTCCATGTTTCGGATATCCACAATAATCCGGCCGCCATTGAGTTTATTGAAAAGGTGATTACCGGTTTTGGGGTTGAGCTGGTGATCGATACCGGCGACCTCACCGACTACGGGACTGCTTTAGAAACGGAGTTGAACCGGAAAATTAACAACCTGGGAGTAAAATACCTGTTTATCCCGGGGAACCATGATTCGGCCGAGGTCGCCTCCCGTTTACGAAGGTATAAAAACGTCATTGTGATGGCAAAACGGATTTACGAAACCAACGGTCTGACGATTATGGGTTGGCCGGATCCCGCCAGTGCCGGCACCACCAGCTTGCTACCGGAGGAGGAGGAATTAAAGACGGAGGCGGAGGCCCTCCAGGCTTACGCGGCCGAAGCCGGAACCAAAATCCACCTGCTGGCGGTCCATAACCGGAAAATGGCCACCCCGGCGCCGATGGGGATTCCCGTTGTTATCCACGGTCATACCCACCAACCGGGGATTACCCAAGAAGCAGGGAAAGTTTATGTTAACGCCGGGACTACCGGCGCAGCGGGCCTCCGCGGCTTGGGAAACGAGGCCATTCCTTATAGTGTCGCCCTTCTCCGTTTTAATCGGCAGGATGGGGATTATCACTTGGCGGCGGTTGATCTCATCCGTGTCTATGGCCTGAACGGCAAATTTATCCTGGAACGGACAGTGATCCACAAACCTGCCGGGGAGGAGGGCGGAAACAGTGAAAGTAAGGAGTGAGGAAAGCATGCGGTTATTTCTGGCGGTGGCGTTGGCGGCCGAACTTCAGAGTAAAGTGGGCGCCTTGATTGACCAGTTTTCGGCGACAAGTAAAGGGGTGAAGTGGATTGACCCTTGTCAAGCCCATTTTACCCTTTTTTTCTTGGGCGAACAGCCCCGGTCCTTAGTGGCAAGGCTCGATTCCCTGTTGAAGACGGAAGCCGCCGCCCACCGGCCTTTTTTACTTTCCCTGGGCCAAGGGGGCGTTTTTCCCGCTTGGCAAAACCCCCGTGTGCTCTGGTTGGGGGTGGAGCAGGGACGGGCGGAGCTCATGGCTTTGGCGGCCGGGGTGACGGCAGCCTGTCTCCAGAGCGGCCTTCCCAAACCGGACCGGCCTTTTGCCCCCCATCTAACCTTAGGGCGGGTGAAAAAACCCCCGGCCGTCTTCGACCAGAGATTACTACAGCGGGGGGTAACAGGAGAAATGCGTGTGGATGGATTTACCCTCTTTGCCAGTGAGTTACGGCCCCAGGGTCCCCTCTACCGGGAACTGGTCACTTACCCGCTGGGCATCGCCGGAGAGAAGGAATTACACAACTCACTGCCTTAAGCTTTGCTTACATATCCGAGTCATGAGTTATTGAGGGTTTGTTTTCTCTTTAAAGTGATTAAAACTAATGGTAGTCACCATCTCCGCCGGGGCCGGATGGTGTTTCTTTGGCTCCGGCAAAAATTTTTGAGGATCCTTTAAAATTAGGCGCCGGGGCGTCGATCAGCAGTGAAGGCTTTTTTAAGTAAAGAAGGAGGATGGTTCATGAAAGCCAAGTTGGAATGGGACGGAGTCTTAGGTTTTTCGGCGACGGGGGAATCGGGGCAGCGGATCACCACCGATGCGTCGGTGGCAGCCGGCGGACGGGGTTTAGGCCCGACACCGATGGAGTTGGTCCTCTTCGGACTGGGTGGTTGCATGGGGATTGATGTGGTGTTGATCCTGCAAAAATCCCGGGTTGAACTAAGGGCTTTCTCCATGGAACTGGAGGGGGAGAGAGCGTCCGCTCATCCCCGCGGGTTTACCAAAATCCGGGTGGGTTTACATCTAAAAGGAAAAGGGCTGGATGATACCGTCATTACGCGGGCGATCAACCTTTCCCTCGAAAAGTATTGTTCGGTCCGGAGTTCATTAAAGGCCGAGGTGGTAACGGAATATACCTTTGAAAATTGCTCCGACTAAAAAACCGCCCCGATTAGGCGCCGCGCCGGTGAACGGCGTTGGCTTCTTTGGCTTCCCACCGCACCTGGTGTGATGGCTTCACTGGTCTTGCCGTTCGATCTTCCTTTTCCTTGCCAGACCATGAACTCGTTGGGCGATTAACCTTACCAGATCTTTTTGGGCTAAATTCTATTCCCAACAGGAGATACTATTGGTGTGGGTCCGCGAGCGGCTGCGAAAAGGAGGTGGCAAGGTGAACCGTCGTTGGCGTCGTCTCTTGGCCGGTGGCATAATCGGCGCTGCCGCCAGTATGCTTTTGGGACGGAGAAGGGGAAGCCCGGCAATGGAGAGGAAGCTCCGCCGGCAGGTCAGGCCGATCTTCCGCTCGGTTTTGGGTCTGTTAACGAAGGAAGGTTTAGGGCAAAGTTTGCTTTTTCTACGGAGGCGGGTTAAATAAAGAGTCGGGCTGTTTTTGGAGATAAATTTGCGTGTAGAAATGGCCACCCGGCCATTTTATTCTTCCGTTTCACGGCCGTAAGGGGGGCCAACCGCGAGACGGGGTTGAGAAAAAATGCGGTTTAAATTCCATCCCTTACTTCTGCTTACTGCTTTCCTGACCCTGTTTGCCGGTGCGTTGTTTTTTTTCCCCCGGATTATGCTCACTTTTTTCTTCGCTTTTTTCCTGGCTTTTCTCCTCGAACCGCTGGTTCAATGGTTTGAAGGGAAGGGCGCCAGCCGGCTGGCCGCGGTCATTACCGTCTTTTTTTTGATGTTTATTTGCGGCGCAGTTTTAGCGGTGACCTTCTTCCCCGGCCTGGTGGAGGATTTAAACCAAGCCCTGACCAAGTTGCCTACTTATGTTAAAGATCTCCAGCACTGGTTTGCCCGGTTGAATAA